>CATLBG010000010.1 GCA_949878595.1 uncultured Clostridia bacterium
CTTATTGGTGAAACTTTAGATTTTGCATGCAAAATCTAAAGTTTCACCAATAAGGCTATTTATTTCAAACATATTAAACCTGCATGATTTCTTTTTCTTTTTCGTCCATAAGCTTGTCAATTTTAGCTGAGGTTTCATCAAGTCTTTTTTGAACCTCTTTTTCATAAGTTGCTTCTTCATCTTCAGTGATTGCAGAATCTTTTTTAAGTTTTTTGAGTTCTTCAATAGCATCACGTCTTGCATTTCTGCAAATAACTTTGGTGTCTTCAACAAGTTTTCTTGTTCCTTTAACAAGTTCTCTTCTTCTCTCTTCTGTGAGCATTGGGAAATTTAGTCTAATAATTCTGCCATCATCAGTTGGAGTTAGACCTAAATCTGAAGCCAATATTGCTTTAGAAATATTTTTTACATTTGATACGTCCCATGGAGAAATAACAAGTTGTCTTGCCTCTGGAACAGAAATATTTGCAATGTGATTTATTGGAGTTGGTGTGCCATAATAGTCTACCATAATTTTATCTAAGATATGTGGATTGGCTCTGCCTGCTCTAACATTTGCAAGCTCCCCTGTATAGTGATTAACAGCCTTATCAAGTGCCTCATCATATTCTGCAAAAATAAGTTCTACATTTTCATTTTGTATATTCATAAAAAAATTTTCTCCTTTATCAATCATTTTTTAAGTTTAAATAATACGAAAAATAAAAAACTGATGCTATATTCATCAGTTTATTTAAAATGATATATGTTTATTTTAATTTGTGATTTTCATTATATTTTAACCAGTTGTCTGCCCAATTTGGATAAAGATGTTCATGCTTCAAATAATAATCTCTCATCGTCTTATAAAAATCATTATCAGCAGTCTCTGGGTCTAACATTGTGAGTCCACCAGCTGTTTGTGAAAAAAGTTTATTTATAAGTTCATTATTATTTTTATATAAAATCTCTCTGTCGGGACAATAATCTAATTCTCTTAGTTTATCAAACATTCCATTTAATGCAGCTCTATATATTTGAATTTTGATTGGATTACTTAAATTTTTATATTCATCATATACACTGTTTTTTACTGAGTTTTCTTTTGCAACATCTTCTCTTGGAGACTTTAAAAATTTTGAAATTTTTGAATGTTGCTTGTGATCAATCTGAGTATAAATTTTTTTGAACTTTTTTAAGTCTGATATTGGGCTTAAAACAAAGTCAATTCCATAAGTGCTCCATGTTGGATCCCAAATATATGCACCATTAATTCCATACTGCTCATCTTCAATTTCAACCAAAACAACAAGATGAGTTGCGGAGTATTTTTTTCGATTTGTCTTTTTATAGTAAAAATCCATAGGCACAAGAG
This sequence comes from uncultured Clostridia bacterium, assembly GCA_949878595.1. Classification (GTDB taxonomy): domain Bacteria; phylum Bacillota; class Clostridia; order Christensenellales; family UBA1242; genus RGIG1681. Next base: position 1,355 of record CATLBG010000010.1, read on the forward strand.
TTGCTCTTATATTTGGATTGTTAAGTTCATCAATTATTGCCTTTGCATAACTTGCATAGCCCGTGCAAACAAATGCCTTATTTCCCATCTCTCTTGGTGATAAAAATGTAGCATCACCAGCTGTTAAAAATGTTCTGGTTTTTTCACTATTTGTGGCTACTCCTGAATATTTGCTCTTAGAAATTTGTCTATTTGCCTCTAAAATTGACTCAAAAGGAGTTAAATTTGCGTTTTTTATTATTCGGGCAATATTATTTTTATCAAAATTTGCTTCATAAACATATTCATAACTCCACAAACTCTCTTTGCTTGTAGGAATAAATTTTTCTTGAAAAAACTCAGAAAAATATATATCAGAAACAAGGTCTTCATTATAAAGTTTTTCAAATAACTCCATTTGTTCTGCAGTGTAACTATATGGAACTCCTGATTTATGATTATTTTCTTTTACAATACTTCCATCATCATCAATAACAAGTTCAATTTTCTCGCCAGCTGTCTTTAATTTTCTTAAAATGCTTCTGATTTTTGTATAGTTGTTTAGAAAAATTTCTCTATTAACAGCAAAGCAATTTATGTTGTTATCATAACCTTTTAACTGTTTTAAATAACTCTGCAACATAGTTATTTCTCTCTGCAATTTTTCTCTTGCTGGAAGTTCAATAACATCTGGAATTCTAACCATAATTCCACGCAAAATATCCATATCTTTCAGAGCATCTTCAAGCACATAATCTTCTTCAAAAAATATTTTATGTGAAAAGCTAATATGTGGTCCATAATTATAATTTATTCCATCTGAATATAATCTAAAAATTTTTTCTTTTTCACCAAGAGACAAATCTTCAGGTTCTTTTTTTAGAAGCTCTAAAATTTCTAAATAATCCAAATAAGAAATATCTGTAAATGGGTCTGGGAGTTCTTTTAATTCTCTATTTAAATCAATTATTCTGTCTCTTAAAATTTCTATATAATAACTAACTAAGTCATCTGAAATTTTCTTCATTTTATCAAATGACTTTCCCTCTAAAATATCTTCAATTCTAAGCACAATGCCAGAGTTTTCTGTGAGATTTTCATAGCCATAGTTAATCCTTTCTTTTAATGCCATAAAAACCTCCTTCCATATAATTTAATTATATGGGCAAGCTTAAAATTTGTCAATGGGCAAAATAAAAGAATGCAAAGATTTTTCTGCACTTTTTTGTAAAATTATTTGATAAATGTAATAAAAAACTTAAAATAATTAAAGGCTGAAATTGATTAACAAGGCACAAGAAAAAACCAAGGCAGGCGTGTAGTAAACCTACATAACTGTCTTGGTTTTTTTAAGTAACAAAGTTAGTTTTAGCCTTTAATTTGTTTTTCAACTTCTTCTGCAAGGTTATCTTGTCTCTTTTCAAGACCTTCACCCATAACAAATCTTGCAAAACGACGAACAGAAATCTTTTCACCGATTTTTGCAATTGCGTCACTAATTAATTGATTAACTGTAACTGATGGATCTTTAACAAAGTCTTGTTCAAGAAGACATACATCTTTATAGAATTTGCTGATTTTGCCATCAACAATTTTGTCTGCCATAGCTTCTGGCTTACCTTCGTTGATAACTTGTGCTTTGAGAATTTCTCTCTCCTTTTGAAGCTCGCTATCATCAACTTCATCTTTTGAAACATATTTTGGTGCATTTGCAGCAATGTGCAAGCAAATGTCGTGACCAAGTGTTTGGAAATCTGGGTTTTTTGCAACAAAGTCTGTTTCACAGTTAAGCTCAAGCATAACACCAATCTTTCCGTTCATGTGATTATATAAGAATACTGAACCTTCTGCTGCAATTCTTGATGCTTTTTTTGCAGCTTTTGCAATACCCTTTTCTCTGAGCCAATCAGCAGCTTTTGCCATGTCGCCATTACACTCAGTTAGTGCATTTTTGCAATCAAGCATACCAGCACCTGTTTGCTCTCTTAGGGTTGTTATATCACTAGCAGTAAATGCCATAATTATTTTCTCCTTAAAACTCTATATTTAATTTTATAATATTGAGAACATTCAACTTTAATTAAGATAATAATTTTAATTTAGATTGAAATTTTTAGCTAGCCAGCGTGCAGGCTGTTTGGAAATTCAATCTATTTTATTTATTATTCTTGAACTTCAGTTGTTTCTTCTGCTTTAACTTCTTCAGCTTTTGCTGCTTTTTTAGTTGTTTTTTTAGCAGGTTTTTTAGCTTCTTCTACAACTTCTTCAACTGGAGCTTCTACTATTTCTTCTGCTTTAACTTCTTCTGCAGTTTCAGCTTCTAATGTTTCACCATTTGCAGCAGCTTCTGCAGCTTTGATTCTAGCTAAACCCTCAGCACCTTCTCTTGCTTCAATACAAGCATCAGCCATTGCACCAGCAATAAGCTTAACTGCACGAATTGCATCGTCGTTGCCTGGGATTACATAATCTACATCATCTGGGTCACAGTTTGTGTCTACTAAAGCTACGATTGGAATATTTAAGCTCTTTGCTTCACGAACTGCAATATATTCTTTGCCTGGGTCAACAACAAATAATGCTGCTGGAAGACTTCTCATTTCTTTGATACCACCAAGGTTATCTTCAAGTTTTTGTCTTTCTGCTTTAAGCTCTAAAACTTCTTTTTTAGGAAGAAGGTCGAACTCACCTGTTGTTTCCATTTGATTTAATTTTGCAAGTCTATCTACTCTGCTTCTAATAGTTTTGAAGTTTGTGAGTGTGCCGCCAAGCCAACGGTTGCCCATATAGAACATTCCTGCTCTTTGAGCTTCTTCAATAACTGCTTCTTTTGCTTGTTTCTTTGTTCCTACGAAGAGGATATTTCCGCCAGCTTCTACTATTCCCTTAACGAATGCATATGCTTCGTCAATAAGAACTACTGTTTTCTCAAGGTCTAGGATATAGATATCATTTCTTGCGGTGAAAATGTATTTTTTCATCTTTGGGTTCCATTTTCTTGTTGGGTGACCAAAGTGAACACCTGCCTCAAGTAGTTGTTTCATTGATACAACTGCCATTTTTATTTTTCTCCTTTTTGTTTATCCCTCTCTACGCTTCAACTGAATTTGGAACACAAAACCATAAAAATTTAATTTTGTGCAACACCAAAAACATCCACGCAGATGTGTGATAGAAGAATAATAACACAAGCCTTTTAAAAAAGCAAGAGAATTTTTAATTCTAATTATATTTTTAATAAAAAACTGCAGCAAAAAAAGAGGGTTTGCCTCTTTTTTATCTTGCAATTTAAAAAGATTTTTTCAAGAATTCTTCTACATCTGTATTTTGGAAATCAGTTAACCTATCCATAATTCTCTCTGTTTGTGATTTTGTTGAACGTCTGCCAATTATTGATTTAACTCTCTTTAATAAATTATCTGCTTCCTTTGGCAATAATCTTCCAGTTAAAACTGCAACTTTTATCATTTCTATAGCAAGGTTTCTAAGTTCCTTTGAAGTTGCAAGTTCACATTTGTCAAAGAAATGTGTAATAAAGATGTCTGGTTTTTCATAACACAAATCTGAAAAGTTTCTCTTTTGATCTTCAATTTCTAATTTGTTTCCACTTAGAAAGATATATCTTGTTGGTGTTGCTAAGTGATAGATGCCAGCAGTATCTTGAACAACTGCTGTGCCATTGGTAAAATCAGTTACTGAATTAAAAAACCTGTTCCAAACTTCATTTGTTTCGTCATTTATAAAACTCATTTTGTCATCATCAAATTTAACTAACTTATGACCAAACTTTGTATCCCCGACTATTATATCTATATTATCCATTATTTTCCCAATATGAACAACATCAACTTGTGGAGTTTCTATCATTGGTTTTACCCTTATATTTAGATAATTTTTATTTAATCCTTTTCTCATAGCAAACCTCCCTAAACAAAATTATTTTATCACCACTTTAACCGATTGTCAATATTGTATTTTTATTTTTTAATACTCCCTCCTTAACAATCCACCCACGCCCGTTTCGTTAACTCAATTATAACATGATTTTGAAAATTTGTCTCGGAGTACTGACAATTTTTTCAATAAAAAAGTCCGCAAGAAAAATGCGAACTTAAAATTTTGTTTTATTTCACTAAATTTATTTGGCAGTATCGTCATCTGAATCTTTGTTTGCAAGAGCTTCGTCAAGAAGTTTATTATACTCTGCAAATACTGCATCAATAACTGCGTCATCAAGCTCTATTTCAAACTTGTCTTCGCCATCTTTGCCTCTTGTTACTTTGAAAACCAAAGCTTCATCGTCGTCCATGCCATCAAGAAGTTCTACTGGTTGCAAAATAGCATAGAATGAACCTTTGTATGCAATTCCTGCAATTTCTACAAAGTCAATCTCTTCACCATTTGCAGATAACAATGTAACAACATCATCATCATCTTCTTCCATGTGTTCAAGTGAATCTGGAAGGTTTTCATCTTTTAAAAATTCTTCATCTGCCATAATAAATTCTCCTATTTTAATTTATGTTTTATACCTTCAAATTGCTCTTTTTATCTAGATATGTTTGCAATATAAAGGTTGCGGCTACGCTGTCTATCTTATCTTTTCGCTTTTCTCTTCTCATTCCTGATTCAATCAAAACCCTTTCAGCTGAAACTGTTGAAAGCCTTTCATCTTGAAAAATAATTGGAATAGAAACAATTTTTTCTAGTTCTGCACCAAACTCTTTTGCCATGGCAACGCTTGTGCCCTCGGTTCCATCAAGTTTAAGTGGCAGCCCTATGACAACTTCACCTGCACCTAGATTAGTTAGGATTTCTGAAACTGCTTTAGCATCTTGATTTAGACTTTTTGTTCGTCTATAAACAGTGCAAGGTGATGCAATAATTTCCATTATATCGGAAGCTGCAATTCCTATTCGAACTGTCCCAATATCTAAAGCTACAATTTTCACAAAATTCTCCTTTTAATCTACGTCCTAATTGTAACATAAATAAAAATAAATGTCTAACTTTTTTTTATTAGTTTTTTGACTTTTTATTGCTTGATGTTGAACTGCTAGAACTTTCAGATTGCTCACTATTTTCTTGAGCCTCTTGAATTTTTTCTTCAACCATTTCTTTAGCTTCCATAATCTTCTCTTCAGCTGTTTGCATTTTTGACTTGATTTGGTTTGCAAGCTTTTTGTTTTTTGCGACAATAATGCCACCAACACAAACACCAACTAACATGCCGAAAGCGGCACCTTTACAAAAATCTCCCATCCTTTACCTCCTGATGCTAGTTTGTGGGGTTGAAGCAAAAATTATACATATTTGGCATAAATTTAAATAAATTTAAAATTTTTTGAGGAAATTTTGCGTTTTTTGATATATTTTCATAAAAATAAAAAACTCTAAATTTAGAGTTTTTTATTTTATTTAATCTTCTGATGAATTTTTATTATTGTAGTTTAAAACGGCTTTTCTAATTGAACTTACTATTAAACTTGCAATATAGTTTTTATCTTCTGGAACAGGACCTGATAATCTTAAAATATCTGATGGTGTAATTCTTTCAGCTTCTGACAAGGTTTTTCCTGCAAGAAAAGCTGTGGCAAAACTTGTTAATGCTATTGCAACTACTCCACCAAAAGTTTGAAATTGTGCTTCAGTAATTCTATCTTTTTCTACCACAATATAAATTTTGATAATCTCACCACCAACATCTGAGGTTATCTTTCCAACTGCACTTGCACCTCTAATTACTCCGTAATTCTTTGGATCTAAAAATTCTTCCATTATTTTATTTGAATACATATTATAATTCCACCTTACTCTTATATATTCTTATTGCAGATACGCTTCTAAGTTTTTTGATTACCTTTCTAATTCTTTCTACTGCTTCGTCTACATCTTGTTTTGTAACCTCTGCACCAAAAGTGAATCTTACTGTTGAGCGAATTTCTTCAGGACTCTTTCCCATGGCAGCTAGAACATGAGATGGTTTGTTTGAACCTGTTTCGCAAGCACTTCCGTATGACGCACATACATTAGCGTTATCTAGCATCATTACAATTGCCTCAGACTCGGCACCCTCAAATGTAATTGAGCAGTTGTTTGCAAGCCTTTGAGTTGGGTGTCCATTTAAAGAAATATTATGAACCGCTTCTGAAAGTTTCTTTTGGAAATATTTTCTAACAATTCTAACTTCTTTAATTTTTTCATCTAATTCTGTTGTAACATATTCAGCTGCCACACCAAAACCTGCACAGAGTGGAACATTTTCAGTTCCTGCTCTAAGGTTGTTTTCTTGTCTGCCACCTGACATAATTTTATCAATCTTTGTGCCTTTTTTAATATAAAGTGCACCAACGCCTTTTGGTCCATAAATTTTATGAGCGGTAATAGACATTAAATCTACGCCAAGCTCTTTAACATTAATTGTGAGCTGACCCAATGCTTGAACTGCATCTGTATGAAAGTAAATTCCATTTTGATTTGCTAGCTCTGCAATTGCACGAATTGGTTGAAGTGAGCCAACTTCGTTGTTTGCAAGCATGATTGAAACCAATATTGTGTTTGACCCAATAGATTTAATAATCTCTGAATAGTTTACTACACCATTTGAATCAACTGGAATATAAGTTACTTTAAAACCCTCTTTTTCAAGCTCTTTACAAGACTCAAGAACTGATGGGTGCTCTATGCTTGAAGTGATAATATGATTTCCCTTGGATTTGTTTGCTCTTGCAATACCTTTTATTGCCCAGTTGTTTGCTTCTGTGCCACCTGATGTGAAATAAATTTCACTTGGATTTGCACCAATTGCTTTTGCTACTTTTCTTCTTGCAGCTTCTAGCTCACTGTCTGCCTCTCTTCCAAGACTATAAATACTTGAACTGTTTCCATTAAACCTTGAATAACATTCAAGCATTTTTCTGTAAACATCTGTAAGTATTGGAGTTGTGGCAGCATAATCTAAATATATTGTTTTTTCTTCCATAATCTTCCCCTTATTTGATATTACTATAATATAACTATTTTTTTCAAAATGCAATAGCAATTTATAAATTTTTCTACAAAAAACGCAAAAATTAGCCTGTTTTTATATAGTTTGTCCCAATAATTACAAAAAAATTGCAAAAAAATAAAAAGCTGAAATTATTTTTCAGCTTTTTTTATTGAATCTTCTATAAACTTAATAAAATCTTCATAATCCATATAACCAGAAGTTCTTGCGATTTCTCTATTAAACTTGCACACAACAAAAGTTGGAACAAATTGAATTTTGTAATCATTTGCTAAATCTTCACTGCTATCAATATCTATATTATAAAAATAATATTTGCCCTTATTTCTATCTGCTGCATCTTCAACAATTGGTGCCATCATTTTGCATGGCCCACACCAAGTGGCAGAAAAATCAATTATATTAACTTCATTTTGACTGAGCATATCTTCAAGCTCTTGTTTTAACATTATTCCTGCTTTTATCATAATCTTCTCCTAATTTTAGTTTGTGCTGCTATTACAGAATATATTTGCTAAGATCAAACTTTTTGCAAATATTTGAAAGATGTTCATCTACATATTCTTTATTTACTTTTATATCTATAACTGGATGATCACCTGTGGCATTAAAACTTACATCTTCAAGAAGAGTTTCCATAATTGAATGAAGTCTTCTTGCACCAATATTTTCATTTGTTTCATTGGCAAGCACTGCAATTTTTGCAATCTCTTCAATTCCATCTTTAGCAAAACTTAATTTAATATTATCAACTGCAAGCAACTCTGTGTATTGCTTTAATAATGAATTTTCTGTATCTGATAAAATTTTAACAAAGTCATCATATGTGATTGAATTTAGATTTACAACAATTGGGAAACGACCTTGAAGTTCTGGAGTTAAATCTTCTATTTTTGAAAAGTGGAATGCACCTGCAGCAATAAATAAAATGAAATCTGTTCTGATTGGACCATATTTTGTTGTGATTGTTGATCCTTCTACAATTGGAAGCAAATCTCTTTGAACACCTTCTCTTGAAACATCAGGACCATGTCCACCACCTTTGCCTGTAATTTTGTCTATCTCATCAATAAAAACTATGCCATCTTGCTCAACACGTCTTACTGCTTCAGCACCAACATTATCCATATCAATAAGTTTTTCACTCTCTTCCGTAAGGAAAATATGTTCTGCATCAATTACTGCAATTTTCTTTTTCTTTTTGCGTTTTGGTAATATTCCACCAAGCATTTCACCAATGTTGATTTCCATCATTCCCATACCTTGCATCATTGGCTGAGGATTATGCTCTTCTGCAACTTCTACTTCAACTATTTCATTATCAAGTCTATGATGTTTAAGGTCATCTAAGATTTTTTCTCTAACTTCTGTATCTGGCATATCTGCTGGACATTTTGACTTATATTGAGCAAAAAGTGCAGTGATAAGTCTCTCATAAGTTGCTTTTTCTGCCTTTTCATGAACTTCGTCAAATCTTTCTTTCTTTACAAGTCTAACTGAAACTTCAGCTAGGTCTCTGATAATTGACTCTACATCTCTTCCAACATAACCAACTTCTGTGAATTTTGTTGCCTCAACTTTAACAAGTGGAGCTTTAACAAGTTTTGCAAGTCTTCTTGCAATTTCTGTTTTACCAACACCAGTTGGTCCAACCATTATAATATTTTTTGGAGTAATCTCTTCTCTAATATCACTTGCAAGCCTACTTCTTCTATATCTATTTCTAAGTGCAATGGCTACTGCCTTTTTTGCTTCATCTTGACCAATTATATATTTATCAAGTTCACCAACAATTTGCTTTGATGATAATTCTACTGCCATATCTACACCTCCTCAATGGTTAAATGATTGTTTGTGTATACACAAATTTCTCCAGCAATTGTCATTGCCTTTTCTGCAATTTCTTTTGCTGACAAGTTAGTATTTTCAAAAAGTGCCTTGCCTGCTGAAAGTGCATAATTGCCACCTGAGCCAATTGCACAAACTCCACCCTCTGGCTCAAATACGTCGCCATTACCAGAAATAATCAAAAGTTGATTTTTGTCTGCTGCTATCATCATGGCATCTAATTGACGAATTCCCTTGTCGCTTCTCCAAAGTAATGCAAGTTCAACGGCTGCTCTCTCTAAATTGCCTGAATATTTTTCTAACATCTTTTCAAAGTGTTCACATAGATTAAATGCATCTGCTGTTGAACCAGCAAAACCAATAACAACCTTATCATTAAAAATTCTTCTTACCTTTCGGGCATTACCCTTAAAAATTGTATGTTCACCTGCTGTAACTTGTCCATCTCCAGCAAGCACTATTTTTCCATCTTTCTTTACGCCAATTATTGTTGTTCCTCTAAATTCCATTGCTATTCTCCTTATAATTTTTTATACTCTCTATTGCTCTTTCTGAATAAGCTTTCTTTTTGAGTGACTTATCTTTTATCTTTACATCTAATTCAGGCAAGATTCCAAAGTTTGCATTCATTGGTTGAAAGTTATCTTCATTTGCCGAAACTAAATAATTTGCTATAGCTCCCATTATAGTTGTTTTTGGAAGAAACGCAAGAGATTTACCAAGAATTTTGTTTGCTAAAAATATTCCAGCAGTCATTCCACTTGCCGTACTCTCCATATATCCTTCAACTCCTGAGAGCTGACCTGCTATGTATAAGTTTTCCTTGTCTCGCACACTAAAGTCTGCATTTAAGTATTTTGGTGAACAAATATAACTATTACGGTGCATTACACCATATTTTACAAAATCTGCATTTTTGAGTGCTGGAATCATAGAAAACACCCTTTTTTGCTCAGAAAACTTCAAATTTGTTTGAAAACCAACAATATTATAAAGACTACTTGTGTTGCTTTCTTTTCTAAGCTGCACAACTGCAAATGGTCTTGTTCCATCATTAAGTTTAAGCCCTACTGGACGGAGTGTTCCAAATCTGAGTGTATCTTTTCCCCTTGCTGCCATAACCTCAACAGGCATGCAACCTTCAAATATTTCTTTTTTTTCAAACTCATGAAGTTCTACTCTTTCAGCACCAACTAGTTCTTCAACAAATGTATAATATTCTTCTTTATTCATTGGACAATTTATATAATCGCTCTCTCCTTTGCCATATCTGCCTGCAGTAAATGTTTTGCTTTTATCTAATGTTTCGCTATCAATAATTGGAGCTGATGCATCATAGAAATGCAAGTTGTCCTCTCCTAGAATTTTACAAAGTTCTTCTGCAAGTGCATCACTTGTAAGAGGTCCTGTGGCAACAATTGTTGGAATAGATAAATCTAATTTTGTTACCTCTTCTGTATGTATCGTTACGCCAACTAGCTCTCTTATTCTTTTCGTCACAAGTTCGCTAAATTTGTTTCTATCCACTGCTAAGGCAGTGCCTGCAGGAACAGATGTTTCTTCTGCACATTTTAAAATAAGGCTATCAAAAAGTTTCATCTCCGCCTTTAAACAACCTGAAGCTGTGGCAAGGTCTGCACTCTTAAATGAGTTTGAACAAACAATTTCTGCAAAATTTTCACTTTCGTGTGCAGGAGAAAACTTGGTTGGCTTCATTTCGAAAACATCAACCAAGATTCCACGTTTTGCAAGCTGATAGGCTGCCTCTGCTCCTGCTAAACCACAACCTATAATATTAACTTTTTTGTTCATTTTGCTCATCTAATTGATTTAAAATATCTATCTCATTTATGCTTTCTTCTACATTATCTGATTCTGTGTTTTGCTCAGTTGATTTGCTTTCAATTTTTTCACGCCTTGAATAATCACACTTATCACATGAGATAACTTTTAAGTTTTTATATAATTTTACAAATAGCTCTTCACCACAATTTGGACATTTTTCATTGGCTGGAATATTCCAAGACATGAACGAACATTCTGGATATCCCTCACAACCATAGAAGAATTTGCCTCTTTTTGATTTTAACCTCTTAACAGCCTTTCCACAAACAGGACACTTTGCCTCAACTGGCATAGTTTCTTCTAGTGGTTTTGTGTTTTTGCAATTTGGGAAATTTGGACAAGCGAGGAACTTTCCATATCTGCCATTTCTGATAACCATATGCGAACCACATTTTTCACAAATCTCATCAGATATCTCTTCTGGCAATTTTGAAACTGTTCCATCTTTTGCTGCAGCTTTCACAGCTGCCTCAAAGTCACCATAAAATTCACTGAGAACTGTATGCCAATCTTTGCCCTCATATTCAATATCATCAAGCTTATCTTCCATATCAGCCGTGAAACCAATATTCATTATATCTGGGAAGAACTTTATGAGCATATCAACAACAACTTTGCCAAGTTCTGTAGGAACAATTGACTTGCCATCACGCTCAACATAACTTCTTGTGAAAAGTGTTGTGACTGACTGAGTGTAGGTTGATGGACGACCAATACCCTTTTCTTCCATGGCTTTAACCAAGCTTGCCTCAGTATATCTTGCAGGTGGTTTTGTGTATTTTTGCTCTGGTTTTTTGTCGGTCATTGTAAAAGTATCATTTTCTTCTATCTTTGGAAGTTTTGTGAGCTTGTCATCATTTTCTTCTGCTTGTTGGTTATTATAAACAGCCGTATAACCATCAAAAGTCATTACTCTTCCAGTGGTTTTGAATTTGTGACCATTACATTCTATATCAACTGAAAGTGAATCATAATTTGCATCTGACATTTGACTAGCTAAGAATCTATCATAAATAAGTTTATAGAGTCTATATTCATTCTTTTGAATCTTTCCCTCTAAGTCTTCTGGACGTCTATCTAATGAAATTGGACGAATAGCTTCGTGTGCATCTTGTGCATCTTTTTTATTTTTGAAGTTTCTTGGAGTTGGAACAACATATTTTTCACCATATTTTTCTGTTATATATTTTTTTGCCTTCGCTTGAGCCTCTGGAGCTATACGAACAGAGTCGGTTCTAATATATGTTACTAAAGGAACTTTTCTTCCTCCAGCAATTTCGACACCTTCATAAAGAACCTGTGCAGTCGCAGATGTTGTTTTTAGATTCATGCCAAGTTTGTTAAGTGCTTCCTGTTGCATGGTTGAAGTTGTGAATGGTGCACTTGGAGATGACTTTGTGACAGACTTTTTTACATTTGTAGCAACAAACTTGCCCGCCTCAATATCTGCAATAATTTTATCCATTTCTTCTTTAGACTTAATGGTTTGGTCTTTTGAAAGATGTAAATTTGCTTTAAATGTTTCCTCTGAGCCATCTTGTTTTTTTAGTGTAACTTGAAGTGTCCAATATTCTTCTGGCTTAAAGTTTTCTATTTCTCTTTCTCTATCTACCACAAGTCTAAGCGTAACAGATTGAACACGACCAGCTGAAAGTTTATTTTGAATCTTTCTACAAAGTATAGGAGAAATCTTGTAACCCACAAGTCTATCAAGTATTCTTCTTGCCTGCTGAGCATTTACAAGCTTATCATCTATTGGTCTTGGATTTTGTATTGCGTTGTTAACTGAAGTTTCACTGATTTCATTATATGTGATTCTGTTTGCCTGACTTGGATCAATACCGAGAAGATAACACATATGCCATGCAATTGCCTCTCCCTCTCTATCAGGGTCGGAAGCAAAATAAACGGCTTCTGCGTTCTTCATCTCTTTTTTAATTGCATCAACATATTTTTTGTGATCAGGAACCACTACATACTCAGGTGCAAAATTATTTTTAACATCTACGCCAAGAGTTTTAACTGGCAAGTCTCTGCAATGACCAAAGGTTGGCATAACCTTATAATCTTTTCCTAGATAATGTTGAACACTATCTTTTTTACCTGGACCTTCAATAAGAACGAGTTTCATAATTTCTCCTTAATTTATTCTTTAAAATATTCTATTAAACACTACTTTGTTTAAATTATGCATCTGGATTGATAATTGCATAAAGTTCACAATCTATAAACTTTTCTATTCCATACTTTTTCTGAAGTCGACACTTTTTGAGTGTGCCCTCATGAGTCATGCCAATTTTTTGCATTACTCTGCCACTTTTTGGATTGTTTATATCATGAATTGCTTCAATTCTAACAAGACCTTCTTCAAATAAATATTTGATAACAGCTCTTCCAGCCTCTGGCATTATTCCTTGACCCCAATACAAACGATTTAACAAATAGCCAATTTCTGCTCGCTTGTTTTTTAAGTCAACCTTGTTCACACAATCAATGCAACCAATCATTTTGCCAGACTCTTTAAGTTCTATTGCCCACTTATATGAATTTTCTTCTTCATATTTTGGAAGCACAACTTTAGATAAATAATCTATAGCCTCTTCTTTACTTTTGTATGTTTCAAAAGACAAGAATTCTGTAACTTCTGGATCACTTGCATATTCAAATAAATCATCTACATCTTCCATTGTAAATTTTCGAAGAATTAATCTATCTGTTTCAAGTATAATTGTGTAATCTTTCATTTGTATCCTCCAAGCGATTTCCCATCAACTTTATCACAAGACAAATTAGTTTGTCAAATATGTAAAATAAACAATTTTTTCTTATTTTAAATTATTTTTGTGGATCTCTAAACTCTATTACATTCTGTAATAGGTGTTTCCTGAACCCTTTTTTATAAGACCAAACATTTCCATTTTTATTAATTTGCTAGATAGTGTTGAAGCAGAAAGTTTGGTTCTTTCTGCCAATTCATCAAAGCTGACCTCTCCCGCACTCAATATATCTAATATGCTAGTTTCAGTTAAATCCATTTGTTTCTCGCTTTTGTGTTCTGTCTTCTTTTTTATATTTAGCTTATATAAAATGCGATTTGGAGATATTGTGAATGTGTCTGGCATTTCATCAATAAGTGAGTTTGTTCCTTCACTTTGACTTGAAGTAATATTGCCAGGAACAATAAAAAGTTCTCTGCCTTGTTCTATTGCAAATTTTGCAGTAGTCATTGTTCCACTTGCTTTGCCAGCTTCAATTATGAGAGTGCCAAGCCCAAGAGCTGAAACAATTCTGTTTCTACTAATAAAAGAATAATTTGCTGGTTTCACTCCAACCCTATACTCTGAAATGATTAAACCACCACTGCTCACAATCTTATCTGCCAAACCTTTATTTTGGCTTGGATAAATTGAATCTAACCCACCAGCTAAAACAGCTATTGTTTTTCCTCCTCCAGAAAGAGTCTGTTCAGCGACAAGTGTATCAATTCCATAAGCTAGTCCTGAAACAGTAATAAGCCCTGCTGATGATAGCTCATTTATAAATTTTTCTGAAACTATCTTTCCATAGGTTGTTGGTTTTCTCGTTCCAATAATTGAAATTGATTTTTTTGTTAAAAGTGAAATATCACCTTTAGCATAAATTACAAGAGGCGGATCTGAAATATTTTTTAATTTTTCTGGATATGATTTAGATACAAATGTTATAGCAGAAAGGTTATGTTTATATAAATCATCATTAACCTGTTTTGCAAAATCTTCTTCATCTATACTTAAAAGTTTCGACTTAAGATTAGGCATATCCAAATCATCAAAAAACGCATTTTTAACAATATTTTTATCAAAAATATTGTCAATTTTATTGAATTTTGTTAAAATTTTCTCAACTTTATGCATTGAAAATCCACTATAATCAAACCATACAAGTGCAAGTTCTGCTCTTTCCATATTTCTCCTATAATCCAAATTTATCTATATTTCTATAAGCAAGTGCCTCAGCAAGATGGCTTGAATTTATGTTTTCTTCTCCAGCTAAATCAGCTATAGTTCTAGCCGTTTTTAAAATCCTTGTATAACCTCTTGCTGAAATTTGAAACTTATCAAAAGCCATTTTTATAAGTTCTTCTGATTCTGCATCTAACTTACAAAATTCATTAATCATCTTTGTGTTCATTTTGCTATTAGTATAAATTCCACTTCCCTTAAATCTCTGTCTTTGAATTTGTCTTGCCTTATCTATTCGTTTTTTTATTTCACTACTTGTCTCTTCAATAGACTTGTTTGCCATATCTAAAAACGCAACTCTTTCAACATCTATCTTAAGGTCTATTCTATCAAGAAGAGGACCTGAAAGCCTCTTTAAATAATTTTGTATTTGACTTGCTGAACATGTGCAAGTTGAAGAAGTGCTTCCGTAGTTTCCACATGGGCATGGATTCATGCTGGCAACAAGCATAAAGTTTGCAGGATATTCAAAAGTTCCACTTGCTCTTGAAACTGTAATAATTCCATCTTCAAGTGGTTGCCTCAAAGTTTCTAGAGTCTGTCTTGAATATTCTGGAAGTTCATCTAAAAACAATACTCCACCACTAGCGAGACTAACCTCACCTGGTTTTGCATCTTTGCCACCACCCGTAAGTGCCACAGTTGAAGCTGTATGATGCGGACTTCTAAATGGCCTTGTTTGAATGACACCCTTATCTAAGTTAAGCTCACCCGCAACTGAATGAATTTTTGTTATCTCGAGAGCCTCATCAAAACTTAAGTCTGGCATTATACCTGGAATGCATCTTGCGATCATTGTTTTTCCTGCACCGGGAGGACCAATCATTAAAATATTATGGCCACCTGCTACTGCGATTTCCATTGCACGCTTTGCAGCCTTTTGACCTTTTACTCTTGCAAAATCTTCAGTTACTTTGTCTAAATTTTCTATATTCCACTCGTTTAATTTTATTGGTTCAAAATCTATTGTATTATTTAAAAAAGCCAAAACATCAAAAAGTTTAGTAAATGAATATGCTGTGATGCCTTCTATAAAGCTTGCCTCTTTTGCATTTCCTTTAGGAATTATAAAATTTGTATAACCTGATTCTTTTGCAGAAATTAATGCAGGTAATATTCCTGCAACTGGCTTAATTTCTCCACTAAGCCCAAGCTCACCAATAATTACAAACTCTGATATCTTTTCACCAGTGATTTGTGAACTAGACTTTAAAAGTGCAAGTGCAATTGGAAGGTCATAGTTTGCACCAACTTTTTTTACATTAGCAGGTGCAAGGTTCACCGTAATACGATTCAACGGGTATTTTAATCCTGAATTTTTTATTGCTGAGTGAACTCGCTCACTAGATTCTTTTACTGCTGCATCTGGTAAGCCAACAATATCAAAAGAAGGTTTTCCTTGATTTGTGTCTACTTCAACATCTATTTTTATTCCTTTGAGTCCTATAAGACCAAAACTAATAACTTTTGAAAACATAATATTTCTCCACACATATAATAACATACCTAAAAATCCTCGGCAAACAAATTGGCAAAAGAAAAAGGAATATATTTCTATATTCCTCTTATTTTTTAACTTATTTCTTTTCTTTAATTCTTGAATTCTTAGCAGTCTTGCCTTTAAGATAGTATAACTTAGCTCTTCTAACAATACCTCTTTTAACTACTTCAATATGATCAATCTTTGGTGAGTGAACTGGGAAAGTTCTTTCAACGCCGATTGAATATGAAATACGACGAACGGTAAATGTTTCTCTAATGCCACCATTTTTACGAGCTATAACCGTGCCTTCAAATGCCTGAAGTCTTTCATGAGTTCCTTCAACAACTTTAACAAACACTTTTACTGTGTCACCAACTCTAAAGTCTGGAATATCAGCACGCATACCTTCTTTTTCAAGTGAGTCTATAATATTCATAAGGTCTCCTCCTTTTTAGAATGCTTTAGAGTGTTCGTGCTAGCTCTTTGGTGCAGAGGACCACTCTTTTCACCCAATTAGTTTAACATAAGCATATTTAAAAATCAAGTATTTTTTGTAATTTTGTTTTTTATTTTGTCAAAAAGCATTTTCTATATATGTTAATTTGCCTGAATCTACACTTGCAACATCAAAGCGGACTTGCATTCCCTTAAATTCTGATTTTTGAAGCAAATAATCTGCACCATTATTCATGTGATACATCTTTATACTATCTATAGCTTCAACACCTTCGCCAAACTTTTCTGATGCTCTTGCCTTTACCTCAGTTATAACCAAAATTTCATTTAAGTCTTTTTTTAAGTTCTTATAATTTTGTTTATAAAGTTTTTTTAAGTTTGAATTAATCTCTTGCTTTAACTTTTCTTTTAACTCTAATTTTAATTTTTTTATTTGTGGTTTTATTGGCAAAATTGCAACAATATCAAGCTCTGCACCTCTGCATGAAAAATTGGTATAAATAATTTTATACCCTTGCATCTTCATATATTGTTGCGTTTTGAGCTCGCCTTCTTTCCAAGTATTTTCATTAAACATTATTTTTCGTCCAAAAATTTTAAAAATGATAACCTATGATAAATGCATGGCCCAATCTTTTTTAAAACTGCAATATGTTCGCTTGTACCATAGCCTTTATGTTTTTCAAAGCCATATTCTGGATATTCTTCAGCTAGCTTTTTCATATATTCATCTCTTGTAACCTTTGCTAAAATGCTTGCTGCTCCAATGCTATAACTAAGCGAGTCGCCTTTAACAATCCCACGAACTGGAATATCAGTTGCAAGTTTTGAAATGGCATCAACCAAAACAATGTCTGGTTTTTTGCTAAGACCATTTAATGCATTCACCATGCAAAGTTTTGTTGCCTCTAAAATATTAATTTTATCTATGGTTTGTTCATCAACCATTGCAATAGAATATGCAATCGCCTTTTCTTTGATTTGTTCAGCTAGTGCTATTCTCTTTTTTTCTGAAAGTTTTTTGCTATCATCTATTCCATCGATTAAATCATCAAGTGGCATAATGACAGCAGAAACACAAACGGGACCAGCAAGAGGACCTCTGCCAACTTCGTCCATACCTGCAATAAGAACATGACCGTTTGCAAGTTCTTCCTTTTCAAATTTTAATTTATCTACTTCTATTTTTTCTTTTGCCATTACTTTCCTACTCTAATGTTATTCTTCCAAATTTTCCAGACCTAAAATCATCAATAAATGATTTGCCTGCACGCGTATAGTCTATCTCATTTTTTCGCATTATATAGCCTCTTTTAATACAAAAACGGTCATAAAGCTCTAAAAATGCATCAAATTCAAAATCAACATCAAACTTTTCTTGCAAATTTTCTGGGTATTTTTCATAGATTAAATTCATAAGCTCAAAGCCTAAATCACTCATATCAAACTCTTTATCTGATAGACAACCAATGTAAGCAAGGTTCCTTGAAATTATATCATCAAACTTTGGCCAAAGAATTCCTGGAGTATCGCACAGAATAAAAGTATCATCAATTTTTACCCATTGATTTGTTCTGGTGACACCTGCTATGTTACTAGCTTTTGTTTTTCGCTCACCACTTAGCATATTAATTAAAGTACTTTTACCTGTATTTGGAACACCAAGCACAAGAACTTTATATGTTGGCGAAATACCCTTTTGTTTATTTCTCTCAATTTTTTCAGCTAAAACTTTTTTGAGTGCATTTTTGATTTGATTTCTAAACTGATTGCTGCTTGCATTTGAAAGTATTGTTATCTTTCCCTCTGCCTCATATTGTTTTTGAATTTCAATAACTCTCTTTTCATCTGCAAGATCAATTTTGTTGAACACATAAATGATTGGTTTGTGATGCACAATTTTGTCTACCTTCGGATTTATGCAGGCATTTGGCGAACGACTATCAAGCACATATAAAATGCAATCAGCAAGTTTGATTTTATTGTCTTCTATATCCATTAATGCATTTTTCATATGCCCAGGAAACCAATTAATTTTCTTTTCAACTACATTTTCGTCCATATAATTTTTTGACATATAATTTTCCTCTTTAACCTAATAATTAGGATTTTTTATTTAAATATTTTTCATAAAGGTCTGGGCGTCTTTCTTTTGTAATCTCTATTGATTTTTGAAGTCTCCAATTATCTATTTTTTTATGGTCACCTGAAAGCAAAATTTCTGGAACAGACATACCATTAAATTCTCTTGGTTTTGTATATTGAGGATACTCTAATAATTCATTTTCAAAACTTTCAATTTCAGCAGATTCATCATCACCAAGCACACCACTAACGAGTCTTGAAACACTATCAATAACAACCATTGCTGGTAGCTCACCACCAGTCAAAACATAATCTCCAATTGAAATTTCTTCATCAATAAGTAAATCTAAAATTCTTTGGTCAACGCCCTCATAGTGTCCACATAAAAAAATTAAGTGGTCAAAAGTTGCAAGTTCTTTTGCTCTCATTTGAGAATAAGTTTTTCCTCTAGGACTAAGATAAATTTTGTGTGCAGTTTCAAACCCATCAATACTTGTTATACTATCATAAATTGGCTGAGGCATCATGAGCATTCCTGGTCCACCACCAAATGTGTAATCATCACATTTTTTATGTTTATCTTTAGAGTAATCACGAATATTTATTATATTGATTTCTATTTTTCCAGAGCTTCTTGCTCTTTCTAAAATGCTCTCTTCAAGTGGTTTAAAACTTTCAGGAAAAAGCGTTAATACATCAATCCTCATAATCACTTACCTCTAAAAGTTTTTGCTTGTTTATGATTAAAGTTTTAGTTTTATAATCAAAGCTAATTATTATCCCACTCACATTTGGAAACATAACTTCTTTTCCTCTATTTGTCAAAAATGTTATAACCTCTGCGGAACCATAATCAGCAACATCTGTTACCTTTCCAATTAATGTTTTATCTTCAAAAAAAACTTTACTCAATTTTAAGTCTTCAAACAGAATTTTATCAAAAACAAGGCTTCTATCAATAAAAAATAATGTATTTATCATTAATTTTGCGTTTTCTAGACCTATACCTTCAAGTGAAACAACTATTCCATCAGATGTTTTAAATATTCTTTTAATAGAATATTCATTATCTGTTTCATCATAAATTTTAGTAATTTTCTTTATATCAAAATCATTATCAAACTGAGTTGAAATCTTAAATTCACCAAGATATCCATGAAGTTTTACTGCTTTTCCTATACAAAATTTTTCCATTATTTTTTCTCCTGCTTTTTTACTGATTTCTGATAATCAAGAACATCAATTGCTGTGCTGCTATTAACTTTTTGTGAGATATGTTTTTTTAGTTTTACACAAGCTAAAATTAAGCCAATAATTTCAACAAACAATAAAACTGATTCACATGAGAATCCTAAAATTGACCAAATAAATACATTGTAAATAATCCAAAGAATACTGCAGATTATTCCTAGTGCTTTATAAATTATTTCATTCTTTTGCCAAATTGAAACTGTATAAACAAAAGTTGCAAATACTGAGAACAAACTAAGTAGACCATTATAAGTGAAATATGCTGAAACAATTGAAACAGCAACTAAAAATACAAATATGCCCCAATTGATAATTTGATTTTTGTTTTCTGAGTCATAGTGATTTTGTGCAATTAAAATTACATTCCTAAGAAGTGCAACACCACACATTGCCAACCCGGACCATGCAGAAAGCAAATAGTATCCACCAGCATTTGCAAATAATGAAAGCACATTTAATCCAAGTAAAAGTTTTCTATTTTTAACTAAATAAGTTGAAGCCAAAAGCAAGTAACTTATAACAACAAAAACTTGTGAAACTATGTAATCTGTAGACATTTCTTTCACCTTCCTATTATAACAATCATTATATATTATTTTTACAAGTTTAACAAGAAAAACTCCTTGGGAAACCCAAGAAGTTTTTTTATTCATCTAAAAGCTTAATGTGAATATCACGAAGCAATTTTTCATCAACTATGTTTGGTGCATTACAAAGTGGATCTTGTGCATTTTTATTCATTGGGAATGCATATACATCACGAATAAACTCATTGTGAGTAAGAAGCATCATAAGTCTATCAAAGCCAGCACCTGAACCAGCATGTGGAGGTGCACCATATGAAAATGCGTTATAGAGTGCTGGGAATTTATTTTCAACAACACTCTTATCATAGCCAGCGAGCTTAAAGAGTTCTACCATCATAGCTTGATCATGATTGCGAACTGCACCTGACAAGCTTTCATATCCATTTATAACTAGGTCATATTGGAAAGCTAAAGCATTAAATGGGTCTTTTTTGATTTCTTCTAAACTGTTTTGTGGAAGTGAGAATGGATTGTGTGAAAATGCTATATTTCCATCTTCATCTTTTTCAAAGAATGGAAAGTCAACAATCCAACAGAAAGCAAAATCGTTTTCATCAATGAGATCAAGTTCTTTGCCAAGTTCATTTCTTAAAACATTTGTATACTTAATTGCTTTTTCTTTTTCATCTGCAATAAAAAATAATGTGTCACCTG
>CATLBG010000011.1 GCA_949878595.1 uncultured Clostridia bacterium
AAATAAAAGCAAATGCCTTTGAAAATGCAGAAATGACAAGGCTAACTATAGGGGAAAATATAAAAACCATAGGAAGAGAAGCCTTTAAGAATAGTGTAAACCTAACACAAATAAATTATAATGCAATTGAAGCTGATGATTTGTTTATTTTTGATAGATCTAATTTAGAAGAAATTAATGTAATAAAATCAAATAGTATATTTAATAATGCTGGAACAGCTGGCAATGGAATTGCAGTAACTTTTGGAGAAAAAGTTGTGACTATACCTGCAGGATTATTTTTTGTGAGTGACGATGAAGGTTGCGTTTCTGAAGAATATATTTCTCCAAATGTTGTTTCTGTTTCAATGGGAAATAATGTCACACAAATAAATCCAGCAGCCTTTAATAGTTGTAATAATTTAAGTAGTATTGAATTTTCACAAAATTTGGATTTAATTGGTTTTGCTTCTTTTGCTAATTGTGAAAAGTTAACAAATATTCAAATTCCAAATAAAGTTACAACTATCGATTCAATGGCTTTTGTTTATTGCACGAAATTAGAAAGTATAACTATTCCAAATTCAGTAAAAGATTTAGGAGAGAGTATATTTGTTCTTTGTGAAAGTTTAAAACAAGTTACTCTTCCTGATAATTTAGAAATAATTGAAGAAAGCATGTTTATGTATTGCAAAAGTTTAACTTCAATTAATATTCCTACCTCATTAAAAAATATAAAAGAAAAGGCTTTTTATGGTTGTGATTTAACTTCTATTAACTTACCTGCAAGTCTTAACAATATTGGTGATTATGCTTTTTGTGGTAATGTAAATCTTAATAGCATTGTAATTCCAAGTAGTGTAAAATTTATTGGGAATAATTGTTTTAATCTTTGTGAAAATTTAAATACCGTAACAATTTTAAGTTCTGATGTTTGGAAAATTGCTGACGCAACAACAAATTATTTGCTTGCAAATGCAGAGGAAGTTCTTGTTTTAAAGTCAATTGTTGATGGCGATAATGGAACAAATGCATATTTGATGAGTGAGTTTTTTGCAGCTTATTCAGATGACGAATACTACAGATTTGTCCCAGCAACAAACGCTGATAATTTTACATTTATTGAAGGAACAGAAGAATTTGCAGGAACATACACTGCATTAAAAAATGCAAACACTACAGGTGATGTTGTTATTCCTGATATTTATAAAGGAAAGAAAGTTGCTTCATATGGAGTTTTTGGTATTTATGAGAACTTAATAACTTCCATTATTATTCCAGATAGTGTAACTAGATTAATGACAAATTCATTAGTAAGAGAATATGATTTAGAGTATGTTTATTTTGGAAAGAATGTTGCTGATGTTGGTGAGCCTTATGGTTGTTTAGGTAATAATTCTAGAAATTTAACAATTGTTGTTGATCCAGAAAATAATATTTATTCAAGCAGAGATTTATCAGGAAATGAAGTTAATTGTTTAATTAATAAAGAAACAAAAACTTTAGTTCAGGCTGCAGCATTAGCAACTCTTCCAACAGATGGCTCAATAATAAAGCTTGGAATATATAGTTGTTTTGATATTGAAAAAGAAATTGTTATTCCTGAAAGTGTTATTGAGATTGAAACGTTTGCTTTTGGTGGAAATGAAAGATTAGAATCGGTAGTTATTCCAAATACAGTAACAAAAATTGGTGAAGAAATTTTTTATGGTTGTCCAAAATTAAAGACAGTTGTTTTAGGAAGTGGAATAACTCAAATTAGCAAAAACCTTTTCTATAATTGCACAAGTTTAGAAAGTATTGTGATTAAGGGCAATGTAACCAGCTTTGGGGTAGATGCATTTAAAGATTGCACTTCACTTAAGTCAATTACTTTGGAAACGGCGGAAATGTATTCTGCACTCACTCAAAAAAATACTACTATTTTTGGTGGCATGATTGCAAATGCAACTACTATCAAAGTTTTAAAAGCATCTGATAACGCAACCAATTCGTTCCTTAATAATTTTGGTTTCTATGAAGATGGAAATTACTATGTTTATGATTTAACTAATTTAGCAACTGAGGCGATTGCTGAAGATGAATGTTTTAAATATTTAAATACCAGACTTGGTTATGTGATAACAAAAGTTAAAACTTATGTAGAAAATATAATTATTCCAGATGAGATTGATGGCATACCTGTTGTTAGAATTTTAGATGATTGTGATGTGGTTTATGATGGATTAGAGACAGTTAAAACAATTTATATAGGCAAAAATTTAACCAATTTAAATTTAGCTATAACTTGGGAGTTGTCAAACTTAACCACAGTGAATTTTGGTTCACCATCAAGTTTAAAAATTATAGATGAAAATGCATTATTAAATTGTTCAAGTTTATCATCAATTAAAATTCCAGCAAGTGTAACAACAATTGGTGTTGATGCATTTAGTGGTTGCACTGCACTTAAAACAGTAACAATAGAAAGTTCTGAAATTTTAGCAAAGGTTACTGGCAATGACTCAAGTGTGCTTG
Organism: uncultured Clostridia bacterium; assembly: GCA_949878595.1. Lineage (GTDB taxonomy): Bacteria > Bacillota > Clostridia > Christensenellales > UBA1242 > RGIG1681. Next base: position 2,497 of record CATLBG010000011.1, read on the forward strand.
GTGGCTTGCTTGCAAATGCGGAAACAGTTAGAGTGAGTTCATCTATTGATAAAAGAACTAATAGCTTTTTAAATAAATATATTATGAGAAGTTATGATGGATATAATGTTTATGATTTAACACGGCAGATAACAAATTATACTGTAACTTATCATTTCTGGAAAAATAATTCTGAAGTTCGCTCAATTTCAGGAAAAGTTGGAGATGGTCCAGTAGATATTCCTTCAGTTGACTATGTTGGTGAAAATTATAATGTTTATACCCTTGATCACTGGGAAGATGCATATGGTTATGAGGTTGACTTAGGAAGTATAAGTTATAATATTCATATTTATGCTGTATATGATATTTCAATATCAAAAGAAGTTGAAACAGAAGATGGATATATTCTTAGATCAGTTAGTAAAGGTTGGATGCTTACTAGATTGCCAACTGGTGAAAAAAATGTTATCATTCCAAGCTCTTATAATGGATTACCTGTTGTTTCAATAGCCGCAAATGTGTTTGATGGTGCAGTGCTTGATTCGGTTGTAATTCCATCAAGTGTAACTCGTATAATGGGTAACTGGTCATTCTCTCATTGTAATATTGGAGAATTAATTTTTGAAGAAGGTGATGAAATGTTATATTTCAATCAAAGTAAAGATATAACTTTTGGCTCAATAATTGGATCAATTTATATGGGTAGAAAAAGAACAAGTTTCTTTGCAAATTTGGCAATTGTTACTTCAAATATTAGTTATGTTGATGGACATAGAGATACCGATGAACCAGCATATTAGAAAGCTAATTAAAACTATGGCAAAAAGTCATAGTTTTTTTATGAAGAAAAATACATAATTATATTTTTATTATTTTTCTTTTGTGTTATAATTTTATTATGACTAGAGAAGAACTATTAAACAGAGTTAAAATAGAAGTGCCCGAAGCTTCGGGGGTCTACATTATGAAAGACATAATGGACGAAGTTATTTATGTGGGCAAGGCAAAAATTCTTCGAAGACGTATGAAGAGTTATTTTGATGTGACTGAAAAAACTCCAAAAACCTATGCTTTGGTTTCTAATATTGACCATTTTGAATATATAATTACAAATTCAGAGCTTGATGCTTTTTCACTTGAGTGTAACCTTATAAAAAAATATAAGCCAAAATATAATATTTTGCTTAAAGATGACAAGTCTTTTCCATATATAAAAATTGATATGAAAGAGAAATATCCTCGCATTCAAATTGTGCGTCGACCTAAAAATGAATCTAATGTTTTGTTGTTTGGGCCATATGTTACTGGAACAAGAATTTCTGAACTAGTTTCGCTAATCAAGTCAGCATATCCAATCAGGTGGTGTAATACAAATTTTAATGGAAAACCTCTTTTGACAAGACCTTGCGTGCATGGTGAAATTGGAAATTGTCTCGCTCCTTGTATTTCTTTGGATAATGAAGAAAAGTATAATGAAATGCTTGGGCATGTTATTGATTTTTTGAATGGAAAAACCAATGATATAAAAAAGCAATTAAAACAGAAAATGGATATTTTTTCTAGTCAGCTTAAATTTGAAGAAGCCTTAAAAATTCGCAACCAACTCAGGTCAATTGAAAATATAGATAAAGAAATAATAACAAACTTAACTAGCGAAAATAACATTGATGTGTTTGTGATTGAAAGTCAAGATGAAACATTTAATATTAATGTTATGATGATAAGGGCTGGTAAAAATGTGGGGCAGGTTAACTATCCAATTCCTGAAGCTTGTGGCGAAAAAAATGATTTGCTTGTGCAGTTTATTTCTAACTATTATTCATCTGCTAGCATGCTTCCAAAAGAAATTATATTGCGTGATATTTCAGATGATCAAAAAGAAATTTTGCAGGCTTATTTGCTTTCAACTTTTTCAAAAACTGTGAAAATTATAATTCCAAAAATTGGAACAAAAAAAGAATTTTTGGACAATTGTTCAAAAAATGCCAAGGATTATCTAGAACATTCAAAGGAAAGGATACAAAAGAAATATAAAATGACAACTCAGGCTCTAGAAGATTTAAAGAGTCTTTTGGGATTAAAAAGACTTAAACGCATTGAGGGTTATGATATTTCAAATATAAGTGGAGAGTTTTCGGTTGCAAGCATGGTAGTTTTTGAAGATGGTGAACCAGCTTATAAAGAATATAGAAAATTTAAAATCAAGACTGTTGAAGGATCAAATGACTTTGCCTCTATGAATGAGGTTCTCAATAGAAGATTAACAGATTACATAGAGCAAAAAGAAAATTTTAGCAAAAAGCCAGATTTGATTTTGATTGATGGTGGATATGGACAACTTCACTCTGCATATAGCGTTATTGAAGAAATGGGGTTAGACATTGCCATGATTTCACTTGCAAAGCGTGATGAAGAGATTTGTCTTACAACATCAAATAAGCCGATTCTGCTCAAAAAGTCAGATTATTCTCTTAGACTTTTGCAGAGGGTGAGAGACGAATCTCATAGATTTGCAATAACTTTTCATAGAAACTTAAGAGGTAAGTCTCTCAAGAGTTCACTATTAGAAATTGAAGGGCTTGGCGACAAAAAGATAACCGCATTAATCAAACACTTTAGGTCAGTTGAACTAATTTCAAAAGCCAGTGTAAAAGACCTTATGCAGGCTGAGGGAATTGGTGAAACTCTTGCTCAAACAATTTTTGATTATTATCATAAAGATATTATTAAATAAGCTTTTAACAATAACCACTACAAAATCGCCATGAAGAGAATGGTATTGTTTATTATGAAGTAGAACTCACAGGGAATGGAAACCTAAACATTATATATACAGAAACTGCAGAAGAGTATAGCATAGGAACAATACCAGAATGTGTTACAGTAACACGCAACGGACATGCACTTTCTAATAATGAATCAATTTACTATGGTGAGAAATTAATCATAACATATAGCCTATGGGAAGATTGCATCAAAGACGAATTTAAGGTTGAGGGAGCAATTTTAGTTGCTGGAGACACATATAGCGTAACAGGAAACACAATAATAACATTCATCTATAACTTTGCATATAGTTATTTAACATTCTCCCCATGCACAGGTGGTGTTGAAGTGTCTGCCTTTAATAAGGATTCCGGAGTAACAGATGTTGTTATACCAGCAACATATCATGGACAAAAGGTTGTCGGAATAAAAGAAAGTAGTTCTGGAACCAAAGGAGTTTTTGCTACTACAACAATTACTTCTGTAATATTGAGTGAAGGTATAGAGTATATAGGGGATCGTACATTTTATAATTGTAGCAACTTATCCGAAGTAACGCTTTTTGGTGGTTTAACAAATATAGGAGTGGAAGCATTTTATAATTGCGAAGTTTTAAAAGAAATTTCAATTCCAAATAGTGTAACTAGTGTAGGATATAGTTCATTTTATGGTGTTTTTTATGGTTGTAGCAATTTAAATTATAATATATATAACAATGCAAAATATTTGGGTAATAGTGATAACCCATATTTAGTTTTAATAGAAGCAACATCAACATCTATAACTAGTTGTGAAATTAATGAAAATTGTAAAATTGTTGAAGAATGTGCATTTTATAATTGCGGAGATTTAAAAGCAATTACCATTCCAGAAAATCTATCAAGCATTGGTGGTTATGCATTTAGAAATTGCTCTGTTTTGTCTTCGGTTAACTTTTTAGGTACCATAACTCAATGGACACAAATTAACTTTTATGGCAGCAGTGATTCAAACCCACTGCAATATGCAAGAAAATTATTAATTCAAGGTGAAGAGATTAATTCAATAAACTTGAGTGGTATAAGTTCAATTAAGCAATATGCATTTGTTAATTGTGGAAATATTACATCAGTAATAATTTCAGGAAGTGTCACCAGCATAGGAAGTTATGCCTTTTCTAGTTGCAGCAGTTTAACCACAATCACAATACCAGAGAGTATCACAAGTATAGGAGATAGTGCCTTTTCTGGTTGCAGCAGTTTAACCACAATCACAATACCAGAGAGTGTTACAAGTATAGGAAGGTATGCCTTTGATGGTTGCAGCAAATTAACATCAGTAACCTTTGAAAATACTAGTGGATGGAAAGCAGGAACAACAAGTGTTGTTGTAAATATTCCTTCTCAGAATGCAACTTATTTAACAAATACTTATAGGTCATCAGACTGGAAACGCTCATAGTTTAATAAATTTAAGCAAAATAAAAATCTAACCTGAGTTTTAGGTTAGATTTTTTTGTTTGGGGTTTTTCATAATTGATTTTTGATTTCATAAAATTTATTATGGATAAAAAAATGTTTGGTGTGCTTAAAAGAGCGTTTGTGGCGGTTGTTGTGGTGGTTCTCATATGTATTTTGCCATTCATTAAACTCTCTAACGAAGATGAGCTATCGCTCATCTTTAGGGCATTTGTGGGAGCAAAGGGAAAGTATCAGGGAGTTTTGGTTGTTTGGAACATTGATAGCTTTGAAAGTGGAACTGCCTCTAAAACGAATTACTTAAACGCTATTGCAAGAAATTATGAAAAAAATAATAAGGGAACTTATGTTCTTGTTCGCTCTGTTACAGAATATGAATGCAAGAGTTTGCTTGAACAGGGTGAAAGACCTGATTTGTTTTCTTGTTCATATTCTATGTCTGAAACTTTGAAAAATTATATTCAGGCATTCTCTAGTTCTAAGGGCTTTGAGTTAGAAGAAGATTTGCTTGATTCAGGAGTGAGTGGTGGTGAGCTTTTGGCTGTTCCTTGGTGCAGGGGAATTTATTGTTTGCTTTCAACAACTGAAAAATTAAATAAGGCAAACAAAGAACTTAATGGAGCTGAAAAACTTTCACAGATTGCCTTATCGTGTGGCTATGAAGTAACATCAAAAAAAGGCATTACCAAAATTATAAGCTCGCTTGAATTTGGAGCTGGTGGAAAGTTGTTACCACAAAAGGCATTTTCATCATATACTGGTAATGGGCTAGAAAATGCTTCTGCTATAATTTTAAACGAAAATTCTTTTGTTCAGTCTCAATATAGTGCTTATGCTGGGTTTTTATCTGGTGGTAGCACCATTTTGCTTGGAACTCAAAGAGATGTTGCTAGAATGGAGGGAAGACTTTCAAGTGGCAAGATTTCAGACATTTTATATGAGCCACTTTACGGCGAAACTGATTTAGTGCAGTTTTGTTTGCTTGCAAAGAGTGATGATAAACTAAAGGTTGAAAGTGCTGAAGACTATGCAAGAATGCTTGTTGATTCTAAGAATCAAGAAAAGATTTCTTCTATTGGAATGATTCCAGTAATTAGTGGTTTAAACCCTTATAAAGAGGGTATTATGCAACGCATAGTATCTGAAATTAACGGGAATTACAAGGTTTTTTCGTTTTTTGAATAGTAGCTAAAATTTTCTAACAAATATTGCCTCTAGGAGAAATTTTGTGGAAAAATTAATTAGCTTTTTGGATAAAAATGAAATTGAATATCATGAGAATTTTGACATTAGCACCCTTTCATCAATTAGGCTTGGGTGCAAAATTAAAATTGTTATTTTTCCAAAAACGATAAAGGGATTGGTTAAGCTTTTATCGTTTTTGTTTCAACTAAAATTGAATTATTTTGTGGCAGGAAACTTGAGCAATGTTCTATTTGCTTCAGACCCAGCTGTGCCAGTTATTCTTACAACAAAAATGCAAGAAGAAATTAATGTTCATGGAAAACTTGTGACAGTGTCTGCTGGGGTTATGCTCACAAAACTTTGTGATTTTGCTAAAAAGAATGGACTCTCAGGAATTGAGGGTCTTGTTGGCATTCCAGCAAGTGTTGGTGGTGCAATAAAAAACAATGCTGGTGCATTTGGTTATTCAGTTTCAGATAGACTTGTTAAGGTTCAAGCTTTTTATAATGGAAGAGTAATAGAGATTAAGAGAAACGAGATTAAGTTTGATTATCACTATTCAAATTTGAAAGGTATAGTTATATTAAGTGCAACTTTTTTGTTTGAAAATAAAAAAGAATATGATATAATTAACATGATAAATGAGTTTACTTATATAAGAAACAGCACTCAGCCAAGTGGATTTTCACTTGGGTCAGTTTATAGAAGAGTTAGTGGAAAATCTGCAGGGTTTTATATTGAACGCTCAGGACTTAAAGGGAAAAGAGTTGGTGGACTTGTGGTTGCCAGCAAGCATTCTAACTTTTTTATAAATGATAAAAATGGTTCAGTGAGTGATTTTTTGAGACTTTCATCACTTGTGGAAAATACTGTTTTAAAACAATATGGAGTGGCTCTTATCCCAGAAGTTGAAAAGGTGGAAAGAGATTATGAAACTTTTAGCGGATCTACATACTCATTCTAAACATAGCAGATTTTTTCATGGAAGAGATTCTATTATAAGTATGGTTAACAGAGCAAATGAGCTGGGGCTTCAAGAAATTGCTATTACTGACCATGGCTTCAGACACTGGTTTAGGACAAATAAAGATAAACTTTATGATGCAAGACTTACAATTAACGACCTCAATCAAATGTATCAGACCAGGGCACTTCTAGGAATAGAGGCTGATATAATTTCTGAGGACGGAACAATTGATGTTGATGCAGAAACCCTTGCACTTATTGATATTTTAATTGTTGGCTATCACAGAATGATTAAAACGGATTTTGCAAGTTATTTTGGTGGACAAAAAAAGACAGAAGAGGCAAAACAAAAAGCAACAAATGCCTTTATTAATGCCATTAATAAATATCCAATAACAATACTTTCACATTTAGATTCTATCCTTGAAACAGACCTTTTTAAAATTGGAAAGGCTTGTGCAGACAAAGGTGTGCTTGTTGAAATTAATAATCGCCATACAAACTGGAATGAAAAACAAATGCAGGACTTGCTTGCAAGCGATTGTATGTTTATTTTGTCTTCTGATGCTCATTCAAGAGAAGATGTGGGCAATGTTGACAGGGCATTTGAAATTGTTAAAAAATATAATATTCCAACAGAGAGAATTGCTAATGTTGAGTTTTCTTTTGATGAGATGACGGAAGAACACAAAGAACTTAATATTCTATATGAAGAGTTTAAAAGAAAACAAAAAAAGACTGGCAAGCCTGTTGTTGATGAAATGTTTTATGATGAAGAAGAAACAGATGATTCTCCAGAAATTTCAAGATTAAACGCACAAACAGAAGCAGAACTAGAAAAAATTGCAAAGGAACAAGGGTATAAATATGTTAAGCCAAAACAGATTTCACCTGCAAGCAATATAAAGACCACAAAAATAAATTCAAGCGATAATGAGCCTGATGAGGATAGTGTTGAAGAAGGGTCTGAAGAAAAATATGAAACTCAAGAGTTTTTGGAGGCAATAAATAATTTTTCTGATTCTTTGACCACTTCTGAAGTTGAAATTAATGAGAAAGATGTAGAACCAATTTCTGAAACTGAGAATATTAGTGGTGAAGAATATCTTAATGAATTAAAAGCAGAAGAAGCTTTAAAGATTAATGAAAATAATGCTGAATTTAAAGAAGTTAAGATGCCTGCCACAAGAAAAAGAACAGGAAAGGGAATTTTTGTTGATTTCTCAAAACTTACTGGCGATGATGATAAAGATTAATCTAAATTTAAAAATGTCAATTAATTGACATTTTTTTATTGAACTTATTAATTAAAAATATTATAATTAACATAGGTGAGGTATGTCGTTCTCAAAAATTGTTAAAGAAGAGATTTTGAAAAAAAATAACTCCAGTGCTAATGCCAAGACTATTATTCAAGGCATACTTTTATCCTCTGGAAGCTTGGTTATTTCTGGAGGCAAGTTTTCTTTTGTTGTTTCTAATGAAAATGACAATGTTATGCTTTTTTTGAAAGATAAACTAATTGATTGTTACAATGGCGTTAAGGTTAATATTATTAAAGTTGTAAAAAGTTTTAAGCAAAAAGAGAGATATGAGCTTTCGGTTGAAGGTGACTTCAATGAGTTAATATTAAAAGATCTCGGAATTCTGTTTTTGGAAGATGGTCATATGTCAATTTCTGATGTTGCAGATAAAGCTTATATGAAAACTAAAGAGAATATGCTTGCGTTTTTAGTTGGTATCTTTCTTGGAAGTGGAACGGTCAGTGTTCCATCTGACTCTGAAACTCTTGGCAAGCGAACTTATGGATATCACTTTGAGGTTGTTATGAGCAGTGAAGCTCAGGCAGAAATTGTTTCTGAAATATTTTCTAATTTTGACATATTTCCAAAAAAGGTTGAGAGAAATGAGCAATTTGCAATTTATTTAAAGAGTAGTGATGCAATTTGTGATGCTCTTTCGATTCTTGGCTCTAGTAAGGTTGTGCTTGATATTTTAAATAATATTGTAAGTCGTGACCTTAGCAACAACACAAACAGACAAATGAACTGCTATAGTGCAAATGCTGATAAGGCAGCAATTGCAGCAGTTAGGCAAATTAAGGCAATTGAAGTTTTGCAAAACACTGTTGGTCTTGAAAATTTGCCAGATACTCTTTCGGAGGCGGCTCTTGCTAGGCTTTCTAATCCTGAGAGTTCACTCAGTGATTTGCTGAAGGTATTGGATAGCAAGATAAGTAAAGGGGCACTCGCTCAAAGATTTAATAAAATTATTGAACTTGCAGAAAATTTAGGGGAAGAAGATGAAAAATAAATATTCACCGCTTTTATATTCACTAGCTCGTGGTCACAAGTTTGCCAGTGACGAAAAGGGAAAGAAACTATTGCCAGAAGTTTTAAAAAGAAAATCTATTAAGCGTCCGCATAAAGTTATGCGTGAGTTTATTGATGAGAAAAATTTTGTGCATTTGCACTTGCACTCTGAATTTTCGCTTCTTGATGGTGCAACTAGAATTGATAGTTTGGTTAAAAGAGCGAAAGAGCTTGGAATGAGAGCAGTTGCTATCACTGACCACGGAAATATGTATGGTGCCGTCACCTTTTTTGATGCATGTGTTGCTCTTGATGAGGGTTATTACAAAGAACATGGAAAGCCAATCGTTAAACCAATTCTTGGCTGTGAGTTTTATGTTTGCAGGGATTATAAAAATAAAGAGGGCAGAGAAAAACTTCAACATCTTATTTTGCTTGTTAAAAATGAAAAAGGATATCAAAATATTGCAAAACTTAATGCAATTGCTTTTCGTGATGGTTTTCACTTTAAGCCAAGAATAGATTACACTCTTTTGGAGGAATATAGTGAGGGCTTAATATGTTTATCGGCATGTATTGCAGGAACTATTCCTCAATTGCTTCTTGAAAACATGGACGACGAAGCTGAAAAAATGGCTCTTAGACTTAAAAACATGTTTGCACCTGGCGATTTTTATATTGAAGTTCAAGACCATGGCTTAAAAGAAGAAAAATATGTTTTGCCAAAACTTTATAATTTGGCAAAAAAGATTGGTGTTAAAACTGTTGCAACAAACGATGTTCACTATCTTCTGAAAGAAGATGCTATGTCTCAGGATATTTTGATGTGCGTAAATATGCGTAAAACATTTGATGATCCAGACAGAATGAAGTTTGATACTGATGAATTTTATTTTAAAACTTATGAAGAAATGCAAAAGCTTTTTGATGAAGAGAGTCTTGCTAATACCTTAGAGATTATGGACAAGTGCAACTATAACTTTGAATATGGTCATTATCTCTTTCCAAGGTATATTCCTGAAAATGGCGACGACCCTATGACTTATATTAGAAAAATTATTGACGAGGGTGTAAAGAAACATTATCCAGTAGTAACAAAAGAATTAACTGACAGAATTGAATATGAGCTTGGCGTAATTTCTAGAATGGGATTTATAGAGTATTATCTCATTGTGTGGGATTATATTAATGCTGCAAGAAAAATGGGTATTTCTGTTGGCCCTGGAAGAGGTTCTGGAGCTGGCTCTGTTATCGCATATCTTATGGGCATAACTCAGCTTGATCCATTAAGGTTTGGTCTTTTCTTTGAAAGATTTTTAAATCCAGACAGGGTATCAGCTCCTGACTTTGATGTTGACTTTGAAGATTCTAGACGCCAAGATGTTATTGGATATGTTAGAGAAAAATATGGAGAAGACCGAGTTATTAAAATTATAACTCTTGGAATGATGGCTGCTAAAAATGCTATTAAAGATGTTGGAAGAGTTCTTAAAGTTCCTTATAGTGAAACTGATAAAATAACTAAGGCTATTCCAAATACAATTAAAAGACCTTATATCTTAAAAAAGGCATTTGGTTTTTATGAGGCAAAACCTGGTGATAAAGATTATGGTGTGGACTATGCAGTGCCTGAGCTTATTGAAATTTATAATGCAAACCCTCAGCTTAAGGAAGTTATTGATATAGCAATAAAACTTGAAGATATGCCAAGGCAGACATCTGTGCACCCTTGTGGCGTTATAATTGGAAGAGGTCCACTAGATGAATATGTTCCACTATCTAGGTCTGGTGATGAGCTCACAACTCAATATAATGGTGGACAAATGGAACACTTGGGACACCTAAAAATGGACTTTTTGGGGCTAAGCAACTTATCCGATATTAAATATGCTATTCAGTATGTTAAAGAAAATCGTGGTATAGAAATTGACTTTGATAAGAATACTTATGATGATCCAGAAGTGTTTAAAATGCTATCATCTGGTGATACAACTGCTGTTTTTCAGCTAGAAAGCGGTGGATTTCAAAAATTCCTTAAAGACCTTAAGCCTACTTGTCTTGAAGATATTGTTGCGGGGGTTTCACTGTACCGTCCAGGACCTATGGACACAATTCCTGATTTTGTGCACAATAAGCACAACCCAGAACATATAACCTATGTTGATCCTAGGCTTGAACCAGTATTGAATTATACCTATGGCGTTATTGTTTATCAGGAACAGGTTATGAAAATAGTTCAGGAACTTGCTGGCTATACATTGGCACGAGCTGATGCTGTGCGTAAGATGATGGGTAAGAAAAAACTTAAAGATTTACAGGCAGAGAGAAAAGTTTTTGTTCATGGTTGTGAATCTGTTTTAGGAAAACCTGCTGTTGTTGGCTGCGTTGCAAATGGGGTTCCAGAAAAAGTTGCAAACGAATTATGGGATAAAATGGAAAAGTTTGGTTCATATGCGTTTAACAAATCACATGCTGCAGCATATTCATATGTTACATATCAAACTGCATGGCTTAAATACTATTATAAACCAGAGTTTTTGACAGCAACTCTAAATAATCGTATAAACAAATCTGATGACCTTAAAAAATATCTTGCTTATGCAAAAAGTGTTGGCATTGAACTTTTGCCTCCAAATATAAATGAATCTCAAACACTATTTTCAGTTAAGGGAGAATCAATTAGGTTTGGTCTCTCAGCTATAAAGGGAATAGGAACTGCGATTTGTGACCAAATTATTAAAGAAAGACAGAATAATGGTGAGTATAAGTCCCTTGAAAACTTTTTGTCTAGAACAGTTGAATTTGGTTTAAACAAAAGACTTATTGAAGGATTTATTTATTCTGGGGCCTTTGACTGCTTTGGTAAGAATAGATGTCAATTAATTAGTGTTTATGAAAATGCAATGGCTTGTGCGGCAAAAGATGCTAAGTCTAAGGTGACAGGACAATTTTCTATGTTTGGCGACATTATGGGTGAAGAAGAATCATTTAAAATTAACTATCCAAATTTAAATGAATATACTGATATGGAGAAGCTTAAAAAAGAAAAAGAAGTTTGTGGAATTTACATATCGGGCAACCCACTTGATAGCTACTTGTCGCAAATGGTTAATTATAACTTTAATTCGTCAATGCTCTCAAGTTCAGAAGATGACGGCTCTGAGGAATATGATAACTCAAATGATGAACTCAGTGAAGTTCAAGATGGAATGCAGGTTGAATGTGGTGGTATTATCTCTGAAGTTAAGAGAATTATGACAAAACAGGGCAATAAACCTATGGCAATTATTGTTGTGGAAGACATTTATGGCGAATATGAATGCATGATGTTTAATAAGCTTTATGTTCAAATGACAAGTGAGCTTGAAAATGACAGAATTGTTCACATTAATGGTAAGGTGTCTGTTCGAGTTGGAGATAAGCCAATAATTATTATTGAAAAATGTGAGTTTTTAGATAGAAAACATGAGGAACCTATTGTTGAGATAACTAAAAAAGAAATTTTTGGAGAGGAAAAGAAAGCTGAGGTTATTAGAAAAGTTTATCTTAAATTTGACCTTAGCAGTAAGGAAAAAATTGATGAAGTCAGTTCAATTCTCTCTAGTTATCCAGGAACAAGTGCAGTGTTTGTTCAGCATGGTGGAAAGCTTTATGATTTAAAAACAATGGTTGATCCTTCTAAAACCTTAGAGGCAGAGCTTGCTGTGGTTATTGGAAGTGAAAATATAAAGATTATTTAATTTAGTTGATTTTTCAAATCAAAACTTATAATATAAATTTGTTGAAGGAGATTATTATGAATAGTATTGCAGTTTTAACCAGTGGAGGAGATAGTCCAGGAATGAATGCATGTATTCGTGCTGTTGTTAGATATGGAATCTCTATGGGGCTTAAAGTATATGGTGTTCGTAGAGGTTATGCTGGACTCATTGAAGATGATATTAAACTTATGGATGAGCGAAGTGTTGGTAACATTATTCAGCAGGGTGGAACAGTATTAAAAACCGCTAGATGCAAAGAGTTTATGACATCATCAGGTGTTGATACTGCAGTTGAAAATCTTAAAAAGCATGGCATTGAAGGTCTTGTTGTTATTGGCGGTGATGGCTCATTTAGAGGTGCAAGAGAACTAATTAATAGAGGCATTCTCTGTGCATGTGTTCCTGGAACAATAGACAATAATTTATTCTATACAGATTATACGATTGGTTTTGACACTGCTGTTAACACAGTGGTTGATTTAATTAATAATGTTCGTGATACTTCTGTTTCTCATGATAGAGTTTCTATTGTAGAAACAATGGGTGCAGGCTGTGGAGACATTGCTCTCACGGCTGGTCTTGCATCAGGTGCAGATGTAATACTTGTTCCTGAAGTTAAGTGGAGTATTGATGAAGTTTGTGATAAGCTTGTTGGTGCTAGAAATCACAGAAAAGAATGTAGTATTATAGTTCTCTCTGAACATGTTTGTGATCCAACAGATCTTGCAAAAATGATTTCTGTTAAATGTGATATTGATTGCAGAACAGTGATACTTGGACATGTGCAAAGAGGAGGAAAACCAACTTCATTTGATAGAAATCTTGCAACAAATTGTGGAGCAAGGGCAGTTCAAGAACTTGTTAATGGAAACCCAGGTGTTGTTGGACTTAGGGGTGGAAAATATGTTTATGTTGACATTGAAACTGCTCTTCATGGTTCAAGAAAGTTTAATATAGCAGAGTTTGAGCTTGCAGAACGTTTAAGTTTCTAATACTTATAAACCCTGAAAAACACGAGTGTTATGTGTCACATAACACTTTTTATTTTTCTATTTATTATAAACTATTATAGTTAGAGAGGCATATTGACAATTTGCTTAAAATGTTATATAATTATATCACTAAAAATAGGAGGCATATTAATGAAAGTAGTTGTGCTTGGCACAGGTTATAGAAAAAGTGTAACCAATGGAAAAAGTGGAAATAGCTTGGAATATAGAGATAGAAATGACTCAAATTATCTTTTGAAAATTGGTGATAAAAACTATGTATTTGATCTTGGTATGGATGCTTTTAAGCATGCACTAAAATATACTGATATGGATAGCTCAAAAATTGATGGTGCCTTTTTCACTCACACACATAATGACCATACTGCAGGATTATATGATTTAACACATGATGCCATAGCAAACTATGTTGATGGAATTAGACCAGAAAAAGGTTTTGAGATTTATTCCTCTAAAATGATAAGAAATTTAATTTCTCTTGTTCATGGACCAATGTATAATTGTTCTCCAGCAGAGGAATTTACTGAGGAATTATTTGAAAAATCAACAAACTTTGTTGATGTTGCTGAAGAAAAAAATAAAGAATTTTTGATAGGTGAAATTTCTTGCGATAAGATTGATAAGACTTCGCTTGAGGAGATTAACAAAAGTCGTGAAAATGACTCAACTTTCTTAGTTAAACCTTATAGAATGGATCACGGAGATGAAAGAGTTGTAGTTTATGGATTTACATTCACAAGCCTAAATGGTTATACAGTTGGATTTACTGCGGATACAAGATACTGTGAAAATGTTGAAAATCTTGTTTCAAAAAGTGATTACATTTTTATTGATATGGCTAGAAGTGGAAAAAATGAATATGGAAAAATTTACACTCATATGAACTATGAAGATATTGTTGGATTGGCTGAAAGATACCCTAAGAAAATTTTTATTCCTATTCATACCTCAGATCCAACATATAATATGACAAAGGAACTTGCAAAAAATTTTAATAATATTCTTGCTGTTGAAGATGACGATGTGCTTGAGTTTAGTGAAAATGGATTATCACTAAACAGACAGGAAAATGAAATTGATAAAGAAAATGAAAGAATATAAAAATTAAGCTTTAAGTTGCAATTAATTAACTTAAATTTTGCACTTAAAATTTTTTTTATTTATATTTAATTTTGTGGTTTATCTTTATTTTGAATTGCATAAGTTTTGTGATATAATGCCAATAGGAGTTAGCTTTATGAAAGTTGAAGTTGTTGGAACAAGCTGTAATTGGTTTTCTAGACATAACACAAGTTTTATTATTGATGATAAAATTTTGTTTGATGTTCCTGAGGGGAACTATAAGCAAATTATTAAGTCAATTGATGTTTTAAAACTTGACTGGATTTTTATTTCGCACCTTCATGATGATCATGTAGCAGACCTTAAGATTATTACAACTAGATTTATAAGAGAAAATTATATTAGAAACAAAAAGCTAAAAATTTATGGACCAAAAGGATTAGCTGAATTTATTGTAAAAGTTTGTGGATTATTTTTTGGAGGAGATGATGAGCTTGACTTTGATCTCCTCAAAAGTAAGATTGAATTTGTTGAAATTTATGATGGCATGGAATTCACTGAAGGAAAATATAATATTAAAGTAAAAAAGATGAATCATGGCCGAGTTGAATGTTATGGACTGATTTTTGCAGATAAAACAGGCAAGGTGATTTCTTTTTCCGCTGACACGTTAGACTGTCAGTCACTTCATGAAATGCTTGAAGTCTCTAACTATGCCTTTGTTGATATGGCTGCAAGCAAACCTTCTAGATCACACTTAACAAACATAGAATTTGTTGAACTTGAAAAAAAATACAAAAATTGCAAGATGTTTCCTGTGCATACAAATGATGAATGTCAGGAATTTGCAATAAAAAATAAACTTAATTATCTTGAAGATGGTCAACTTTTAGATTTATAATAATAAACTTTTAATAGGAGATAAAATATGTCGGCTTGGCTTAAATCAATTTTTGCTGCTATATTCGGATCAAATTCAGAAATTGCCACCTTTATTATTTCTATGATTCCCATAGTTGAACTTAGAGGTGCAATTCCTTTTGGCTCGGCAGTTTCTTTTTGGGGAGAGAATGCTCTTCCTCTTTGGGAATCATTTTTGATAGCTCTTGCTGGCAGCAGTTTGGTTTGTGTTATTTTAACATTTGCTTTTCAACCGCTTTTTAACTGGTTAAAGAGAACAAAGGCATTTAAGAGGCTCGCTGAATGGGTTGAGAAAAAACTTAAAAAGAACTCACAAAATATTGACAGCAAAACTGAAACTGAAACAAATGAAAAAAAGGTGCTTTGGTTAAAGCTTGTTGGTGTATTTTGTTTTGTAGCTATTCCACTGCCGCTGACTGGAGTGTGGACCGGGACATGTCTTGCTCTTTTTATTGGCCTCAGCAGAAAACAAACAATGCTTACAGTTCTCTTGGGCAATGCAGTTGCTGGGGGACTAATGATGCTAATATCATATTTCTTTGAAGATAATACGGCGATAGTTCTATATGCCTTTTTAATATTGGTGGTTGCATTTATTTTATTTGAAGTTGTTAAGTCACTCATAGTAAGGAATAAAAATAAAAAGCTTGCAGTAAATGAAAAAGCTAATATTGAAGAAAGCAGCACAATTGAAGCTAATGAAACTAGTCAAGCTAACACAAAAAAAGATAATTAAAATAAAAAATACCAGCAACTTTTATTTATGTTTGCTGGTATATTTTTTTATTTCTTTTTAATTAGGATTTTTTCAAATATTGATATTATGCCATACATAATAGCTGATAATATGCAGAGAATCACGATAGCAGTCATAACAAGGTCTAATTTATAAACTTGTCCGCCATACACTAATAGATAGCCAAGACCTGCTTTACTTGATAAGTATTCTCCCATGATTACGCCAACCCATGCCATTCCCAAATTAATTTTTAGTGTAGCAACAAAATTTGGAAGAGTGGCAGGAATGACAAGTTTTGTTAGTATTTGAAATTTGTTTGCACCCATAGATTTTAATAGCATAACTTTTTCATCAGAAACCTCTAAATATCCGTTAAGCAGATTGATGGTGGTGATTACCACACAGATCAAAATTCCCATTGTGACTATTGCACTTGTTCCAACTCCAACCCAAATTATGATTAGGGGACCAAGAGCAATTTTTGGAAGTGAATTTAATATGACTATATATGGTTCAAGAACACGCCTAAGTGGTGAAATCATATAAAGCAAGATTGCAATAACTGCACCAATTGCAGTACTGAGTGCAAAAGCAAGAAGAGTTTCACTTAGGGTTGTCCAAATATGAGTCCATAGTGACCCAGTGCTATAAAGTTCAATTAGTTGTTTCCAAATTCTAGATGGACAAGAAGTTATGAATGAGTCTGCCCAGTTTAGTCTGGCAGAAAGTTCCCAAAATCCAAGTAATGTGACTAGAAGCAATATTCTAAAGAAGTGAACAAAAAATGTCTTTGTATGTTCTTTTCTAATATAAGCTCTGTGTTCTTTAGAAACAACAATTTTTTGTTTTTTTACTTTAAGTTTCTTTTTCATTGAAGTTCCTCCCAAAGCATTTTAAAATAGCCATTAAATTTAGGGTCGTTTCTTCGCTCTAACGGAGTTAGGTTTTTGTCAAAATCAAGATTAATTATACTTTTAATTGTTCCTGGTCTTTTTGTTAAAACGATAATTCTGTCACTCATAACCACAGCTTCTGAAATGTCATGGGTGACTAAAATTGCGGTTTTGTTTTCTGACCTAATAATAGAATATATATCGTTTTGAACAGAAATTCTTGTTTGATAGTCTAGGGCAGAAAATGGCTCATCTAGCAATAAAAGCTTTGGGTTTAGTGCTAGAGTTCTGATAAGAGATACTCTTTGACGCATTCCACCAGAAAGCTGAGTTGGTCGTGATTTTTCAAAACCTTTTAGACCATATTTTTCAATAAGTTTGTTAAGTTTTTCTTTGCCAAGACAATTTTTGTTATGATTGATTTTTGGTCCAATCAAAATATTTCCATAAACGCTAAGCCATTCAAAGAGATTGTCTCTCTGAAGCATATATCCAACATTTGTTGAGATTTTGGTAATTTCATTTCCTTCAATTAAGACCTTTCCAGATGTCGGTGACATCAGTCCAGAAATCATTGTTAGGATTGTTGTTTTTCCACAACCACTTGGCCCAACAATGCTGATGAACTCACCAGATTCAACATCAAATGAAACATTTTTAATTGCTTCGGTTTCTGATTTTAGTGTTTGATAAGTTAAATTAATATTTTTTAGTTCAAGTAATTTGCTCAAGGATTCCTCCTTTGGAGAAAAGGGCAATTAACACTTTAAATTTTGTTGGCAATAGAATTGTCTACTACCTTTGAAAAGTCTACATCAGATGAGATTGTTCCAGCGTTCTTTAAAACTGAGAGCATTCTGTTGTATGAGTCTTTGCTCATTGCAGGTGAAGATTTCCAAACATCAATTTCAATATATTTTTCAATTGCAGCAGCAAGGCTTGCTTCGCTTGTTCCATCAAAAGATGGTTTTAATGCTTTTGCAACTTTTGCTGAATCTTCAGTTGTTATATATAGATATGCTTTTTTGATTGCTCTTAAAAAGCCCTCTGCAAGGTCTGAATGTTCTTTTAAGAATTTTGGATATGCCATAAAACATGTATATGGAATGTCGCCTGAGAATTCACCAACAGATCCTACATAGTAGCCTTTTCCACTTGCAACAAACTCTGAAGCAGTTGGTTCAAACATTGTGCAGAATTCTGCATCGGTTGACTCAAACACAGGAACCATCATGTTGAAAGCGGTGTCTGTGTCAAGAGTTACATCAACATTATGTTTAAGTCCAAAACTATTGCATACATAAGTAAAGGTCATGGCAGGCATGCCACCATTTCTTCCAGCAATAACTGTTTTTCCTCTAAGATCTTTTGCAAAATCAAAATCATCAATTTTGGTTTTTGAAATTAAGAAGCAACCATCTTTTTGTGTGAGTTGTCCAAACACCATAGGGTGATTTGTGCTTCCACCATTTTCAACATAAACAACAGTTTCTGGACCCATGAGTGCAATGTCTGCAGCACCAGAGAGAAGGGCACTCATAGAAACATCGCTGCCACCACCATTGGTGAGCTCAATTTCAATTCCTTCTTCTTCCATGAATCCTAAGTTGATTGCAACATAGAGCGGTGCGTAGAATACGCTGTGTGTAACTTCGTTTAATCTTATCTTTCCGTTTGCTACATCATCACCTTTTTTGCAACTAACAAAAAATAGACAAGATGTGCAGCATAAAACAAAGGCACAAACAAATGTTAATACTTTTTTCATTATTCCTCCTTATTTTTTTGAGAAGACTATTCTTCTCATTTCATATTTTATGAAAAATATTGTCAGTTGTGCTAAACCTTGGCATTTTAGTTGTTAGAATTTTATATATTTGATATAATTAACTTGGTATTAAATAATGGCAGAGAATAGTTCAAAATTTCCTAAATTTTTTATATATATGTTTTCAGCACTTATATGTGTTATGATTATTTGTGCATTTTTTAGCTTGACCGCAGTTGGCTCGGTTTATTTTGTTATGATGCTTTTGGTTGTTGTGTTCATAATTTTAGATAAACACTATGGATTTTTTATAACAAACTATAAGCCAATCTTTATCATGTTTGACCTTGGAAGTTTTGTTTCGCTTGTGACAGTTATGTGTTATGAATATAAATTGCACTCATTGACATTAAATATTTTTTTATGGATGATTCTTGCTGTTAGATTGTCACTTATTGTTGTAGACTGTGTGTTTATTAAAAATAAATTCATAACAAAAAAAGAATGTCTTTTAATTGATTTTATTCAAATCTGTTCAATGATTTGTGTATTAACATATTTTTATCAAGTTTCAACATTTTGGTATTCAGTTGTTGCTTTTGCATTAGCTTTGCTTAACATAGTTGTAAAAATTTATGTTGCAATAAAAATTAAAAACAGAACTTTGGTTCCGCCACCTGCAGAAGAAATTATTGAAAAAAATGAAACAATTGATAAACTTAATATGAATAAAGAAGAGGGGGACATTGAATA
>CATLBG010000012.1 GCA_949878595.1 uncultured Clostridia bacterium
AGGTTTAATGCAAATGTAAAAACAATTTTATATAATTATTATTTTATTAACTCAGAGAAAAAAACAAATTTTTTTCATAAGTTAGTTGATAATAAATATTATTATGAAAGTTATAAAAACTACAAAAGATACAAAAAGTTTAAAAAATTTGATAGACTAGTTCATTATGATGACACACTTTATACGCAAAACAACATCAGCGAACTAAATAGAAAATATGACTTTTTTGTTTGTGGAAGCGACCAAATTTGGAATGCCGGTGGAACATTAAAATCATTCTTGTTCTCTGGCATAGATGACAGAAAAAAACTTTCTTATGCAGCTAGTGTTGGAAGAGCAGAAATTTCAAAAGAAGAAGAGCGAACCTTTAAAAGACACCTAGATTCTTTTGAATATATTTCGGTTCGTGAGGTGCAGTCCAAAGATGTGCTTCAGCCACTAACAAAAACACCAGTTGAGGCTCACATAGACCCAACATTTTTGGTTGAGCCAGAAACTTGGAAAACACTTGAAAATAAGCCAAAGGGGCTAGGCAAAAAAGATTATATTTTTGTCTGCACACTTGGTGAAACCTCAAAAGAATATTCAAATTTTATTAATAGCATAACAAAAGAAAACAATTTAAAAATTGTGTCAATAACAGATAAGTCAAGTAGGTTCTATACTTCAAGCCCTGACGAATTTTTATATTTAATTGACCATGCAAAACTTGTTTTGACTGATTCATTCCACGCCATAGTTTTTAGCATAATTTTTAATAGGCCATTTATTCACATGGAGAGAATCGGCAGAGAGTATGGAGATATGTCTGTTAGGCTCAAAAATTTGGAAGAACTTTTTAATACAAAATTTGAAACTATTTCGAACTTTGATAAAGAAAACTTATTTGAGTTTAAAATAAAAAATTCAGAAGAAATCATTTTAAAAGAAAGAGAAAGAGCTTTTAAATATCTAGAAAAAGCACTTGGTGAAAGGAAGGTTTACAATAACTTAAAAGATAAAGACTTTAATTGTGCAGGCTGTGGGCTGTGTGCAAGCATTTGCCCTAAAGGAGCAATAAGTTATAAAACCAATGAAAAAGGTTTTATTAAACCAGTTATAGATGAAGAAAAATGCGTGCATTGTGGGCTATGTGCAAATAGGTGCTCAGAACTTCAAGTGTATAGAAAACTTGAATTTAAGCAGGGTATTTATGCGTTAAAAAACAAAGTGCATGCCAGCTCAAATTCTTCAACAATTGGTTTTGTAAATATGCTTGCTGAAAAAATCATTAATGAGGGTGGCGTTGTTTTTGGTGTTGCCTACAGCAAAACTAATAGCAAATTTGTTAAGGCAGAAGCCATTGAAGACCTAAAAAAAATTCAAGGCTCAAAATATTATCAAGCAGACATAACAAATATTTACAGTGAAATTAAAGAGTTAATTTCTAAAAACAAAAAAGTTATGGTTTGTGGCACACCTTGCCAGATTGCAGGTCTCTATAATAGATTTGGCGACAATCAAAACTTGCTTTTAGTTCAAGTAATTTGCCATGGCGTTCCACCATACAAGTTGTTCCAGAGAACATGCAAAGAAGTTTATGGAGCAGTTCCAAACAATGTCAATTTCAAACTTCATGAGCCAGCTTGGGACAATTATTCTGTGGAGTATACTTTTGTTGACAAAACACAAAAAATACTTCGAACAGAAGAAGACTTTATGAAGTTATATCTTGCAGACATCGCACTAAACGATTGCTGTTACACATGTAACTATGCTGGCAAAAACACTGGTGCAGACTTTATTGTTGGTGACTGCTGGGGCATAAACTGGATAAATAAAAAATTCTATGACAAAAATGGAGTTTCTATAGTTGTTCCTTGTTCAAGTGAGGCAAAAAAGTTGCTTTTAGAAACAAAGTCGGTCTATGATATTTATAAAATTCCAAAATCAAAATATAATAGTTGCAATCCTAATCTTTTCAGATGTCCTCATACACTTGAAAAAGAAAATTCGCAATTAGACTTTTTTGAACAAATAAAAAACAAGAGCGTCAAAGAGGCTTATAAAAACATAGTTCCTCCAGAGGCGAATCAAGCAAACTCGAAATTAACTTTCAAACAAAAACTCAAAAGAAAAATAAAAACAATAATTAAAAAGATAATAAGGTATTAAAATGAACAAGCAGCTAAAATGGGGTATAGTTCTCCAATATTTGCAAATGGGGTTAAGTGTAATCATCAACTTGATTTACACTCCTATTATGCTGCGAATTTTAGGGCAGAGTGAATATGGGCTATATAATCTAGCAAGTTCAATCATTGGATATCTAAGTTTGTTATCGCTTGGTTTTGGAGCAAGCTACATTAGGTTTTATTCAAGATATAAGGCAGAAAATGCAGAAGATAAAATAAAGAAATTAAACGGCTTATATATGCTGGTTTTCTCAATTATTGGAGCAATTTCACTCATAGCTGGTTTGGTTTTATCTTTCAATGTAAAGATATTTTTTAATAGTTCATACACAACTGAAGAAATGAAGATTGCAAAAGTATTAATGTTGTTTTTAACAGCAAATCTTGCACTTTCATTTCCAATGAGTGTGTTTACGTCATATATCACGAGTCAAGAAAAATTTATTTTTCAAAAACTAATAAATATTATTTCAACCGTGCTTAGCCCATGCCTTACAATTGCTGCACTATTTTTGGGTTATGGCTCTATAGGAATGGTGTTTATAACAACTGTAATTTCGCTAATTGTTTACGCAATAAATATTTTCTACTGCTTAAAAAAGTTAAAAATGCGATTCTCTTTTGGAAAACTAGAGAAGGGAATATTTAAAGAAATTTTAGTATTTTCAATCTTTATTGCAATTAACGAAGTCATAAACCAAATCAATTGGCAAACAGATAAGATAATTCTTGGAAAAGTTATTAATGGTTCAGCTGTCGCAATATATGCAGTTGGTTCAACTATAAACAGTATGTACATTAATTTTTCAACTGCGATTTCAAATGTATTTGTTCCACAGATTCATAGAATTGTTAACGAAAATTCTGAAGACTCCGACAAAAAGCTTACAGAAATATTTGTCAAAGTGGGAAGAATTCAATTTTTTGTAATAATGCTTGTGTTAACTGGCTTTATATTCTTTGGTCAAAAATTTATTGGATTTTGGGCTGGGAAAGGATATGAACAATCTTATTATGTTGCACTTCTATTAATATGCCCAGTAACAATTCCACTTATGCAAAATATAGGGATAGAAATTCAAAGAGCAAAAAATAAGCATCAGTTTAGAAGCATTGCATATTTAATTATGGCGATAATCAATGTTGGCATAAGCATACTCTTATGCAAGGCTTATGGAGTGATTGGTGTTGCAATGGGCACAACAATTTCACTTCTTGTTGCAAATGGCTTGGTTATGAATGTTTACTATCACAAGGCTTTAAAAATAAATATAATAAAGTTTTGGCTAACAATATTAAAGTCTGCTTTAGGCATAATTATTCCTGTTGCATTTGGCGTTGTTGTTATGCTGTTTATTGATTACACAAGTTTCATTGCAATGGTAGGGCTGATTGTTGCTTACACTGCAATATATTTGGTGTCAGTGCTATTTTTAGGTTTAAATAAGCAAGAAAAACTTGCATTAAAAAATAAACTTATGCGAAAAAAATTAAAATTAAATGCTGAGACGGAATCAAACAAAATAATTTCAGAAACGTTGCCATCTGACAAAACTTTGGATATATCAGAAGCAATAATTAATGAACCTGAAAATACGCAAACAGAAGATATTTTTGAGGCAGATTCTGAGACTACATCTTATACAGAAAAGAAGATTTATGATAAATCAAAATTAAAAAAACACAACAAAAAAGACGCTTAAATTAAGCGTCTTTTATTTTGAATAATTTAATCATTATCACTTCTTTGCTCAGAAACAAAGTCAGATTTTGGAGTTGCTTCTTTTGCGTTGTCGTCTTCAAAATAATCTTTTGTTTCGTCATAGTTTTTGTTTTTTTGAAGACTTGTTTTAAGCTTAACAATAACATATCTATTTGGTTCATTGCCATAACTTTCTGTGATAACTTTGTCATGTTCAGATAGAGCAGAGTGAATAATTCTTCTCTCATATGAGTTCATTGGCTCAAATTTAAAGTCTCTGTGGTCACGAACAACTTTGCCAGCAGTTCTCTTTGCAAGGTTAGTGAGAGTTTCTTCTCTTTTAACAATATAGTTGTTGCTGTCAACAGAAATTCTCTTAGCCTCTTCTCTAGGTTTGTTTTTGTTATAGATAGAGTTTACAATTGTTTGAAACTCTTCAATAGAGTCACCATGCTTTCCAATAAATAGAGCAGAATCTTCGCCAGTCACATTAGCAAGAAAATCTTTTTCTCTTTCTTCAACATAAACATTTAGGTCAAGCCCCATGAGAGAAATAATTTTCTCTATAAGTTCTTTAACCTTAGCTTCTTCTTCAGAAGTTATGTTTAGCGAAATTCTAACTCTAGCTTTATTAAATAAGCCAGCTTGCTCTAAAACTTCAATATTAACATCTTCTCTTTTTGCCTCAAGCTTATAAAGACCAATTTCAATAGCTTGTTCAACGGTTTTACCTTGTGTTTCAATACTTTTCATATTATTTCTCCTGTAGTTTACCTTTTTTAATTAATCTGTTTGCTTCTTTTTCCAAAAATTCTTCAACTTCAGTTTGTTTCTTTTTGGTTAGTTTGTTAATAATTAGTGTAATTAATTCACCGAGTGCAATAGTTGCGATGTTACTTGCCAAAATGTATATACCAAATGATGCACTTGATGTGAGAACAAAGATTATCATAATTATTGGCATAACAATTTTCATAATTTTCATGCTCACGCCCATGCTAGAGTCTGTTGCAGCTTTTGCAACAATATTTGCCTTTTTGTTTTTGAGCCTTGTGTGAAGTTCTGTTATATATTGTGATAAGAATGTAACAACTGCTGCAAGCACTGCCAAAATATAATATCCATTTTTAGTTCTGCCACCTTGTTCGTTTACAAGTTTCTCAATAACACCATATTCTTCTTTATCAATATTGTTTTCAATATAGTTTTTGTATGTTAACTTATTTCCGTTTTCGTCCTTAAATTTTCCGCTAGCTTTTCCATGCAAACTATCATAAGTAGGGAATGGTCTTGTTGTTGAGTCTGAAACCCAAATGTTATCAATCCAAAGCCAATTAGCTTTTGAGTCATTCCAAACATTAATAGTAGCTTTTTCAGCAGTTTCTTTAGCAGCTTTAAGTGCGTCTATAGTGTTTTGGTCTTTAATTATGGCATTGTTTTCTTCCCAGCCTTCGTCACCTTCTTGGTGTTCCTTAACCCATTTATCAGCTTCATAATATTCATTATATTTTTCTCTGGCATTTTCTAAAGTAATGTCGTCAGAGTCATTAAAACTTGCAAAAGCTGAGTCGAAAGAACTAACATATGTTGTGTTTAAAAGTTCATATTCTTTAATAGCTTGATAAGTTGTATTTTTTTGAAGCGATGCATAGAATGTGAAAAATACAACCATTGTCATAACAAGGTTAACTAGCATAACAATACAGCTAACGCCAGTTCTCATGCCTTCTCTTTTATAGAGAGACTGAGTTTGAATTCTAACTCTTTGTTGGTCAGCTCCAAACTTCTTTTTTATTTTAGCAACTTCAGGTGCACATTTTTGTTGAACTAAGTTTTGCATTTTTGTTGTATACTTAACGCCAAAGTCAAGTGGTGAAAGAACCAACTTAACCAATATGGTGAGAAGCAATATTACCCAACCAAAATTATGAATACCGCTTTGAAATGCATTAATTAGAATTGTCCAAAGATCCTTAGGAGCGGTCACACTGGTTGACAGCAGTGACAATATATTCATACTCTCTCCTTACATAAAATATTTGTATCTTTTTTTAATGTTGATAGGCACATTATCAGTGCCACCTTTAGAAAATGGGTTGCATCTAAAGATTCGTTTTACTGTTAGCCACAAACCTTTAAAAAATCCCCACTCAGCAAAAGCCAGTCCTGCATAAACCGAGCAGGTAGGTGTAAATTTGCATGCGTGGGGAATAATAGGTGAGATGCAAAATTTAAATATACTTATAAGTCCAATAGCAAAATACTTTGGAATACTTATAATTATTTTAAGAAATTTTTTCATTGAGTAGACCAGCCTTTAGAATAAGTTTTTGAAATTCTTCAGAAAGTTCCGAAAATGAAAAGTCGAAAATATTTTCTCTTGCCATAACAATAATATTATATTGTTGTTTCATGTTAGGAATTTCTGAGTAAACAATTTCACGTAGTCTGCGTTTAATTAAATTTCTCTTAAAAGCGTGACCAATTTTTTTGTTTACTGCAAAACCAACTTTAATATTTTTAGTTTTTGAAGTTGATGTATATAGAACCATAGCTTTTCCAACAAAATGTTCGCCTGCCTTGTAAACATAATTAAATTGATAGCGTTTTTTAAGTCTGTTTGCTTTCTTTAGCATACCACCTCTTTATTTTCTAATAAGTTGTTTGCGACCTTTGTTTCTTCTTCTAGCAAGCACGTTTCTGCCGCCTTTGGTCTTCATTCTTTCTCTAAAACCATGAACTTTATTTTTATGGTTCTTTTTAGGTTGAAAAGTTCTTTTTGTCATAATTATCTCCTAAAGTTTAGTATAATGCTATGATATTTTCATAGTTACCGCTCTATTATAAACGCAAAAACATAGTTTTGTCAAGAATAAACTTAAACTTTACGCTCAAAAAAAACTAGCATTTTGCTAGTTTTTCTCGGATTTTAAATTAACTCCAGTTTTAATCAAACAACTATTAATAAGTTTTTTGGTTTTAGATAATGATAAATAAAATATTGCACACATAACAATGGTTGTTAGAATCATAACACTCATTTCAACAATAAAAGTGTTTAAAGTAGAAAATTTGAACTCAGGAAAGGCAAATGACTTAATAGCAGTGATAATTAGCTCAATTATTGCATTTGTTCCAACTGAATAGAAAAATACAGAAGTAACAATATAATTTTTAGAAGTTTTAAGTCTATACTTTTCATCTTTTTGAGTGTTATAAAAAACTGAAAGATTTACCATGGTTGTTAGGTATGATAGATAAATAAAGAATAGAATTATAGAAATTATGTTTCTATAGCCCCCAACAATATAATAGGTGTTTGTGAATAAAAAGAAAGCAATATAGAAAGATATTCTAAACCAAACTGGAATAACCAAGCCCTTAATCTTTGTTATGAAGAAAGATAAAATATAGAGGGCTAGACTCAAAACTACCAAAATAAATGCAAAGATATAATTAAATTCATCATAAAGTTCAAGTGTTATAGTTCCAAATAGTCCAAGGGTTAAAACTAACAGGTGAACCACAGAAAACACCAACGCAACAATAAGGGCAATATTGCAGGCTAAATCTTTTTTAAAAGTATTCATATTAATTTCCTCTAATCAACAATTCTAACTGGCAAGATGAGATATAAATATTTGTCATCTTCTGCAGAGCAGATAGTACATGGAGCAATTTGAGAAGAAAAGTTAAGTTTAATAAATTCATCAGAAATTGTGTGCATGCAATCGCTGAGATATCTTGCATTAAATGCGATAGAAATATCCTTTCCCTCAAGAGAAATTGTGATATTTTCTGTAACATTACCAATATTTGAAGCAGAAGTAAGTGTCAAAACTTTGTCTTTAATATCAAATTTAACAAGGTTATTTTTATCCATTCTAGCAAGAAGACTAGCTCTTTCAAGACCATCTTCAAGTTGAGCTTTGTTTACAAGAATAGTTGTTGTTGTGCTTGATGGAATAACTTGTTTATAATTAATAAATTCACCCTCTAAAAGTCTTGTTAAAATTTTAACAGACCCGTCATCAATTAGAAGGTGATTTTGTCCAACTAAAATATCAATGGTTTCATCTTCGCTGTCAACATTAATAAGTTTAGAAATTTCATTTAAGCTTCTTGCAGGAACAATGCAGTTAAGTTTGTTTGCAGTGCATGCCACATCAGCTTTAACCATAGCAAGACGATAGCCATCAAGAGCAACAGCTGTCATTTTGTTTTCAGCAATTTCAAATAAGCAACCTTTAAGAATTGGTCTTGCATCATCAACAGCAACAGAAAAGATTGTTTTGTCAATAATTGCTTTAAGGTCAACCTTTTTAATATTAATTTTTTCAGGGGAAGCAATTTCCTTAATAATAGGGAATTCATCTGCACTCATACATTGAAGAGAACCTTCACTGTCAGTATATTTTATTTTAAGAGTATTTCCGCCTTCAAGTGAAAGTTCAATTTGTTCATTAGAAAGTTTTTTAACAAAATCAGCAAAGAACTTTCCAGGAACAACAATTTCACCAGCAATTTTAACATCTGCAGGGATTGTTTTTTCAATAGAAATTTCAAGATCTGTTGCAGATAGTGTTAAAGTATCTTCTCTAGCAGCAAGTTTAATTCCCTCTAAAATTGGGTTTGGAGTTCTTGTTGCAGTTGCCTTAATAACCTTTAGCACTGCATCGCTTAAATCTAATCCTTCACAAATAAGTTTCATAAAATATCTCCTTTATTTTCCTTCTATCATTTGTTTCATATCGTTAATTTGAATTTCTAATTTTTTTGAAGCTTTAATATCATCAGCAACTTTGTTTTTTGCATAGATAACCGTTGCATGGTCTCTTCCAAAAATATTTCCAATAGATTCAAGAGGCATATTGATATATTCTGCTATTAAATACATAGCAATTTGTCTAGTTTCAGCGATTGCCTTTGTTCGCTTACGTGCCAAAACATCTTCCTTTTTAATATTATAGAATTTGCAAACAATATCAATAATTTTTGTTGCATCAATCATTTCAGAGTCATCTTTTGCAATATTTTTAAGAGCTTCTCTAGCTGAAGAAATTGTAACAATATCTTCTTTTAAAAGGTTAGAGTAGAAAACTGTTCTAGATAAATAGCCTTCCATTGTTCTAACATTATCTGGAGAAATCTCTGCGATATATTCAATAACTTCTCTTGAAACATTAAATCTTTCAATTTGTGCTTTTTTGTTGAGAATTGCAATTCTTGTTTCAATGTCAGGAACACCAATATCAGCAATCATGCCCCATTCAAATCTAGACCTAAGCCTCTCCTCAAGTGGTTTTAATTCTTTTGGTTGCTTATCAGAGGTAATAACGATTTGTTTACCATTTTGATATAATTCGTTAAAGAGGTTAAAGAATTGTTCTTGAGTCTGTATTTTATTAATAATACCCTGAATGTCATCAATTATAAGTATGTCAGCACTATTGTATGTTTGTTTGAATTCATTTGCCTTGTTGTGTTGAAGGGCGTTAGTGAAGTCATTAACAAATTGATAGGTTGTAGTATAAATCACATTAAGTTCTGGGTGATGCTCAGTTACATAGTTGCCAATGGCAAACAAAAGGTGAGTTTTGCCAAGCCCAGACCCACCATAAATAAATAGAGGATTCATTTTTGTTCCTGGTTCATCGGCAACCGCCTTTGCTGCAGCACATGCAAATTGATTGCTTCCTCCAACAACAAAGTTATCAAAAGTATATTTTGGGTCAAATCTAAATCTAGTTTTAGCAGAATTTCCCTCGGCTTCATTTTCAACCCTCGCTTGAGTTTTTGTTTTGGTGACTTCAGCACTTTCTGTAACTTCAGTCATTTCATCGTCATCTTTAACCAAAATTTCAACACCAGTTATTGCTCTATAAATTCGTTGAGCTGCAGAAATAATTTTGTCTTTATATTTTTTCATGAGCAAATCTTTTGTATGTTTAGATTGAGTAGAAAGAACAAGAGTTCCATTTTTAATGTCTTCAATTTCAAGACTTTTAAACCAAACATCAAAAGAAAGCATAGAAATATCTTTGGCGATTTCTTCTAAAATGCCATTCCAAAGCTCATGGATATCAATATTAGTAGTAGAGATAAAAGTATCCTGTTCCAAAAGAAACCCCCTAAAAAATAGTCTAGTTTAATTATATTGAGAAATAAGTTAAAAAGCAAGTGTTTATTTATTTTTTGTCAGCAAATAATAAATAACAATATTGTTAGACAACCCACCTAAAAATATTTATAATAAATATTAGAGGAATTTAAATGAGGGTTAAGTGGTTAAAACTCAAAAATTTCAGAAACTACGAAGAATGCTTCGTAGAGTTTTTTGATGGTTTAAACTTAATTTCAGGCAAAAATGGACAAGGAAAAACTAATTTAGTTGAAGCAGTAATGTTGAATGCTTTAACTAAAAGCCCAAGAACTAGCAGTGATTTTGACCTTAAAAAAGAAGACACAGACTTTTCTGAGGCAGAAGTGTGTTTGCAAAGAAACTATGGTGAGGTTAGGCTCAAATGTAGGATTAGTCAAGAGCTAAAAAAACAATTTTTTATCAATGATAACGAGGTTAAAAAACTAAGTGAGGTTTTTGGCAATTTGGTTGCAGTTTATTTTTCGCCAGCAGACCTTAAAATTGTCAGTGGTGGGCCGGCTGATAGAAGAGACTTTATAGACACAGACATTTCTCAGCTTTCTGGTTCATACTACACACTTCTTCAACGATACACTAAGGTGTTAGACCAAAGGAACAAACTATTAAAGACTATTCATAATAGGCAAGAAATTGAAGAACAAATAGATATTTGGAATGAACAACTTGCCACACTTGCTGGTCACATAATAAAAACAAGAAAGTCTTTTATTAAAAAGCTTTCTTTGCCAGCCATGGAAACAATAAAGTTTATAACAGGTGGGTCAGACAAACTAACTTTAAATTATATTGGTGCACAGGGCGAAACTAGCGAAGAAATAAAAACAGAAATTTTAAAGTCTCTTCAAAATAATCTACCAAGAGATATGGAGCTTGGCTATACTACTATAGGACCTCATAGAGATGACATAAAGTTTTCGCTCAATGGTCATGATTCAAGAATCTTCGCAAGTCAAGGTCAACAGCGAAGCATAGTGCTAGCACTCAAAATTGCAGAACTAGAAATATTTGAAGCAGAGCTAAATGAAAAACCAGTGCTTGTGCTAGACGATGTTTTTAGTGAGTTAGACTCAGCCAGACAAAAAAGTTTATATGAAAAGTTTAGAGGTGTTCAAGTTTTAATGACGGGCACATTATTTAAGTTTAAGCCTGATGAAGATTACCTTTCAATAGCTGTAAAACAGGGGATAGTAAAAACAAAAATTATGGAAAAAAAGAAGTGATAAATATTATCACTTTTTATTTTCAAATTTAAAAAATTAATAAATGATTAAACTCAGTAAGTTTATTAATAAAAAGAAAATTAAGCTCTAGAAAGCCGTTTTTTGCCCTTAAAATGGAACTTCAATATAATATATATTAAAATATATTATATTTAGACAAAATTTCGGGCTAATTTACTTGTGAAAAAAACGCTTGTTTGTTATAATAATTTTGTAATAAAAATTTAAGGTGAAATATGGAAGATTTAGGTAAAGTAGAAAATAATTATGGTGCAGAACAAATTACTGTGCTAAGGGGTCTAGAGCCTGTTAGAAAGAGACCGGGTATGTATATTGGTTCAACTGACACACATGGTCTTCATCATTTAATTAGTGAGGTTGTAGACAACTCAATTGATGAAGCACTTGCTGGTTATTGCACTGAAATTTCTGTTGAAA
Source organism: uncultured Clostridia bacterium (assembly GCA_949878595.1). Classification (GTDB taxonomy): domain Bacteria; phylum Bacillota; class Clostridia; order Christensenellales; family UBA1242; genus RGIG1681. The sequence goes on from CATLBG010000012.1 coordinate 11,698, forward strand.
TCAATAAAGATGGCTCATGTTCAATCACAGATAATGGTCGTGGAATTCCAACTGGCATCAATAAAGAAGAGGGCAAAAGTGCCGTTGAGCTTGTTCTCACGAAACTTCATGCTGGTGGAAAGTTTGGTGATGGTGGCTACAAAATTTCTGGTGGCTTGCATGGTGTTGGTTTGTCATGTGTAAATGCTCTTTCAGAGTGGCTTGAAGTTGAGGTTCGTCAAAACGGAAAACATTTCAAGCAAGTTTATAATCGTGGTGTTCCACAGCGTGACCTTGCAGAAATTGGTGAAGCATCAGATACAGGAACAAAGGTTACATTCATGCCAGATGATGAAATTTTTGAAACCACAACCTTTGATTATGATGTTGTTAGAAAAAGACTTAGAGAACTTGCATTTTTAAATAAAGGAATAATAATAAACATTGCAGACCAAAGAGTAGATAAAAAGGAAACTTTTCAATATAATGGCGGCATTGTTGAATTTGTTAATGAACTAAATCAAGGCAAGCAAACAATTTTGAAAAAACCAATTTTTATTGAAACTCTTTCAAAAGATAAAACTGGCGAAATTGAAATTGCATTCCAATATAATGATGGCTATAACGAAGTTATTCATGGCTATGCAAACAACATAAACACTATTGAGGGTGGAACTCATATTGAAGGTTTCAAAAAAGCTCTTCATAAAGTTATTAATGAATATGGTCATAAGCTTAAAATATTAAAAGATGATGACAAACTTTCTGGCGACGATGTTCGTGAAGGCATCACAGCCATTGTCAGTGTAAAACTTCGTGAGCCACAGTTTGAAGGACAAACAAAAACCAAGCTTGGCAACAGCTACATGCAATCAGAAGTTGCAAATGCGGTTACAAATTTATTTGGGACATACCTTGAAGAAAATCCAGATGAAGCAAGAAGTTTAATTCTTAGGTCAGTTACTGCCGCCAAGGCAAGAGAAGCTGCAAATGCTGCAAGACAAATGGCAAGAAGAAAGGGTGCCTTAGAGTCAACTTCTCTTCCAGGCAAACTTGCTGACTGCACTGAAAAAGACCCAAAACTTTGCGAAATTTATATTGTTGAGGGTGACTCTGCGGGTGGAACAGCAAAGCAATGCCGTGACAGACGTTTTCAGGCAATATTGCCACTAAGAGGAAAGATTTTAAATGTAGAAAAAGCAAGGCTAAACCATATTCTTTCGAATGAAGAAATAAAAGCCATGATAACTGCTTTTGGTGGTGGAGTTGGTCAGGAGTTCAATCCAGAAAAACTTAGATATGACAAAATTATCTGTATGACTGATGCCGATGTTGACGGTGCTCATATTAGAATTTTGCTTCTAACATTCTTTTATCGTTTCATGCCAGGACTTATTGAAACTGGTCACGTATATTCAGCTATGCCTCCACTATATAAACTCCAAAAGGGAAAACAAATAGTATATTGCTATTCAGAGGCTGAAAAAGCTGCCAAGGTAGAAGAAATGGGCAGCAAGGGTTTAGATATTCAACGTTATAAAGGTCTTGGTGAAATGGATAAAGAACAGCTTTGGGAAACCACTATGAATCCAGAGCATAGAGGACTTATTCAAATTCAAATGAAAGATGCCATTGAAGCAGATAAAATCTTCACTATTTTAATGGGTGATGCACCAGAGCTTAGAAGAAAGTTTATTGAAGAAAATGCAAAACTCGTTGATGATTTAGATATTTAAAGGCACTAAAACTCTAAAAAGAGGAAAATATGTTAGATAAAGAATTTTATAATAAAGTCTATGATGAGCTAGAAGAGGAATTTGGGGAAGATATGCAATACCATGTTTGCATTGAAGAAATGAGTGAACTTACCAAAGCACTTTGCAAATATCTACGATTTAAAAATGAAAAACAAAATCCAGAAAATATTGAAAAATTAAATAAGATTAAAGAAAATATAATTGAAGAGTGTGCTGACGTGCTTATCTGTGCAAACCATATGCGAAAAATATTTGGAGAGGCAGAAGTTGATGCAGTTATGGATTTCAAAATTCAGCGAGGCAAACAAATTGCACAAAACCACAAAAAAGAAAACAATTAGATTTTGTTAGGAGCAAAATATGAAAAAAAGAGATTTTAGTTCAGAGCATGAAAAGATTATCGACAACACGGTTATTCATGAGGTTGAGATTAATGATGAGATGAAAAAAAGCTTTATTGCTTATGCAATGGCAGTTAACGTTTCTCGTGCGATTCCAGATGTTAGAGACGGTCTTAAACCAGTTCATAGAAGAATACTTTATTCTATGAATGAGACAGGCATAACCTCAGACAAACCACACAAAAAATGTGCTCGTATTGTTGGTGATGTGCTTGGAAAATATCACCCACATGGTGACAGTTCAGTTTATGGAGCACTTGTTCGTCTTGCTCAAGACTTTGCAATAAGATATCCACTTGTTGAGGGTCATGGAAACTTCGGTTCAGTTGATGGTGACCCACCTGCTGCCTATCGTTATACCGAAGCAAGATTATCAAAACTTGCAGCTGAAATGCTTCGTGATATAGATAAAGACACTGTTGATTTCTCACCAAACTTTGATGCAAGCTTAAAGCAACCAGACGTTTTGCCAGCAAGATTTCCAAACCTTTTGGTAAATGGTTCAGATGGTATTGCTGTGGGTATGGCAACAAACATTCCACCTCACAATTTAAGTGAAGTTATTGATGCAGTAATTGCAGAAATCAACAATCCAGAACAAACCATTGAAGAAATCATGCAAATCATGCCAGCCCCAGACTATCCAACTGGTGGTGTGATTATGGGTACAGCTGCACTAAAGCAAGCATATCTTACTGGAAAAGGTGGCGTAGTAATTCGCTCTAAAACAGAGATTGAAGAACATGATGACGGCAAGTCAAAAATTATTGTAACTGAAATTCCATACCAAGTTAACAAATCAGAGCTTATTAAGCAAATTGCTAACATGGTTAAAGATAAAAAGCTTGAAGGTATTCAAGATATTCATGAAGAGTCAGATCGTCATGGTATGAGAATTGTGTTTGATGTTAAAAAAGATTTCAATGCACAAGTTGTTTTAAACACACTTTTCAAAAAGTCACAATTGCAATGCTCATATGGCATCAACTTCTTAGCTTTGGTTGATGGTTATCCAAGAGTTCTCAATATTAAGCAAATTTTAGATTGTTATATTGCACATCAAAAAGAAGTAGTTTATAGAAGAACAAAATATGATCTTGCTAAAGCTGAAGAAAAGGCACATATTATTGAAGGCTTGGTTGTAGCACTTGCTAATATTGATGAAGTAATAAAAATTATAAAAGCTTCAAAAGATAGAGAAGAAGCATCAAATAAACTTCAAGAAACTTTTGTGCTTTCACAAGCTCAAGCTGGTGCAATTCTAGATATGCGTCTTCAAAGACTCACAAGTTTAGAAGTTGAAAAACTCAATAATGAGCTTGCAGACCTTAGAAACTTAATTTTAGAACTTCGCAGTATATTAGCTAGTGATGAAAAAATTATGTCAGTAATCGTAACAGAGCTCACCGAACTTAAAGAGCAGTGGGGTGACGAGAGAAAAACTGAAGTTGACTACACTTCATCAGCTGATGTAAATTTAGAAGATTTAATTGAAAAAGAAGATGTTGTCATCTCTATGACACACTTTGGCTACGTTAAGCGTCTTCCGGTTTCAGAATATAGACTTCAAAATCGTGGTGGTCGTGGTTCGACTGGAGCTAAACCAAAAGAAGAAGACTTTGTTGAACATATGTTCATTTGCTCTACTCACGATACACTTATGTTCTTCACAAACTATGGAAAGGTTTATGCCATGAAAGGCTATGAGATTCCAGAGGAGTCAAAGACTGCAAGAGGCAGAAACTTAGTTAACTTGCTCACTTTAGAAAAAGATGAAAAGGTTCAAGCAATTCTTCCAAAACTTAAAGATAATACAGGTTACTTAACCATGGCAACAAAGAGAGGCCTTATCAAAAAGACTGCTGCTAGTGAGTTTGACAGCATTAGAAAAACTGGAAAGATAGCAATCACCCTTGCAAAAGGCGACGAACTAATTAATGTTAACTATTCAAATGGTGAAAACACTGTTATGGTAGCGTCGCTAAGTGGCAAATGTATCCGATTCTCAGAAAAAGATTCAAGAGCTCTTGGCAGAGAGGCTATGGGTGTTAAGGCAATAGAACTTACCAGTGATGACGAAGTTGTTTCAATGATAGTTTGCGATGATAATAAAGATGTTCTAACCATAACAGAAAAAGGCTATGGAAAGAGGACTGACCTTTCAGAATACAAAGTTCAAAATAGAAATGGAAAGGGCATGAAAGCTGGTGTATTCAATGAAAAGACGGGTAAGCTTGTTGGTTTAGAGCTTGTTGGTGAAGATGATGATGTTATGCTTATTGCAGATAATGGAATCATTATTAGAACAAAGGCAAATTCAATTTCAAAAATCACCAGAGATACAATTGGAGTAAAGGTAATGCGATTAGATGAAGGAACAAAAGTTTCATGTGTAGCTATTGCTGATACTGTTGCTGAAGACATCACTGGTGAAACCAACGAAGAACCAATAATAATTGATGAACCAATTGTAGATGTAGACAATGATAGTCAAGAATAAAAAATAAAAATGGGCAAAAGCCCATTTTTTTACTACTAAACTTGGTCAAACATTTCAATCACATTATATTGTAATTATAAGCAGCCTGCTTATGAAGGCGTAGTGTAAAATTTTCACCTTAAAAATAAAAAGTTTATTTTTAAAAATTCTGTCAGGTTGTCGAGACAAAAAGCCATTTTCGTGTTATACTTAGGGTGTTCACCCTGGCGTGGGTGGATTGTTAAGGAGGGAGTGGAAAAAACTCAAGTTCAAATGAGCTGTCATAGTTTTGTTAAACTTTTAGGCAACTATTAAAAAACTAAATTTTTGCATAAATATTTCAATAAGTTTAGCATTTTATTTAACTTTAAGTTTTGAAATTCAAATTAATATAAAAACTAAAATTTGATATTTTAATTAATAAAAAACACTAGCAAAAATAGAGGCTAGTGTTTTTCTTTCCTTAAAATTTTAAGTATTATTCTTCAGTTGGATTGATTTGATCAATAGCTTCAACTGCAGCCATAATTTGAGCAAAACCTTCAGGGTCTGCTTCAGCCATATTATTTAATGCTTGAAGAGCTTGTCCTGGATCATTTGGTAATGCCTCAATTTTATTAAATACTTCTGTTGGGTCATCTGGCAAAACATCAGCAACTTGGCAAACGGCCTCAGCCTGCTCCAAGATTTCAATATCCTCTTGTGATAAGCCATAGCTCTTAAACTTTTCATATTCCTCTTTAGAAAAGAGTGGCTCAGCTTCCATGTTTGGATTGTTTTGTTCGCTCATAATTTTTCTCCTTAATTTTTATTATTAAAATTTTCAACTTATTGATTGTTGATAGAATCAATTATTTCTTGAACTCTTTTAACTTCTTCTGCATTTAATGCTAAAACTGCGTTAATAAAGTTTTCACAAGCGGAATCAATTATTTCTTGCTCAATTTTTTCTTGTTTTTCCATTTCCTCACGCTCAATAGCTTGCTTTTCTTGCTCTAGTTCCGACAGATTAATTTTTTCAATCACCGGTGGGGGAAGATTCTCTTCTTCCGGGGCAAGAGTTACATCGTTCTCATTTTCCATATATATTTTTCACTTTCCCAAAATTATATAATATTATTGAATTTTGCCAAGACCAGTTTCAATTGTTTGAGCAAGAGAGTCTGCAGCTTTGCTACGATCTTCTTCTTTAATTTCTGAAATTTCATTTTTTAAGTTTGCAAGAAGTTCAGCAAACAATTTTCTCTTGTCTTCACTTATTTCAGAAGCAGCAAGTTTTTGTTCAATATGTTCTTCAATTTTTTCTATAAGATTATTTTTGGCTTGTTCAATATTTTGTTTGCCATTAAGAATAGCTTTTGCTTGACCGACAAGACCTTTAATTGCACTCTTAAGATTTTGAACAGCATTAGAATCATCTGCTGCAAGTCCGTCAGTGAGTTTTTTAGGCTTTTTGTCTTCTCCACCTTCACCACCACCATTGTTGCCTTCGCCAGGGTTAAGTTGTTTTGGTTCGTCTTGTTTTGGAGCATTTCCACCATCACCAAGTTGCAAAGGTTCATCTTTCTTAGAATTGTCTCCATTGTTTCCAGCTTGACTATTTTCTTTTTCAATTTCTTTTCTAACAGCATCTAAACGTGATGAATATTCATCAGCTTTAGTTCCACCTGCTGCTCTATAAGCATTGATTTCTCTTTCTGTTCCATTCGCATAGTTTTCAACTTCGTGTGGGTAATGGAAAGATTTTCTTAGCGTTTCAAGAGTATTTAGCATTTTTTCAATTCTTACTTCTCTTCTTTGAAGTTCAGGATTTTCATTTTTAGGTCCATTGTTTTGGTCATCTTTTTTGCCACTATCACCGCTAGGAACAATTGCAGTTGAGTCACTGCCAGGTTGGTCATTATTAGGTTGATCATTGCTTGGTTCAGTATCTCTTATTTGACTTTTTGCTTTAATTTTTTCGTCAAGACTCTTAATAAGGTTATCAAACTTAGAAGGGTCTCCACAAGCTTTTTTATACTCTTCAAGATATTGACCAAGTTTATTTCTTTCTTTGTTAATTTGGTCTAAATCCCAGTTTCCAAGATTGCCTTCAATTTCTCTAATTTTTCCTTTAATAAGGTCTTCAATAGCTTCAAAATTTTGATTTGTCTTATCATTTTGTTTTTCATAGATTTTCTTATTTAAAGCAAGAAGTTCGTTAGTGTAGGCTTGTTTCTCTTCTTCAGTTAAATATTTTGTATTTTTTATAGACTCTTGAAGTTTTGTAAGTCTCTCAGCAATAGATTTAATCTTGTCTGCATCATCAGGGTCAAGTGCTTCAATCTCATTTTTTAACTGATTTATTGATTTATCAAGCATCTCTTTATAAGTTTTAATCTTTTCCTGTTCTTCATCTGGTTGTTCGTTAGGGTTAGGAGCTTCTTCGTTTTCTTTTTCATATAGACCAGGGAAAACTGTTTCTGCCCTGTCATGTAAATATTGTTTCAATTCTTCTTTTTCTTCTTCTGTTAAATCTTTAGATGCATCAATATCTTTAATAATTTCATCTAATTTATCCAAAATTTCTTCTTTAGAAACTTCTCTAGTTTGAAATTGAGTTACAAGATTTCCAAGAGTTCCTTCAATTCTTTCTTTAAATGCATCAACAAGTGGGGAATCTGACTCATTTTCAAATTCTCCATTAAGTTCGTTAAGTTCTTCATTAGCTTTGCCAATAGCGTTCTTAACAGCTTGTTTTTGTTTGAAGTTTGTAATTATAGGAGAAAAAACTTTCTTTAAAAGTTTAAGGGCTTTTAGTCCAGCAAAAACTGCAAGGCCACCAGCACCAATTGGGCTAATGCTAAAGAGCCATGTTGCAGCAGTTCCAACAAGTGAAAGTGCACCAAGACCAATAGGGGTTTGGGTTACAAAACCAACAGCAGCAACACCAAGAGCAGCTTTTTCAAGTTTAGCTACTTGGAATTTTCCATCAGGTCCTTTAAAAATAGAAGACATTGTGCCTGCTAGAACACCTGTCTCATTTCCACCAGCAACGCTAATATTTTGATTATCTAGGTTAGCATCATGAATATTGCTTCCAGCATTATTTATTGCTGATCCAATTCTTGCCATAGAAAGAAGCATTTCAGAGGATTTTTCACCCTTTTTATAAATATTTTTCATTGCATTTGGATAGACTTGTGCATATCTCTCAGCGGTTTTTAAAACTTTATTCTTAGCTCTTTCAATTCTTTTTATTTTTTCATCAATATCAGCCAATGCTTTTTCTGAAGTTAGACCTTCTTTAGACTTGTTAAGTATTTCGATTGCCTTATCCATTTTGCCGACTGAAGTAGAGTTGTTAATTACAAATGCCATTATTTTTCTCCTTTTTGCTTATATAGCATAATTTTCCCACATTTTAAGTGTAAAGTCAATAATTTTCCTCAAAAAAAGCCATAATTCAGTATATTTTTATAACAATTTAAGTCTGCATTCACGCAAACTTAGCCGTGTGTTTAGCTTTTATTTATAAAACAAAAGAATGCTCTAATTTTATTATTTGTCAAAAATAACAAAAATAAAAGCATTAGCTATGCTAACGCTTTTTTATTCTAATATCTTCTCCAATCATTTGATAAATAAATCCATTTTGTTTATCAGACAATCTTGAAAAAATTCTTTCACCATATCTCTCTTCTAGAACGCTGATATCAAAATTTGAAGTTATAATAGTTGGCCTATTAAATCTTTCTCTTTCAGATAAAATCAAAAATAGATAATTTATAGTAACATTATTTAAAAGTGGTTCTGTCCCAAGGTCATCAATAAATAATACATCACTATCTGTTAAAGGAATTAATATAGAAAGTTTGTTGCTATCAAAAGTAGTATGATATTTAAGCATAAGATTATTCATTTCATAAGCTGAAATAAAGCAAACAGATGTATTTTTTTCGCTTAGTTTTTTTGCCATACATTTTGTGAGGAATGTTTTTCCAACTCCAGTTTCACCAAGTAGCATGATTTTATTTTTTGAAACCATAGGAAATTTGTTACACCAATTTTGAAGCAGAGTTTTAAGTTTAATTGTATCTTCTTTTTGATTTTTATCTTTAAAAATATTTTCATCAAAATCTTCAAAGTCAACAAGCTCACTTCCACTAAGTCCACATTCTTTAATTAGTTCAGCATTTTTTCTTTTAATGAAACATTCACATGGATTTGTCCCAATATACCCAGAATCCTTGCAAATAGGGCATTCATATTTAGGAATTAGGTCAGATGGCTCAAGACCCATTTTTTTAAGTAGTTTTTCTTTTTCTGTTCTAGTTTTTTTTAGGCTTGTTTCTAGAGATTTAATCTTTGCCTTATCCGTTTTCTCATTCGTTTTTTCAGTTGCAAGCATAAATTCAATTTCTTTTTCGAGCAAAACAAGCTTAGCAAAGCTTTTGCAAGAGTTTGCTTTTGAAACTGCTTTGGTTGCTTCAGTTTCCACTTTGATTTTTTTTAATGCAAATTCAGATTGTAAATTTCTATTAATTTCATTCAAATCCATTTATCTCTCCTAAATTTCAATTTCATCAAGTGAATCAAGCACGGCAGAAAGTTGCTCTTTTGAAAGTTCTCTTGTGAGGTATTTTTGACCATTTTGT
>CATLBG010000013.1 GCA_949878595.1 uncultured Clostridia bacterium
CAGTTGAAGTCCTTGTAATAGTGTTTTTTCATTTGGTTTTTTAGATTGAGTCTAAGATATTTTTTGTTATTTCAACAATTTTTTCAAGCTCACCATCATTTTTAAATCTGTGATCAGCATTCTCAAATTTAAATATCTCACAATGCTTTAAATTATTATTACAAAATTCTATTGCATAATTTGGGTTAACAACATTATCTTTCATACCTTGAATTAAAAAATAATTATTGTGTTCATCAATAAAATTATTCAAGTTAGTTTCAACAAGATCATCATAAAACTTTTGACCAACAAGCAATGGTTTTTCATAACCAAGATTGATTATGTTTTCTAAGTCTTTAAGCACAAAACCATGTTCTGGAATAATTACATCTGCCAAAATTTTATCCATATTTATAGCAGGTGCTCTAAGTATAATTTTATCAAATTCATAAGAATTATTCTTTAAATAGTTTAATGTTAAAAATCCACCAAAGCTAGTGGCAAACAAAGAGATAGGCAAGTCATACTCTTTTTTTGCATAGTCTATTATTTTTTCTAAATAAGAAAAGCATTCTTTAAGATTAATAGGCTTATCATTTAAATCACTCCCATGACAAGGAAGGTCAAAAGAAATAACTGCAATATTGTGCTTAGCAAGTTCTTCACCAAGACGAATTATAACAGAACTTTCTTTATCACCAGCAAATCCATGAACAGTAATTAATACCTTAGAAATATTGCTAGGCAAAAATTCTCTAATATGAATATTATTTTTAATTGATTCCTTAATATTTACCATTTGTAAAAACTTCTCCTGATTCATTAAAAAGTTTGTCTACATTGTTTTTTCCAGTAACTTTTTTTGGTTTAACAGATTCTAAATAAGCTTCTGCTTTTGGTCCAACACCTGTTAATCCAACTTTAGATTGATAAAATGTTTCCTCTGGAATAATAAAAGTCATTTTCATTAAATATTCTCTAAAGTCATATCCTTTTTGTTCGCATGAAACCTCTCTTTCAGGATCAAGAACATAATGGTCTCTGCCAGATCCACGGTCATATTCTATTGCAACCACATAATGCAAGAGTTGCTTGTTGTGGCCAGGCAATTTGCTGAGCAAAGTTTTTGTTTTCAAACCCAAGCATTCCAATAGCATTCTTGATGCTTCTGTATAGCCAGCACACATTGCTTCTCCTTCAACAAGTGCAGCATAAGCTGTTCTATAAATTAGTTCTTCTTCAGGAATTTTATTGATGATTTCTAAAAATGCTTCAAAATATTGACTTCTGATTTTTACATTAGTTTTTATATAATTATTAACCAAATCAATTTTTTCTTGATCAGTTGTCTTTTCATTAATATTAAAACTCAATATAATTTCATCAATTTTGCTTAAAAGTTTATCAAACATTTCTTGTGTATAAAATTCATGCCCGTGCACAGGGTCGTTGATTATGCTAATAATGCTTTCTATCTGTTGTTCAGTTAACATTTGTATCTCCTTAAGGCTTTTGTATTTAATTTATTAGTCTCTAAATCTTATATATTAGTTTATCACATCTTTAGCTAAATTTCAATAGAAAATTTTACACACTAATAAAATATAAACATGCATATTTTTAACTAAAAAATTATGGTATGAATTTGATATGAGTTCGTTTATTTATATAACTTTTTTATGATATAATATATAATCAATATTATCAAAAAAAAATTAAACCTAAACCAAACTTTTTAAGGTTTGATTTAGGTTTTCTTTGGCGGAGAGTGAGGGATTCGGACCCTCGCACGCTTTAACACGTCTACACCCTTAGCAGGGGCGCCTCTTCGACCACTTGAGTAACTCTCCAAAATATTAAGTTGTTGTGCAAAATAAATTAGTTTAATTATAAATCTCTTTATCAAGCGTTTTGATTATAACATAAAGTAAAGTAATTTTTCAAGTGTTTTAATCTAAAATTTTAAATTATAATAATAAAAAATGTCATAAAAATTTTTCTACTAAATTTGAAAATAATTTTTGACATTTGTTTTGAAAAATCTTTTGATAAGGTCTATAATAGAAAGTGCAATAATTACTAAAACAAAAGAGGGCGATGAAATGAAAAGTATTTACACATATTATAAAGAAAGATTAATTGAAATCAGCGGAAAAAATAGAAGTTTATATTTTAAAAACTTTAATAAGAAAAATGGCTATGATATCGGCAAAGTTTTAGCTTCAGATACAGAGCTAACAGAAGAATTTTTAGACATCATGATGAGTGGAAAGTCTGTTCCATTTAATATCTTTGGAAAAAATATGAAGGATATAATTTTGGCTGCGAACAATATTTCAGCAAAATATCCAAAGAAGATTTTTGAAGACGAAAAAGAAGCTCAAAAGTATGAGAATGAAAAGAAAAACTTTATGAAAAGAGTTTTTGAGCAAGAGGGTCGTAATCTTAAGGTTTTGAAACATGAAATTGATGAGATTGAAAAGGAAACTGGAAGATATGAGCTTTATATTTGCTATCCATTTGTTTATGGCACAATAAAAAGCTATACCTTTAAAGCACCGCTTCTTATGTTTCCTGTTGAAATTGAAATTGTTGATGACACCACAATAAATTTATGCTTTAAATATGGTGAAAATATTCAGCTTAACAAAGCTCTTATGCTTGCCATAGCAAATGCAAAACATTTAAATCTTCAAGATATGGATATGGAGTTTAGTTCAATAACAGCAAAGTTTGGTTCACTTCAAGGACTTATGGACTATCTAAGAAAATTTGGCGTAAGAATTTCATATAAACCAGAAAAGAAGCTTCATCACTTTGGCAAGTATGGTGAGCCATCTCTTACTATGCCTCTTGAAACCAAAAATATTTGCATGCTTTCAAGATGCAGTTTGGCAAATTCAATATATTCAGACTATTCAGCACTTGAAAAGAAACACTTGACTAATGATTCAATTAACGAACTTTTAAATGCAAAGACAGTTAAAAGCAAATCTTCAAAAAACAATGACCTCTATTTAATTAATAATGTTGACTATGCACAAGAGCAGGTTGTTAGAAGTGTTAATGAAAAGGGAAACATGGTTATTTATGGACCTCCAGGAACTGGAAAGTCTCAAACCATTGTCAATGTAATTGCAGATGCAATTTGCAAAAATAAAAAAGTTTTGGTTGTTTCTCAAAAGAAGGCAGCATTAGAAGTTGTTTATAACAGGCTTTCAAATTTAAATGAAAAGGCAATGTTTTTAGTTGACTCAGAGAAAGAGAAAAGAGATTTCTTCAAAAGATGTTTCGATGCACATGAAGCAGTTATGAAATCTACATACAATGAAAAATTATTCAAAGAATATGATGAACTAGAAAAAAGACTTGAGGTTGAGGTTGGCAATTTAAATGTAATTTCTAACTGTTTAAATAAAAAGACAGCATTTGGACTTTCACTTCAAGAGATGTATTATAACTCTTATAAGCTTGGCAAAAATAGCATGGAATATGCACTATACAAGCAGATGAAGAAAGACAAAGATTTGATGGCTCTTAACTATGATGAACTTACATCTGCACTCAGTGTGTTAGATGAAAAAAATAAGGCAGAAATTTACTTTAAGTATGTTGAAGAAAAGAAAAAGAATCCTTTCATCGACACGCTCAAAGAAAATTTAAGTGTTCACATTGTTGCTGAGGCACAGTCAAAACTTAAGCATTTATTCTCAGTAAGGCGTGCACTTTTTGATGTCAACAAATATAAGTATGCAAGACAAATTTTAACTTATTATGATGAGGTTAAAAACAATAAAAACAGAGGGGCACTTGTTAAACTTATTGCAAAATATGAATATCCAAAAACAGAAAGCTTTTTAACAACCAGTTGTTTATTCTTCCCACTATATCCATTTGCGAAAATTTCAATGTTAAAAAAGGAAAACATTGTTAAAGATGAAATGAGAAAAACTCTTAATGCTGTAGATGAATATCTTGAAGAATATTCTTTCCTCAAAAATATTTTAACAGAGAGCGGATATTTCTTGGCAGTTGATGGAATTTTGCATGGAAACAATGCAGTTCTAAGAATGCTTCTTTGGGCAGTTGAAAACTATGTTAAGTTAAATGACACAAACCTCATTTTAAAAAATCTTGATGAAAATCAAAAACATGTTCTCAATTTTGCTTATGAAAACGGAAGCACTTATACAAAATTCTTGTTTGTTTTAAAATCTATAATGCCTGTTAGAATGTATCACGAAATAGTCAAATGCGAAGAAGAGAAGAGGAGTATTCTATCTAGTACAGTGGATTTTGAAAATATTCGTTCAAGAATTATTTCAATCAAGCATCAGCAAAATGAAGTTAGTAAAAAGATTGCCATGCAAACATTCAATGAAGAATATAAGAAAAAATTCAACGGAAGTGCTGCTAGCAAAGATTATTTATATCAGATTTCCAAGAAACAAAACTTCTGGACGATCAGAAAAACTATGGAAGTTTATGGAGATTATCTATTCAATCTTTTCCCATGTTTCTTGCTTTCACCAGAAAATGTTTCAACAATTCTTCCTCTTAAACGAAACTTATTTGATGTTGTTTTGTTTGATGAAGCATCTCAGGTGTTTATTGAAAGCACAATACCATCAATCTATCGTGGAAACAGAATTGTTGTTGCCGGTGACGCAAAACAGCTTAGACCAACTACAACTTTCATGAAGAGATATATGGGTGCAGGTGTTGACGATGATTTAGATTACACCACACAAGCAGCTCTGGAGGTTGAGTCACTTTTAGACTTGGCTGTTTCTAGATATTCTAGTTCAAACATCACATATCACTATAGAAGCAAACATGAAGAGCTTATTGATTTTTCAAATAAAGTATTCTATTCAAACACACTTCAAATTGCACCAAATGTTTCTAAAAATATTAAGCATAAACCAATTGAAAGAATTTTGGTTAATGGAACTTGGAGAGACAGAAGAAATGTTGAAGAGGCAACTAGAGTTGTTGAACTCATAAAAACACTTCTAAAAACTAGAAAAAACAAAGAAACTATTGGAATTATAACATTCAACGTAGAGCAGGAAAACTGCATTGAAGAGCTTATTGATAAAAAGTGTTTTGAAGATAAAGATTTTAGAAACTTATATTTAAAAGAGAGTAATAGAGTTGAGAATGGTGAAGATGTTAGCTTGTTTGTTAAGAACCTTGAGAATGTTCAAGGTGATGAAAGAGATTGCATTATCTTTTCAATTGGTTACGCTAAAAATGAATATGGTAAGGTAAACTCAACTTTTGGTTCACTTTCAAATGAGGGTGGAGAAAATAGACTTAATGTTGCAATAACTCGTGCAAAACAAAAAATATATGTTGTCACAAGCATAGAGCCAGAAGAGCTTAAAGTTGATTCTTCAAAACATATTGGTCCAAAACTCTTAAAGAGCTATTTAACTTATGTTAGAGCTGTTTCAAATGGAAATACAGAAGAAGTTAAAACTATCTTAAATAGTTTTGGAACCATGGCTTCAGCAAAACCAAAGTTATCAAATTTGTTGCCAGTTGAAAATCAAATTGCTACAAAACTTGAAAAGCTTGGTTATAAGACAGATATAAATCTTGGCAATTCGAATAGCAAAATTTCTATTGCTATTTATGATAAGAAACAAGATAGATATGTGCTTGGAATTGAAACAGATGAACTTGTTGCAAAGTCATCTAATTCAACCTTAGAAAGAGATGTATTTAGAAATGAATTTTTAAAATCTAAGGGCTGGAAGGTTATAAGAGTTTGGAGCAGAGATTGGTGGCATAATCCAAATCAAGTTATATCTAGCATAGTTAAAGAAATAGAAAAAGCAAAAAAATAAAATAAAAATACATCATGATTTCATGATGTATTTTTGTGTATAGACGTAAAAATATATAAAAATAAATCAAAAATTTACATTTTAATTATTTTTTTCAGTGTCTTTATGTGTTACTTTTTCTTTTTGTTTTTTAAAGTTATCGTCTTCACGAATTTCTAAAAGATTATGTTTAATTAGAGGAATATTTTTCCTTATAATAATTTTGATAATTTCAATAAAGATAAATATAAGAGTTATTATGAGCGATAAAATAGCATAAATTATTGACGAAACATTAAATGCACTAATGGCAGTGATTATTGAAAGCACGAAGTTTATTAGTTGAATAATATATTTCAAAAAACTCACAGCACTTTTGTAGTTTTTAAGGTGATATTTCATTCTGTTCCTGCTGCCAATTCCAACAAATAACAAAATGATAAATATCACAGCATAGGCTATCAACAAATAAATTATAACCTTAGATAAAAATGTTTTTTCAGTAAGCTTATATGTTACAAAAAAAGTATAGCAAGAATAGAGTGCAATAGAAAAAATATTCCAAAGCACAAACAAAACTTTAGACCTTCTAGAAGGCTCAAAAACTGTGTTTGTTTCCTCAGGAGTTCTTGCGATATTAGATTCCTTTTCTTTTGCCTTTCCAAACATTCTCATAAAAATATTATATCTATAAGTTAAACATAAATCAAATTTTTATAACATTTCGCTAAGAGTTTTTAAATAATTAGTTAATTATTTATCCTTTTTTATTTGACTAAGATTTTTCACTATGTTAAATTTAATTTAGATAGTAGATATAAAATCTATTAACTATAACCAAAAGAAAATCTATTTTAAGGAGAAATGTATGTCTAAAAAATATGTATGTCCTGTATGTGGATATGTTTATGAAGGAGAGAATCCACCAGAGGCTTGTCCACTTTGTGGAGCAAAGTTAAATGAAGTTAAAGATGAGGGATTATCTTGGGCTGCAGAACATGTTGTTGGAGTTGCAAAAGATGCTCCTGCAGAAATTATTGAAGGTCTAAGAGCAAACTTTAATGGTGAGTGTAGTGAAGTTGGCATGTATCTTGCAATGAGCAGAGTTGCATTCAGAGAGGGTTATCCTGAAATTGGACTTTATTATGAAAAAGCAGCTTTTGAAGAAGCAGAACACGCAGCAAAGTTTGCAGAGCTTCTTGGCGAAGTTGTTACAAACTCAACTAAAAAGAACTTAGAAATGAGAGTTGAGGCAGAAAATGGAGCAACAGCAGGCAAGGTTGAACTTGCAAAAAAAGCTAAAGAACTTAACCTTGATGCAATTCATGACACTGTTCATGAAATGGCTCGTGACGAAGCTCGCCACGGCAAAGCGTTTGAAGGCTTGCTTAATAGATATTTTAAATAGGTTTAGCTAAAACTAGCCACCACCAATTTGTTTGGTGGTTTTTTTGTGTTTCCCATTATTTTTTAAGTAATTAAATACATTATAAAATTGAAAAATATATTAAATTTCCTTGAATTTAATGGGGACTCAGGCGTATACTATAAGCAAGAATTGTGGCAACATAAGCATAATAAAAACAAATAAAACAAAAACTAATAACGGGAGAATCTTATGGGAAACAAAACTAGAGTGATTGGAAAGAGCAAGCAAATAATAATTGCGGTTATAAGCATTCTTGTTATTGCAATAATTGCAGTGATCTCTGCCTTAGTGTTTACATGGGGAAAGGATGACTCTGGCGAAAATCAGGGTAATGAATATAGCATTGTTGTAAGCTGTGGAATTGATGGAGTTTCTGATTATTCGCTAACTGTGAAAGAAGGAACAAAGATTCGTGAGTTAAAAGGCATGCTCAGAGAACTAGATGGCTATAAAATTGATGGAATCTATAAAGACGATGCCATGACCAACCCATATTCAGACAATGACATTATAAGCAGTTCCACAAAAATATATATCAAATTCATAAAGGTATATCGTATTAACTTTGATAATGAAGGATTTAAGAGTAGCATAAGTGTAAGCATTGATGGAGAGCCAGCAGGCTTAAACAGTACTTTTATGTATGGAGCAAATATAACAATAAGAGCAACCCAAAAAATAGGAAAAGAAATAACAAAGTTTAAAGTCAAGGCTGGAAGTGGCGAAACACAAGACATTCTTTCAGAAATTTATCGTCATGAAGATAATGGAGTGGTATATTATGAAGTTGAACTCACTTGTAATGGAGATATAAGCATTGAATATAATGAAACAAAAACGCCTTTTGTTTTAGGAAATATACCAACAGGAGTAACTATTAAACGAGGAGAAGAACCACTTTCTAGCAATAGCACAATATATTTTGATGACAAACTTACTTTTACATACATAGAAGAAACAAAAATGGATACTGGAAAAACTAAGCAGGAAAATGGCTATCATTACAGGGAAGTGAAAACAATAACCTATGTTCTTAAAGTTAATGGAAATACTTTGAAAAGTGATGATACAATAAGTGTTAGTGAAAATATTAATTTGATTTTAGATACAAATGTCAGCACAGCTTGGGAACAAGGTGAATTAGTTCAATACAGTTTAGGAACTATTCCAGATGGAGTAATTGTAACTAGACATGGAGAAACTTTAGATAGTGATTCAGTAATTTACTGGGGAGATGAACTCACATTTGCATACACAGAAACAAGTGTGGTTTTGACTGGTAACACAAAGTTTGAATCAGGCTATAAGTGGGCAGAAAAAGCAACAACAACATATAATTTATCGGTTGGTGGAAAAACCATTGCCAACGGAGGAAAATTTACAGTAGATGGAAACGTTGAATTATTATTAAGCTCAACAACAAGCACTAATTGGAAAGAGAGTTATGCTTTGGCTAGCTTTGCAGATGCATCTTGGGCAGAAATTAATGAAGTTGCAGAGGCAGACTATGCAACAGAAGCGTATAAAGTTGGCGACAAAAAAGACATAACCTTAACAGATGGCGAAGTTTTAACATTTGTTATTTTAGGTTTTAATCATGATGATTTAACCAGTGGTGGAAAAGCAAAAATAAGCATTGGAATGGAAAATTTAACAGAAACTAAATTTAAAATGAACCCTACTACAACCAATGTGGGTGGTTGGGAATCTTGTGAAATTAGAACTATGCTTAGTGACTATTTTGATAAACTTCCAGATGATTTGAAAGAAAAGATTAAGGCAGTAAACAAAAATACAAATGAAGGTGGTCAGTCTAAAAATATAGTAACTACCTCAGACAAACTTTGGTTATTTAGTCCTGCGGAGATATTTTCACCAACTGCTATAAAGAATGGTTGGAGTTTGTTAAGAGACCATGCAACATACTATACTCAGGAAGGAACACAATACGAGTTTTATAGGAACTTAGTAGGAGATGAAGACCCAAATAACAAAATAGAATCATTAATTAAAAAATTATCTAATGGAAACGGAGAAGCAAGTATGTGGTGGTTGCGTTCCCCTAGTATTAGTACCAAGCTATCTATTATATGTATTGAAGCTAGCGGAAAACTAAATGGATATAATTCTACTTTTGAAAATGGAATTTGTTTTGGATTTTGTTTGTAGATAACTGGGCATTACTAAAAATTAATCAAATAATAATAAAAACCATCCAACTATAGATGGTTTTTTGTTTACTTTAAATACATTAAAAGTACTGTGATATCAGCAGGGTTTACTCCTGAAATTCTGCTAGCCATGCCAACTGTCAGTGGTTTAATTTCTGCAAGCTTTTCTCGTGCTTCATTTCTGAGACCAGAAAGCTTTGCATAATCAAGGTCTGCAGGAATTTTCTTTTCTTCGAGCTTTCTTGCCTTATCAATTTGTTCTTGTTGGCGTGATAAATAGCCAGAATATTTTGTGTCTATGTCAACTGCAATAATAACATCTTTGCCATATCCTTTAACTAGCTTTAGAACTTTATTTGCTTTCACAAAATCAAATGCAGGACGTTTTATTAAGTTCTCTAAGCTGGTTGCTTGAACAGGTATTTTTTCACCAATAGATGTCAAAAATTCGCAAAGTTCAGGTGTATTTGGCACAGTTTTTTTGATTTCTGCTTTTAGTTTTGCAATTTTTTGCATTTTTTTCTTAAAAACGCTATAGCGTTCATCATCAACAAGCCCAACGTTTCTGCCAATTTCTGTTAGTCTTTGGTCAGCATTATCTTGCCTTAAAATTAACCTAAACTCTGCACGGCTTGTCATCATTCTATATGGTTCGTTTGTTCCTTTGGTGGTTAGGTCATCAACCAAAACACCAATATAAGATTCATCACGTTTTAAAATAATTTGCTCTTTTCCTCTAAGATAAAGTGAAGCATTTATGCCTGCCAAAATTCCTTGTCCAGCAGCTTCTTCATAGCCACTAGTGCCGTTGATTTGTCCTGCACAAAACAGACCTCTAATTTTTTTAAATTCAAGAGTTGGGAATAGGTTAAGTGGGTCAATGCAGTCATATTCAATTGCATAAGCATATTTTAATATTTTGGTTTTCTCCATTCCATCAATGCTTTCAACCATTTGATGTTGAATATCTATTGGCATGCTTGTGGAGAGTCCTTGAATATAAATTGTGTTATCGTCAATGGTTTCTGGCTCAAGGAAAATTTGGTGTTTATCTTTGTCTGAAAATCTAACAAATTTAGATTCAATTGATGGGCAATATCTTGGGCCAAGACCCTTAATAACTCCAGAATAAACAGGGGCTTTATCTATGTTGTTCATAATTAAATTTTTGGTTTTTTCAGAGGTATAGCCCAGCCAGCAAACCCTTATGTTTTTATTGGCTTTTTTTGTTAAAAACGAAAAAGTTTGGATGCCGGTGTCGCCTTTTTGAATGGTGAATTTTGAATAATCAATTGTGTTTCCGTCAACTCTTGGAGGAGTTCCTGTTTTAAATCTTCTAACATCAAAACCTAAGTTAATTAATGATTTTGTAAGTTCGTTTGCTGGAGGAAATCCAGATGGTCCAGAATCTTTTATAATATCACCAGTAATAGTCTTTGAGCAAAGATAAACACCAGTTGTGAGGACTATGGCTTTTGTATAAAAAGTTTTTCCATCTGCAGTTTTAACGCCTTTAAGCTTGCCATCATCAACCAAAATATCACTGCACTCTCCATCAAAAATATAAAGGTTCTCTTGACTTTCAAGCACACTTTGCATAGATCTGTGATAACCAGTTTTGTCAATTTGGGCTCTAAGGCTCTGCACAGCAGGACCTTTTCCCATATTTAACATTCTAAGTTGGATAGTATTTTTATCTGCCTGTTTTCCCATTTCGCCACCGAGGGCATCAACTTCGCAAACAATGTGTCCTTTGGCTGTCCCACCAATGCTTGGGTTGCATGGCAAAAATGCAATGTTGTCTCTTACTAGGTTAATAATAAGAGTTTTCTGTCCGGTTCTAGCTAAGGCAAGACAGGCCTCACAACCCGCATGACCGCCGCCAACAACAATGGCATCAAAAACATCGCCATCTTTAATATCATATTCTTTGTTTTCTATGTTTTTAGCATAGTCAGTTATATCATAATTTATATTTTCCATTTTTATCTCTAAGTTTTATTCAAATTTATTTTGAAATTCAGGCATAACTCCATAGGCCTTTAAATAATCATCATCATTTTCTACAGGTTCAAAATTTAAACCAAACTTTTTGTAAAGGTTCTGACTTTCTATATTTTCTTTGTTAATGTAAGAAAATATGCTCTTTGGTTTTTTGCCTGCCACTTTTTCAATAGCTGAAGAAATGTTATTTAAAATATGTGTGCCAATGCCTTTGTGTTGAAAGTCAGGGTGGATAATAATATATTGCAAAAATAATTCTGGATCATTTGTTTCTAAACCAAAAACACATTGAATAGTGAAACCAATAATTTTTCCTGAATTATTTTTGGCAATCAAAATAAGTTTAATTTCGTCATTGCCAATAGGATAAATTTCATAGTTTGTGCAAATTAATTCTGCCATTCCAAGAATTTTGCCATTCTCAAACAAAAATTTTTCAAAATTTTCATATTTAGATGTGCCTCTAAATTCTTTGTCCCAGTCTCTAATTTCATCAAGCTCTTCTTCAAAAATTAAAGGGGTTATTGTAACTTTTTCCATATTATTTTCCTAAACAAAATTTATCAAAAATTGCATCAATAATCTCTTCGCTAGTGGTGTTGCCAGTTATTTCGCCAATCGCCATATAAGCCTCTTTAATGTCAATAGACACAAGGTCAAGCGAATCTTCATTAATGTTTTTAGAAGCCCTAGTTAAACCCTTATAAGCTCTTGACAGGGCATCTTTGTGCCTTTCATTAGTAATAATAACACTTCCGCTAGAAATGTTAGATAACTTTAACATGCTTAAAATTTTCTCTTTAAGTTTGTCTAATCCTTCACCAGTTTTGCTGCTAATAACAACCTCGTTTTCAAATGTTTTGCTTACTTTATTTTCAAGGTCAGCTTTGGTTTTAACAACAATGTATTGTGAGTTTTTTATACTTTCAAAAATTTCGTTATCCTCATTAGAAAATTCACCATTTGCATCAATCAAAAACAAAATGATATCTGCTTGCAAAATTAAATTTTTTGCTCTGTCAACACCAATCTTTTCAACAGTGTCTTCAGTTTCACGAATGCCTGCTGTGTCAGTTAAATTTATTTTTATATCATCAAGCAAAAAAGTGCCTTCAACAATATCTCTTGTTGTTCCAGGAATATCTGTAACAATAGCTTTTTCTTGTTTTAAAAGTGTGTTAAGAAGGCTAGACTTTCCAACATTTGGTCTGCCAACAATAACAATGTTAATGCCAGATTTAATTAGCTTTCCAGTTTCAGAGGTGTCTAAAACTTTTTTTAGTTTGTCTGCTAAGGATTCAAGTCTTTCTTTAACTTTTGCTTTGGTTATATATTCAATCGTTTCTTCTGGATAGTCAAATGAAACTTCAATTTCAGAAAGCACATCAGTTAGTTCATCTTGAGCTTCATATGCAAGGTTGCTAAGTTCGCCAGAGAGGAGGTTATATCCCGCTCTAATCTCTGCATCGCTTTCTGCATTAATCATATCCATCATACCTTCAGCAGAAGAAAGGGACATTTTTCCATTCATAAAAGCACGCTTAGAAAATTCACCATTAGTTGCAGGTCTTGCACCATTAAGCACGCATTCTTTAAAAATTCCACTTGCAATCTTTGTTCCACCATGGCACTGAAATTCAACCATATCTTCGCCGGTATAAGACTTAGGTGCTTTAAACACAACGCACATGCATTGCTCAGAAAAAAAGCTTGTTTCAAGTTTTCCTAGCATAAGCATTCTTGGTGTAAATTTTGATGGCAACAAGCCGTCTTTTGCAGCAAAAATTTCATCTGCAATTTGAATAGCAGATGTTCCAGATAATCTTACAATAGCAATAGCACCAGAGCTAGAGCCTGTTGAAATGCTAACAATAGTATCGCCAGTTAAATTTTCCATAAATTGATTATAGCACAAATTAAATTTATTTCAATGTTTTTGAAACAAAACTTATTTAAAATCAGTTAAAAATAATTAGCAAAAAGCATAATTCCAACAAAAAATTTTGACAAAAACACACCTATAATTTATAATTAAATTCAGATATTAAAGAGGTTGAAAAATTATGAATAAAGATATTTCAGTTTTAACATCGGTTTATAAAAACGACATTCCAAAAAATGTAAAAATAGCAATAGAAAGTATTGTAAATCAAACTCTAAAACCAAAGCAAATTGTTATGATTATTGATGGTCCAGTTTCAGATGAACTTATGGAAACAATTAATGAACTTGCAAAAAAATATAAGATTTTAGAAGTTTATCCACTAGAAAAAAATGTAGGTCTTGGCACAGCTCTCAAGATTGGTACAGGCTACTGCAAATATGATTATATTGCAAGAATGGATAGTGATGATATTGCTGTTCCTGAAAGATTTGAAAAACAGATGGCTTGTTTTGAGTCAGACCCAGAGCTAAGTTTGGTTGGTTCAAATGCTCAAGAGTTTTTTAATGAGCCAGAAAATCTTGCAAATATTAAGGCAGTTCCAGAAACTCATGAAGAGATTGTTGAGTTTATGAAAGAGCGTTGCCCATTTTGTCACATGTCAGTTATTATGAAAAAAGACATGCTTGAAAAAGCAGGTGGTTATGAACATTGGTATTATGCAGAAGATTATTATCTTTGGATAAGAATGTTTCTTGCTGGGGCAAAATTCTATAATATTCAAGAAAATTTAATGTATGTTAGAATCAACTATGACACCTTTGAACGTCGCGGAGGTATGAAATATTACAAGAGCATCAAGGGTCTTTTAAAGATAATGAAACAGAATGATTTACTTGGTTTTATGAGATATAACAAAGCAAAACTAAAGAGATATGTTGGTCATGTGCTTGTTCCAAAAAAACTCAAAAGCAAATTATATATGAAATTTATGAGAGAAAAAAATTCAGAGAATGAAGAAGGCAAAGAAAAAGAATAATTAATAGGTGAGTGCAAATGAAGGAAAATACAATACCAAAAATCTTGCATTATGTTTGGATTGGTGGAAAGCCTCTTCCAAAAAAGAACGCAGAGTTTATTGAGACATGGAAAAAACATTGTCCGGATTACAAGATTATGGTTTGGAATGAAGAAAATTTCAATATTTCAAAATCAAACACATACGTAAAACAGGCCTATAAAAACAAAAAGTTTGCATTTGTGTCAGATTATATAAGGTTATATGCACTTTTTGAATTTGGTGGAATTTATCTAGATACAGATGTTGAGATTTTAAAAAGTTTTAATGATATTTTAGATAATGAAATGTTCGTGTGCAGAGAAAACTCTGCTTATATTTCAACTGCAGTTATTGGTGCGAAAAAGCATAACAAATTAATAGGGCAACTTTTAAAAATATATGACGATATAAAATTTGAAAAAGAAGATGGAACCTTTGACATCACAACTAATGTTGAAAGAATTAGTCAGTTTTTGCATAAAAACTATAATTATCCACTCAAAAATCAAAATTTTGAAAATGATGATATAAAAATTTATAAAAGCACATATTTTAGTCCAAAAGACTATTTTTCTGGAAAGATAAAAAATTCAAAAAACAGTTATGCAATTCATCATTTTGATGGAACTTGGAATACTGAAGGGAAAAGTGCAATAAAAAAATTAGCAAAGACTACCTTTAAAATTTTACCAAAATGTTTAGTATTTTTTATGATAGACAAATATAAAAATCATCAATTAAAAACTAAGGAGAAACAGCAATGAAAGAACAATGTTTAAAAGTAATTAATATTCTATGTTCAAAAAAAAGGATAATTAATTTTTTTTCATACATAGTTTTATTTGTGGCTTTGATTCTTTCATGTTTTTTTGAAACCGCGACTTGGGCTGTTTTTTCACTAAGCATAGTCATAGCATGCTTTAATGGTTACCAAAAAAATTTAGAATTAATAATCTTCCTAAATTGTTTTTCAGTTGTGTTAACAAATGGCATAGTTTCAGAATTATATTTGCTCATAACATATATTGTTACTGCAATAATGGGAGTAAGGTATATATTCCAGTTAATCAAAAAGACCAAAAAAATAAATTTTAAACTTTTAATTCCAATATTAATTTTAATTATTTATTTTGCACTTCCACCACATAAGGTGACAATAGTTAATTTAGTTAGATATGTGATAAATTATGCACTTATCTACATAGTTTTTGAAAATAGAGAAAGCTTGAATTTTAAAAATCTAGTTATTATGCTTTGCATGGGTTTAATATTATCATCATTTGTTGCACTGCTTAGACCAATTTCTGATAGACTTCAAGGCTTAATCAATGTCATTTGGCCAACTGCAACATGCAAATATCCAAGGTTCAGTGGTTTATATGAGCATTCAAATCTTTATGGAGTTTATGTTGCAATTGCATTTGGTGGATTGTTTGCATTAAAATTAAAAAACAAGATCAATCTAGTAGTTTTTTATGTGTTTTACACTGTGCTCATGATTTTCAGCTACATTACAATTTCAAGAGGACTAGTTGTTGCTCTTGCAATTGGAATAATAATCTTTTCAATCTTTGATATCATCAAAAGAAAAAAGAAGGCCCTTTTATTTAATTTATCACTCTATATTATTATAGGAATAATCGCAGCATGTTTCTTGTTTGAAACAAAAATATATTTAGTTAGATTTAACTTGATGAGTGAACAAACAATCGCAAATGTGCAAGTTGACCCATCATATTTCGATAAGATTGAAAAACCTTCGTTTGATATTAATGACTATAAAGAAAATAATTCATTAGATAAAATTCTTGCAGGTGAAATTTTCTACGATCCGGGTAGAATTGGATTATATAAGTTATATTTAACCGACTTCTCATCTTCAATAAAAACTATTTTGTTTGGCAGGGGAATTTCGGCTCCAAGAGTAGGGCAAATGTCCGCACACAACATGGTCATTCAAATGCTTTGGCAAAATGGCATTGTTGGTTTGATTTTGCATATCATTGTCTTTGCAATGTTCTTTGTTAATAAAAAAAGTTTAAAGAGATTAAAAAGTTCAAAATATTGGCTAGAGCTTTTCAGTTTGTTTGTGTTTTTAATTCCGTTTGCTGTTTCAGCAATGTTTGAATCAATTCAAGTCATAACTGATTTAATTGTGTTTATTTTAGCACTACTACTTTTGCATGACATTGATAAGCAGTTTGATGATGATCAAGAAGAATTAAGGTTCTTGGCAGAAAAACAGGAAGGAGATACTCAAGGTTCTGAAAAAATTGATGATTCAAAATTAATATCTGTCATAGTGCCAGTTTATAAGGTTGAAGAATATTTGCCAAGATGTGTGGAAAGTTTAATAAATCAGACTTATAAAAATCTAGAAATAATTTTGATTGATGACGGCAGTCCCGATAACTGTGGCAAAATTTGTGATGAATACGCAAAAAAAGATAAAAGAATTAAAGTTATTCACAAAGAGAATGGTGGTGTGTCTTCTGCTAGAAATCTTGGTATAGATAAAGCGAGAGGTGAGTTTATTACCTTTGTTGACAGTGATGATTATCTTGAGATGAATATGTATGAAAAAATGATGTGCAAGCAAGTAAAAGATAATTCAGACTTGGTTTTTTGTAGATACAAAGAGGTTTACACAAATCATAAGATTTATGTTAAAGAACAATCCTTAGAAAACTTCTGTGAAACAAAAGACTTATCAGTTCTTTTGAATCATTCAACTAGAGTAGAAAATACTGGAAAAATGTATAATACATATGATTATGTAATGTGTTCAATTTGGAGAATTTTATTTAGGGCGGATTTGTTAAAAAAATATAGATTCAATACAAATATAAAAATTATGGAAGATACAGTTTTGCTTACAGAACTTGTTATGAAAGAAGATTGTAAAATTTCATATGTTGATGAATATTTATATAGTTATATAATTAGAGGCAATTCTGCACTTCATCAAAAAAATAACTATATTATAAAGAATAACAAAGTATTAATGAATGAATTTGAAAGAATTTTAACTGGAACGAGCTATAGTCACTATATAGAAGCCCTTAAATTTTACTGCTATAGTGAATGTGCAATTCAAAAGTATGTTCAAGGAGCAGAAATTGATTTAAATGAAGTGAAGGAGTGGAATAATAAAGAAAACTATAAAGCTCTTTTAAATGCAAATGTAAATGATAGAGCAAAAGTTAAATTTTTTGTTATTAGACACAATTTAAATCCTGCTCTTAAATTCCTTTATTTTCTACATAGAAATTTAAAGTAAAAATATAGGAGAGTTTTATGAAACAGAAACTTATTTCAATTATTGTTCCAGTTTATAAGGTAGAAAAATATTTATCAAAATGCATAGACAGCATAATAAATCAAACTTACAAAAACTTAGAGATCATTTTAGTTGATGATGGCAGCCCTGATAACTGTCCAAAAATTTGTGATGGTTATGCAAAAAAAGATAAAAGAATTAAAATTATTCATAAAGAAAATGGTGGATTATCTAGTGCAAGGAATGCTGGGCTAGATATAATGACAGGAGAGTTTGTTGCATTTTTAGATAGTGATGATTATATTGAACCTACATATATTGAAATTATGGCTGAAAAACAGGTCAAATATAATGCAGATTTAGTTAACTGTGGAGTTAAAGATATAATTGAAAATACAGGGGAAGAAATTATTAAAGTTTCTGTAAAAGAAGATGTTGTGCTAGAAAATGAAGAGATTATCAAACAATTTTTTTCAACATACAATTTGACCGTTGCATGGAATAAACTTTATAGAAAAGAGATATTTGCAACTCTTAGATATCCACAGGGCAGAATTTTTGAAGATGCAGCAATAATTTTAAATGTTCTATCAAAATGTAAAAAATTGGTTATAATTCCAGATGTTTTATATAATTATTTGAAACGTGAAGGCAGTATAATGAATTGTAACATTAGTGAGAAAAAAATCAACTCGCTAATAGAAAATTTTATAGATAGAACTGAGTTTTTAATTGAAAATAATTATAAACAATTTTTAAGTCAAGAGGTTTCTACTCAGGCACGTGATTTTGGATTTTTATATAGAACCTGCAAAAATAAAGTTATTAAAAAACAGATAAAATCAAAATTCCTGCCACTTTGGAAAAAATATAAAAAATATGCAAAATTAAATAGCAAGGCCTCAATAAAAATGCTTTTGAATGTAGGGTATATTAAATTATTCTAAATAAAAGAGAGATATTTATCTCTCTTTTTTATTTGTAAAATAAAGAAATAAGTTTCCATTCTGCAAAGTTTTTGGTTTCAAAAATTTTCATGAGCTTCTTATCATATTTGCCAAGTTCGTTTTTTGAAATATTATATTTTGCTATAATTTTTTCATAGAGTTCACAAGCCAAAACAAACGCACCTTTAACATATTTTTCATCATAGCTGTTAATTCTAACAAACATTTGAGTTGAAGCTTGAAACATAAATCTTTTGAAAATGTAAGTAGAAAAATTAACTTTAAATTTATCAAAATTCAGCATAATTTCTTCTAATACAAAATAAGTATCAAAAATCTTAAGAGACCTATTTTGGTTTGCTGTTATACTTTCAGAGTTAACTCTATAATTATAAACAATGTGATTCACAATTGTTTTAGACAAAAAGCCAGGTGTTATAACAAGGTCACTAATCATGTCTTCATACCAAAAAGCCAGTGGAAATTTTATATTTTCAAAAATTTCACGCTTATATATTTTCCCCCAAACAAAGCCATATTCAGTAGAAAAATTTTTAATTTTTTGAGTTGAGATTAGTTTTGATTTATAAATAATTTTATTGTCTTTTACTCTTTGATATAATCCTTGAACGATTTCAAATTTATCAATGGGTTTGATTAAAGTTTCAATTGCTGTTGGTTCAAGATAGTCATCACTATCAACAAACATAATATTTTTGCCACGACTATTTATTATGCCAGCATTTCTTGCATTAGATACGCCTAAATTTTTTGTGTGAATAACTTTTATTCTCTTGTCTTTTTTTGCATACTCATCGCAAATTTTTCCTGAGTTGTCTGGGCTGCCATCATCAACCAAAATAATTTCCATGCTTTCATAATTTTGGCTCATTAAACTTTCAATGCACTTTGGCAAAAATTTTTCAACGTTATAGACTGGCACAATAATAGAAATGTCTAGGCTAGGTTCATTAAAAAACTTTTCATTATAGTTTGTTTTTTTGTGACTAACACTATATGCACTTTCCAAAATATTTCTAGCCTCGTCTTTGCTTGGCAAATTTCTACTATCAAAAGCAGCTCCAACGCCCATAGTGAGCTTCAGTTTTGCTATAGGTGTTTTAAAAAATTTTCTGTAAACTTTTTTAATAATTCTAATCATTTTGTCTTCCTAAATTTCTAATAAATAAAGTATAAAATTTTTAATTTTGAAAGTCAAACCAATTAATTTTAATGGCAAATTTTTCTTGCTAAAAATGAGGCTTACATGCTAAAATAAATTTAGGAGATTACGCATGATTAAAAAGGTTATTCACTACATTTGGCTTGGTGGAAAAGAAGAGCCAAAGATACTAAAAAAATGCAAAAAATCATGGAAAAAATATTGCCCAGACTATGAGATAAAAAGATGGGACGAATCTAATTTAGATATAAATATTAATGCTTACGTGAAAGAGGCTTACGAAGCAAAAAAGTATGCCTTTGCATCAGATTTTTTCAGGTTTTATGTTTTGTATAACGAGGGTGGCATATATCTAGACATTGATGTTAAACTATTAAAGCCAATTGACAAATTCTTAAATGACAAACTCTTTACTGGTTTTGAGTGTGAAACACTTGTCAATCCTGGGTTAATAATGGGTGCAGAAGAAAAAAATCCAATGCTTAAAAAGTTTATAGATTGCTACGATGGCAGACATTTTCTTGTTGACGGCAAACCAAATGAAACCACAATTTGTCAAATAACAACTGATGAATTAGTAAAGTATGGGTTAAAGCTAGACGACACGGAACAAGTTATTGAGGGCTGTCATATCTATCCAAAAGAAGTTTTTTGCCCATTAACTTATGGCACTTTTGAAAAAAAGATAACAAAAAAAACAGTGTCAATTCACTTATACTTTGAGTCTTGGAAGGTGGATAAAACCTTTAAGGGAAGAGTTAAAGCAATACTTAGAAAAATTCTTGGCAGAAGAAATTTTGAAAAATTAAGAAGAAAAATAAGAAAATAATTATGGAAATGTTATGAGTAAAAATATAGCAATATTTACATTTGTTGGTTGGTTTAACAACGGAAATAGATTGCAAAACTATGCACTTCAACATGTTTTAGAGCAAAGGTTTA
>CATLBG010000014.1 GCA_949878595.1 uncultured Clostridia bacterium
GCTATTGAAAAATTAATATAATTATGTTATACTTTTTCTATGGAAAATATTTTTAAAAGAAAAAAAGTAGACTTATCTAACATTGATAATGAAAGAATTTTTGCACAATATCTTGAAATTATTGCAACAAACAAATGCAACCTAGCCTGCGAACACTGCATGCGTGGTGATGCAATAGATAAAGATATTTCAAAAGAAGTTTATGATGCAATCTTTGAAAAGATTAATTTTGTTGATGACCTTGAACTTGGTGGCGGAGAAATTTCACTAAATCCACAACTTATTGCTGACTTAACATCAAGCTTAAAAAAACATGGCACAATAATTAACAATTTTTCTCTAACAACAAATGGCACGGTTGTAACCGATGATTTCATTTATGAACTAAAAAAACTCAAAGAATATGTTGATGAATGCAACAAACAAGATTTGTCTATTTTTAGCAGGGTGACTCCTGATAATTTTTGTATTGTTTTTAGCACAGACGATTATCATATTAATGAAATGATTAAAAAGGGTTACACCATTGAAACTTTACTTGAAAATATAAAAAAATACAGACAAGCCCTTGGTGATAATTGTGTAGATTTTAAGGGTTACTCTGATTTTGAAATAATTGATGAAGGTAGAGCAAAAAATATTAAAAATACAAATGTTAAAAAATATATTCAAAAACCACTATCAAATAGATTTGGATATACAAATTTTAATGGTAACAATTGTCTTATTACTGGACTTTTGGCAATTTCTGCAGATGGAGAGGTTTTGCCATGTTGCAACCTTTCATATGAAAATGAAAAAGTGTTTTCTGCCGGAAATATTATAAAACGAAGGCTTTCTAGAATTTTTGGAAATATGAATTTTTCTGCAGTTGAACCTAAAAAATTAAATAAATTCATTAAAAAAATCTATAATGATGCTATAGCTAACAAAAATGAGTATTTAAAATACTTTGCATATAAAGGCAGAGATAAAAATGAGTATTTTTGGAAAAACTCAGCTCCAGAACAAGGCGACAAATAATAAAACTCACCAATTGGTGGGTTTTTATTTAACCAAATTTCTTTGAATACTTAAAAACAATATTATATTTTAATCAAAATAAAAATGGAGAAAAGATTTCCCCATTTTTTATTTTTATGAAGCAACATCAGTTGCCCTAGTCTCTCTAATGATATTAACCTTAATTTGACCAGGATATTCAAGTTCACTCTCAATTTTTCTTGCGATTTCTTTAGCTAAGATTACCATTGAAGCATCATCAACTTCTTCTGGTTTAACAGCAATTCTAATTTCTCTTCCTGCCTGAATAGCAAATGAAGAATCAACACCCTTAAAGCTATTTGCAATCTCTTCAAGTTTTTCAAGACGCTTAACATATGCATCAAGTGACTCACGTCTTGCACCAGGTCTTGCACTTGAAATTGCATCTGCAACTTGAACCAAGATAGCCTCTATAGACTTAAATTCTACACCGCCGTGGTGAGCCTCAATACAGTGAATAACTTCTGGACTCTCTTTATATTTTTTTGCAACATCAACACCAATTGAAACGTGAGTTCCCTCCATTTCAAAGTCGAGTGCCTTGCCAATATCATGAAGCAACCCACCACGCTTTGCAATGGCAACATTTGCACCAAGTTCACCTGCAAGAAGTCCTGCTATATATGAAGTTTCTAAACTATGTTTAAGTACATTTTGACCATAACTGGTTCTATATTTAAGCCTACCTAAAATCTTAACCATTTCTGGGTGAAGATTGTATACGCCAGCTTCAAAGCTTGCGTTTTCACCAGCTTCTTTGATTGTTTTCTCAATATCTTTTTTAACTTTTTCAACAATATCTTCAACTCTTGCTGGGTGAATTCTGCCATCAGTAATGAGTTTTTCAAGAGTAAGTCTTGCAACTTCTCTTCTAATTGGATCAAATGATGAAAGAGTTACTGCATCTGGTGTGTCATCTACAATAAGATCTACGCCAGTTGCATTTTCAATTGCTCTAATGTTTCTACCTTCACGACCAATAATTCTTCCCTTCATTTCTTCTGTTGGAAGCGAAACTGTTGTAACAGTAACATCTGCTGTTTGATCTGTTGCACATTTTTGAATAGCTAAGGTAACAATGTTTCTTGCCTTCTTTTCACCCTCTTCACGAGCTTCTTCTTCAATTGTTCTAACAATATTGCCAGCCTCTTTTCTTGCATCATCAATGATTGAATCAACAACCTGCTTTTTTGCCTCTTCTCTTGAGAGTCCTGCAACTTTTTCAAGTTCTTTATTAATTTTTTCTTTTTCTTTTAAAATATCTTGTTTAGTAGATTCTAACTCTTGTTTTTTATTTTCTAGTTCTTCTTTAGCTGCATCAATAGACTCTAGTTTTTTGTCTAATAAGTCATTTTTTTTGTCAAGGATTTCTTGTCTTTCAAGAATACGAGCTTCCATTTTATTAATCTCATTTCTTCTTTCCTTGCATTCTTCTTCTGCCTCATTTCTAAGTTTTAACGCTTCTTCCTTGGCTGCAAGCACGGATTCATTTTTAATTGTAGACGCTTTTGCTTCAGCATCTTTTATAGTTTTATCAGCAATGATTTTAGCATCGCCAAGTCTTTTTTCTAATACTTTTTTTGTAATAAAATAAGACGCAACCCCGCCTAATGCCAAGGAAACAATTGCCACCACAATGGCTACTATAACTGTTGTCATAATTATTTCCTCCAAATATATGAAAAATGTAGTTTTTGGCTTAATCTACA
Source organism: uncultured Clostridia bacterium (assembly GCA_949878595.1). Lineage (GTDB taxonomy): Bacteria > Bacillota > Clostridia > Christensenellales > UBA1242 > RGIG1681. The sequence continues at coordinate 2,754 of CATLBG010000014.1, forward strand.
TAATTTTTCATGTTTTAAGTTTATCATAGAAAAAAACCCGCAGTCAAGTAAAATAAAGGCAGTTAAAGAGTTAAAATAAATAAAAAACACTACTAAATTTAGCAGTGTTTTATTTTTAATTATTCACTTATTTCTTCTTTTTTCTCATCTTCTGCTGGCTCTGCTCTTGGAATCATCAATTCTTTAATTTTGTTTGTTACTTCCTCACAGAATGCTGGATTTTCAATCAAATAACGTTTTGCATTTTCTCTACCCTGTCCAATCTTTTCACCATTATAGCTAAACCATGCACCACTCTTTTGAATGATGTCTTTATCACAAGCAAGGTCTAGCACACAAGATTCATTTGAAATGCCCATGCCAAACACAATATCAAACTCAGCAGTCTTAAATGGTGGAGCAACTTTGTTTTTAACAACCTTAACTTTGGTTTTTGCACCAACAGGAGTGTCGCCATCTTTTAAAATTTCACCTTTTCTAACATCAAGACGAATACTTGAATAGAATTTAAGTGCCTTTCCGCCAGTTGTTGTTTCTGGGCTGCCAAACATAACACCAACTTTTTCTCTTAGCTGGTTAATGAAAATAACACAAGTTTTGGTTTTGTTTGTGATTGCAGTAAGTTTTCTGAGTGCCTGACTCATTAGTCTTGCCTGAAGACCAATATGATTATCGCCCATTTCACCATCAATTTCAGCCTTTGGAGTGAGTGCTGCAACAGAGTCTACAACAACAATATCAATTGAACCTGATCTAACCAAGTTCTCCAAAATTTCAAGACCTTGTTCACCAGTATCTGGCTGTGAAACATATAGATTTTTGATGTCCACACCAAGTCTTGCCGCATAAACTGGATCTAGTGCATGCTCTGCATCAATAAATGCTGCTGTGCCACCAAGCTTTTGTGCCTCCGCAACAATGTGAAGTGAAACCGTAGTTTTTCCTGAACTTTCTGGTCCATAAATTTCAACAATTCTGCCACGTGGAACACCACCCACACCAAGAGCCATGTCTAGTGTTAAACAACCTGTTGGAATAACCTCTACCTTCTCTGTTTCATAATCTCCAAGACGCATAATTGCACCTTTTCCGAATTCTTTTTCAATTTGAGCGATTGCTTGCTCTAGATTTTTTTGTTTATCTGATGTTGCCATAAACTATTTCTCCTTTGACTCTTTTTTTGTTTTCTTTTCTGTTTTGTTAGTTTTTTGTGTTTTTGCTTTTTTGCTTTCAGCTTTTGGTTTTACATCTATATCTGTTTTTTCTGAAGGCTTTTCTTCAGTTTCTGTTTTGTTTATAGCTTCAGTTACTTCCTCAACTTGAGTTTCTTCTTCATCCTCTTCATCATCTTCTGATTTTTTGTGAAGTTTAATTCCAAAGCCTTCAAGAGCTTTAACGCCATAGTTAATACATGAAATTACTGACAAAACTACACCTACAATCATAAGGGCTAAACCAAGCTTGCCAACAGCGTCAACCCATTTTTCATCAACAACAACTCTAAGCCCAACATAGAGCATTAAAACCACATTAGCAATATCTAAAAAGAAAGATTTGATTTTGCCATAAATATCAGCTGCAATAACAACGTTTTTATTTGCTGCAACCATTCTAATTCCACTAATTAAAATATCTCTTAAAACAACAATAAGTAGCATTAAAACTGCAAGCCAGCTATATGTTATATTTGAAAATAACACCAAAATCATTGCTGTGGTTGTGATAAATTTATCAGCAATTTGATCCATAAACTTGCCAAAATCTGTAATTAAATTATATTTTCTTGCTATTTTGCCATCTAAAAAGTCCGTGAAGCAACCAGCAACATAAACCCCTAGTGCAACAAACACCCCAATACCATTTTTAATTGGCAATAAATAAAGCAATATAATTAGTGGCGTGCATATAATTCTTGCAATTGTTAAAATATTTGGAACATTTTTATTCATAAATAATCTCTCCTTTTAGGTCATAACCTATAGCTTTTGTTATTTTTACTTTGTAATATTGACCAATATTGACTGGCATTTTTGATTTGAAAAGTATAAGAGTATCTGCCTCTGGAGTTTGATATTCGCTTCTTCCAAAGAATAATTGTCTTTCATAATCTATACCTTCATAACAAACTTCAAGCACTTTTCCAACAAAGTTTTTGTTGTTTTCTGCCACTACTCGCTTTTGAAGCGACACAAGCTTTAGAACTCTCTTTCTTTTAACTTCATTTGGAATTTGATCTGGCATTGCAGCTGCTGCGGTGCCATCTTCTTTTGAATAAGCAAAGAATCCAACATGCATAAGTTTATATTTTGATATAAATTCGCAAAGTTGCTTGAAATCTTCTTCAGTTTCACCTGGAAAACCAGCCATAAATGTTGTTCTAACCGCAATAAACTTTGGCAAACTTTGAATTCTTTCAACAAGATTTATTATATCATCATGGGTTGTGTGTCTATTCATTCTCTTTAATACATTATCTGAAACGTGTTGCATTGGAATATCAATATAATTGCAAAGCTTTGGATTTTCTACCATTTCATTTAAAAGTTCATCATCAAGCATTTCTGGATAAACATAAAGTAGTCTTATCCACCTAAGATCTTCAATTTTAGAGAGTTCTCGAATAAGTTTAACAAGCTGAGGTTTGCCTGCTTTATCCATACCATATCTTGAAACATCTTGCCCAATCAAAATAATTTCTGTTGCCCCATTTGTAACTAAACTTTTTGCCTCATCAATAATATCTTCAAGATTTCTTGAACGATAACGACCACGAATATATGGAATTGTGCAGAATGTGCAATAGTTATCACAACCATCTGCAACTTTTAAATATGCATAGTGAAGTGGAGTTGTTACCATTCTATTTTTAACATATGGCACTGTATTTGTTCCACCAACCTTGATTATTTTTTTATCTTTCTCAAATGAAGAATTTAAAATATTTGCAATTTCTGGATATTGATCAATACCAAGAAAAATATCAACCTCTGGAAACTCTTCTCTCATTTGAGAAGACCATTTTTGTGGCATACAACCTGTTACAACAAGTCTTTGACATCTAGCATTTGGATCTTTTCTATATTCACTCATCTCACTTATAGTATCCATAGACTCTTGCCTTGCATTTTCAATAAATCCACAGGTGTTGATAATTAAAACATCTGCCTTTGAGGCATCTGTTGTGAACCTGTAACCTGCATCACGCAAATATGTGAGCATAATTTCTGAGTCAACACGGTTCTTATCACAACCAAGTGATACTATTCCAACCAAAAGTGCTCTTTTTGCCATTTTTTTTGTAGTTAACATGCTGATATCTGTTTCTGTTTTATTTTGATTTTTATTTTCCATTTTTCCTACCTTTCAATATTTTGAATTAAAAGTTCCACTTCTCTATCTGTTATGTTTGGCAATTTGATATGATTTAAAGTTTCACCATAAATTGTTTTAAACACAAACTCACCATTTTCAGCGAGTTTTTCTGCACCCTCATCACCAACTTGTTTAACAGAATCTTCTGATGTTTCTGCTCTAAAAGCCACTCTAGTTGCAAGATTATAGTTGATTTTTTCATCAGTTATCTCTGAAGTTGCTTTAATGTAGCAATACACACCAACTAATCTGCCATATTTCAAAATATAAGCCAAGCACTCTTTAATTTTGTTGTAGGTTTCAATATGTGTTATGTTTGCATAGTTATTGAAAATTAGTAAGCTATATGGATAGCCAATTATATAAGATTCAGCCATTGCCTTGTTATATTCTTCAACATTTCTAAGTCCAGCGGCTGCAATTGTTTCATATCTTTCATCAATATCTGAAATAAGTGAAGTTAGAAGAGAAAGTGTGTCGTCATAGTTTGTTGAAACAGGTCTTCCAAGATATGCAGAACTATTATATTTTTTAAAACTGCTATTAACTTGATTATCTGAAATATAAAATTTTATATCATTATAGTTATTTTTCAACATTAAACTTAGTATTAATGAATTGAAAAATTTGTTTGTCTCCATTTCATCTCTAGAAAATAGTGCCACATTATACATTTGTTTTATTGAGGCAAACTCATATTTTCCAGCCTCATTTATTCCTAAAATATATGAAAATTTGTCTAAGTTTTCAAATTCATGACTTCCAATTATATCAACAAAGTCGGCGTTTGAAATTGTTCCAAATTGCTTTCCGCTATAAACTGCTGTTTGAACTGGAATTGAATTTTGTTCTTCTCTATTTGCGGTTAATGTTGCAATAACACTATTTATCTTTTTTTCACTATCATCAGTTGAAGAATTAAATTCGTTTACAAATTTTTTAGTTTCTGTTTCCTTTTGCTCTTCACTCGCATTTTGTTTTGGTTGTTCTGCCTGAAGTTCTACAGATTTTTCTGGTTTTTCTTCTTCAACTTGTTTATGTTCATCAGGCAAAGCTGAATCTAAATTATCAAGCTCTGCATTATCATCATCTTCACTGCTTAAATTAAAATCTGAAAAACCAAGAATATCTTCAAGCTCCTTTAAACTTGAGGCTTTTTCTTCTAAATCAACCTTTGGTTGTTCTTTTTCTTCTTGAATAGCAGAATTTTCAACAGATTTATTATCTAAATTTTCTGTTGTTTGTTCAGATTCCTTATCTGAATTTGCAACTAAAAATTCATCAAGTGAAGCAAAAACATCTGAATAATCTTCTTTATTTGAAGGTTTGTTTTCATCGCTGATATTTTCAGTCTCTAAATGCTTGTTATCGCTGATATTTTCATCAGTTTCAGCGGTTTTTTGAACTTCAGTTTCATTAGCTTCATTTGAACTTTTGTCTGCATTTTCAGAAATTTCAAAGTCTGCAAAACTATCATAAACTGAAAAATCAACTTCACCATTAGTTGCATTATAATCTGACAAATCTAAAGAGTTATCTAAACTAGAATTATTGTTATCACTGACTTCTTTTTGTTCAACAGAAAAATCTTGCAAGCCATTTTGTGATTCTTCTTCCAAGTCACCACTATCTGCAAGTTTTTCTTCATTTGGAACATTTTCTTCAGTTAAAATGCTATGGGTTTCATTAACTTCCTCAGTTTGAGCAGAGTCACTATTTTCATCTAATTTTCTGTTAGGATTATAATCACTATACATATTAGGGTCAGTCTCTATGCCCATATCTCTGTTCATCTCTTCTCTTGCTTTCATAAGTTCAGCAAGGTCAACTGAGCCAACATTTTTTTCCAATTTAGTATCTCCTTATAATTATAAATCGCTTAAATCATTAAAATCTTCACCAAATTCTTCTTTGAATTGCTCTGGAGTTATTAATACTTTTCTAACCTTTGAACCAGTTGCTGGAGCAATATAACCCCTATCTTCCATTTGATCAATAATTTTTGCGGCTCTTGAATAGCCAATTGAAAATCTTCTTTGTAAGTATGATGTTGAAGCACCACCATTTTGCATAACTTGTTTAAGAGCTGTTTTGAAGTAGCTATCTAGTTCTTTTGGAGCTGGCATATCATTTGTTTGATTCGAATATTCATTCTCTGGTTGTGGTTCAGCATTAATTACACTGCTGACAGCATCATCATAGTTTGCACTATTATTTTGCTTATCATAGTCAATAACTGCCTTAATTTCTTCATCTGAGCAATATGCTGCTTGAAGTCTTGGCATTGAAGATGTGCCATTTGGTGAAAATAACATATCACCTTGACCCAAGAGTTTCTCTGCACCTACAGTATTTAGAATTGTTTTTGAATCTATGCCTGAAGAAAGGCTGAATGCAATTCTTGAAGGCACGTTGTTTTTGATTACACCAGAAATTATATCTACTGATGGTCTTTGAGTTGCAAGAATTAAGTGCATTCCACAGGCACGAGCAAGTTGGGTTATTCTTTGAATGCAGGCTTCAACTTCTTTTTTGTTTGCCATCATAAGCTCTGCAAGCTCGTCCACAATGATGACAATATATGGGAATTTTTCAAACTGACCAGCCTTAACAAGCTCGCTTCTATTGTATGGCTCAATATTGTTATAGCCTGACTTAGACATAAGGTCATAACGTCTATCCATCTCTTTTACACACCACTTTAGTGCATTGATAGCCTTATCTGAACCCATGACAACCTCTGGAGTTAAGAGGTGTGGAAGCCCATTATATCTATTAAATTCTACCTTTTTAGGGTCTATCATAATAAGTCTTAAATCTTCTGGACTATGTTTATATAACAAACTCATTACTATACTGTGAATAAATACAGATTTACCTGAACCTGTTGAACCTGCAATGAGCAAGTGAACCATTTTTGCCAAACTCTTAACAACAATTTCACCAGAAATATCTTTTCCTATAGCGATTGGAAGTGGGTCTTTGCAATTTTGGAAAGCTTCTGATTCCAAAAGTTCTCTTTCACTAACACTTGTAAATGTGTCGTTTTCAAGCTCAACACCAACATATGAACTTCCTGGAATTGGAGCCTGAATGTTTATGGTTTTTGCAGCTAAAGCTCTCTTTATATCTAGCTCATACATAGGAATTTTTTTAACAGGAACACCAAGAGGAACTGAAAGTTCATATCTTGTAATCTTTGGTCCTCTAATTATATTTACTACCTTTGCTGGAACATTGAATGCCTTAAGAGACTCTTCAAGCATTTGAGATTTTCTCTCTTGCTCTTCTGTGTAATCACCATTATCAGGCTTTCCAGGAACTAGAAGACTTATTGGAGGAGGATTGTATCTTATGCCATTCATGCCAAGATTATAGCCAGAGAATTTTTTAATCTGTGGCTCTTTTGCCTGAACAACTACCTTTGGTGGCTCAATTGGATTTACACTTGTGATTGTTAACCCTGAATCTTTAGTTTCAACACTATTTTCTGAGTATAGTGGTTCACTGAATTTTGGAGTAGATTCATTAAACCTTGTAGCTTGATTAACATCTTCTTCAACAAGTTTTTCAGGAGTAACCAATCCTTCATTTTCATTTTTTCTAAGAAAACTAAAGTCTGTAAGCTCACCCTTTGACTGAGACTCAGAACTTTGTTGTTCGCTAGAAAAACTAGAAAGTGAAGCATTGACTATACTACTTTCATCTTCATCATCTTCATTAATATTAAAAATATCAGAAATTTTGTTATCTAGATCACCATCAAAATTATCATGAATATCGTGATTTTCAGCAACTATGTTATTTTCTAAACTAGCATTATCATTAAAGTTTAAACTTGGTGCAGAAGTTGAAGAAAAGTTTTCTTTTGTGCCAATATCATCAATATTTCCACCAATCATTCCTGGGAATGCTGGAGAATTATTAAATTCAAAACTTGATTTTGGTTCAATGTTTGATTCCAAAATATTCATTTTTGGTTCATCAAAATTAAAGCTTTTTTCTGGTTTTTCAAAAGAACTTTCAACATAAGTTGGAGTTTGTGGAGAATTAAAATTATCTAAACTTCCCCACAAATCATTTGAATTAGTGTTAGTCTTATTAACAAAGCTATTTGTCTCTGGTTCTGCAAAAGAAGACATAGTTGGCTCTGAATAGGTTGGTGGTTGAACTGATTGAGAATAAGTTTGTTGAACTGATGCATAGCTTGGAGAAACTGGAGCTTCATAATTTGGCGTAGGTATAGTTGAACCAAAGTTTGGTTGCTCACTTACAAAACTATTATTTGAAAAGTTTGATGGCATTCCAAAGGTATCTTCAATAAACTTCCTTCTATATTCGTCCATTGAACTTGTGAAAATATCTGGGGTTTCTTCTTCAGCATACACTTCATTTGAAAATGCTGGTGTTTCTGAATAATTCACACCATTCACATAATTATTTTGATTATAATTAATTTGCTCATTTGTTTGATATGGAACATTGTTTGCACCACCAAAGAAATTTATATTTTTATAACTTTCATCAATATTATTTTGATATGGTGCATAAGTCTCATCAACATAATTATTAGACTCTATTGTTGTTTCATGGGCAACATCCGAGTCAACATAACCTGACATTTCTCCCTTTTCAGAATATTCATCAATATTTGATGTAATTTCATGAGCAATATCGTTATCAGTGTAGTTTAAATCTTTTGATTCTTCAGCAGAAAATGAATAATTAGGTTTTCCATTTTCAACATTTTCGGTGCTTTTTGCCACATTTTTACGAATTTTTCTTGAGCTAAGTTTTTTGATATGTTTTTCATCATATTTGCCATAAAGCTCAAAATCAATAAATAAACCAATCATAATAGTTGCTAGAATTGAAAAAATTATGATTGTTGTAAATCCACCAAACATAAGTGAAAACAACCCACTAAAAATTGAGCCAAAACTTCCAAGAACAGTAATTTTGTCATATGAAAGTCCAAGATATTCACCATAAGTTTTACCATTTGTTACTGCATCAAGAGGTTTGAATGCAGCGATTGAATGAATAACTAAAAGTAAACTCACTAAAAACATTGTCATGAGGATGGTTGCCTTCATGTTTCTTTTATATGTTAAGCCCAAAAATTTCGCAAGCGACAATAGTGCAAGCAAGATAAGTATTGGGTAAACCATTACACCAAAAGTGCCAACAATTAAATTTCCAAGTGGAAGAACATTTCTACAGCATGCAAAAATGAATGCTAAAGTTAGCACTATTAAACATATAAGTGAAATAATTTTTCCTCCCCCAAGTGAGGGTGAATTATTTTTTTGCTTTTCCAAAATAGTCTCCTTACTTTGTTTCAGATACAAGTTTGTCAAAATCAATATCTATGTCATGACCAAGATAAATAACAACCATTTGTTCAAAATCCAAAATTTTATTTAAGAGTTTATTTGCATCTTTATTGGTCAAAACTTCAATTTTTAATCTTTCACTGCTCTCAGAGAAAGTTTGTTTTGTAAGTGCAAGAGTTTTTGCAGATAAAAGAGCACTCTCAAGCACATTATCATACATATTAATTAAGTTTGTAATGAAAACTTTCTTCTCAGTTTCAAATTCTTCACTAGTTATTTCTCTAAGTTTTACATCATTTTTTAATGATTTAACAAAGTTGTGAACATGTTCTTCTGCTTCCTCATAATCTGCAACGATATCGAAAACAATATTTCCATTATTTGCATAATATTTTGTGCTGACTTTTGTTTCAAAATAATAATTTGCATTTGCAAGAGAAAGTTTTATTTTCTTGAGCAAAATTGGCTTGATTATTTCCAAAATATATTTTTCTTTGTCTTTATAAGAAACTGCAGGAAAAGCAATTTTAATTCTTGTTTGATTAAGTCTTTTAATTCTGCCCTTTGCTGTTCCCCTAAAGTCATCAACATGTGAAACATATTTAAGCTTTTTATATTCTTTTTCATCTTCTTTCATTCTGTCAAAGAAATATTTTTTAACGAGCTCATAAATATGGTCTTGATTAACATCACCAACAACAGAAATTATTGTATTTCTTGGAGTGAAAACTTTTTCAAGAAAATCTTTAGCATCAAGTGCCCTGAATCTTGAAACTGTAATAGATGTTCCCTGCTTTGGATTTGCAAGACCCGTTCTTGAGTAAAGAGTTGAAGTTAAAAGCCTATTCATGATATAACTTGGACTTTCGCTAAGCATTTCAACTTGAGCAAGTTGAGCTTTTCTAACCTTATCACCAGCTTCTAGCGAGAATGAAGTTTCAAAAGCAATTTCTGAAAGCAAGCTTATTGCAACATCAACACTCTCTTTTGGGCAAAGAGCACTAATGGTTATATTCTCTTTTGAATTGTGAGGTGTTAAAACTATACCATTCATTTTTGCATATGATAAAAGAGAATCTGCTGATGGATGAATTTTTGTTCCCATAAGCATAATTTTTGTAAGGTAGTCACTGATACCACTTTGATAATTTTTTTCAGATTGAGTTCCACCTGCAATATGAAGAACAACACACGCAATCTTTTTTTCTCGTTTTTCTGTACAAACAAGTCTTAGTCCATTTGAAAATACATTTAATGCCATAAACAATGCTCCATAATTGATTATTTTACATGTTTATTATACAATAAAAAAATCCGTTTAGAAAACGGATTTTGCATATTTTTCAATATTTTTTATAAATTTTTAACATTTTAAACTTGGTCATCACTTTAAAGAGAGCGTGTCAGACACAGTGGTTAACGTAAAGCCATGATTTTTTGCATATTCTATAATTTTTTCAAGAGCTTCAGCTGTTTTTTCTGTTGGATGCATCAAAATTAAGTCACCACCCTGCATACTTGTTACTGCTCTATTATAAATTAAATTTGCATCTTTATCTCTCCAATCAATAGTGTCTCTTGTCCACATTATGGTTTTATAACCAAGTGTGTTTGCTGCTGAAATTGTTTGCTTGTTATATGAACCTCCTGGTGGTGCAAAAAGTTCCATATCTATTCCAAGAACTTCTTTTACTATGCTATGACACTTCTCAATCTCTGAATAATTCACTGAATAATCTAGCTTTCCATGCTCTTTGTGGGTTTGTCCATGACTGGCAATCTCATGTCCTGCAGCCTTCATTTGTTTTAATAACTCAGGCTCTTCTTTGACCCATGTTCCACCAACAAAAAAAGTCGTCTTGATGCTATGTTTTTCTAGAGTTGCAAGCATTGACTTTAAATATTCTGTTCCCCAATAAACATTTATCATTAAAGATACCTTATTTGAAGATTTATCTCCAGCATAAATTGTGCCATTATACTCACTATTACTAGTTTGTATCGCCTTGCCCTTCCCAGCACTTACTGAAAAGAAAATCATAACACCAACAAGCACAAATATAACAAAATTTGATATGATATGAACAAAACAACTTTCTCTTTTTAACTTTTTCATATTAAAGTATATGCTAAAAAATATAAAAAATAAAAAAACAGCCAAAATATCAGCTGTTTTATTTATTTTAATTTAAATTAACCTTCAATTTTTTTAACAAGCTTAAGGTCAACTCTGCCTTTTTCGTCAACTTTGATAACCTCAACTTCAACTTTGTCGCCAATTTTAACAACATCTTCAACTCTTTCAACTCTCTTTGTTGAAAGTTTAGAGATATGAATCATGCCATCGCAAGCTGAAGAAATTTCAACAAATGCACCAAATTGCATAATTCTAACAACGGTTCCTGTGTATCTTTCACCAACTTCTGGAACAAAAACAATATCTTCAATTATCTTTTTAGCTTCATAACAATCATCAATGTTTGCAGATGAAACCATAACTGTGCCATCATCTTCAATATCAATCTTAACACCAGTTTTTTCGATAATTTTATTGATAGTTTTTCCACCTTGACCAATAACTTCACCAATCTTATCTGGAGCAATTTTGAATGTAATAATTTTTGGAGCATATGGGCTGAGGTGATCTCTGCTTTCAGAAATTGTAGCAAGCATCTTGTCCATAATTTCCATTCTGCCCTCTTTTGCTTGAGAAAGTGCTGTGGTTAAGATATTTTCATCTATACCTTTGATTTTGATATCCATTTGAATTGCAGTTATACCATTTTTTGTTCCCGCAACTTTAAAGTCCATGTCTCCATAAAAGTCTTCTAATCCTTGAATATCTGTCATAACAACAACCTTGCCAGATGCTTCATCTTTAATAAGACCCATTGCAACGCCAGCAACAGGAGCTTTGATTGGAACACCTGCGTCCATTAAAGCAAGTGTGCTCGCACAAACACTTGCCATTGAAGATGATCCATTTGAAGATAAAACTTCAGAAACAAGTCTTAATGCGTATGGGAATTCTTCTTCGCTTGGGATAACTGGAAGAAGTGATCTTTCAGCGAGTGCACCATGTCCAATTTCACGTCTTCCTGGACTTCTAAGATTTCTAGCTTCGCCAGTTGCATATGGTGGCATGTTATATTGATGAATATAACGCTTATAAGCATTTTCTTCATCATCTAAACCTTCAAGTCTTTGAGCTTCTGAAATTGTAGCGAGTGTTAAGCAGTTAAGAACTTGAGTTTCACCTCTTGTGAACACACCTGTTCCATGAACTCTTGGAAGCACACCAACTTCACACCAAATTGGTCTAATTTGCTTTGTGGCTCTGCCATCTGGTCTAACACCAGTCTCAATAATATTCTTTCTAACAATTTCTTTCTGCATTTTATAAAGAAGCTCGTTAATTTCTTGCTCTCTATCTTCATATTTTTCAGCGAAATGAGCTCTGCAATCGTCAAGAACTGCTAAAATTCTCTCATTTAATGCAACTTTATCGGCAAGAGGAGCCATAGCCTTTGTAAGGTCTTTGGTCACATAATCTCTTACATCTTTTTCTAGGTCTTCACCAATATGGAAAAGTTCTACTTCTCTCTTTGGTTTGCCAACCTCTTTTGCGATTTTCTCAATAAACTTAACAATTTCTTTGATTGAATCATGAGCAAATAAAATTGCATCACGCATAAGTTCTTCACTAACCTCGCTTGCACCAGCTTCAACCATCATAATAGCATCTTTAGTTCCTGCAACATATGCATGGATTGTGCTTTTTTCACTTTCTTCTTCTGTTGGATTGATAACAAACTTGCCATCTATACAGCCAACAATAACAGAACCTGTTGGGCCTGCAAAAGGAATATCTGATACTGAAAGTGCAACAGATGAACCAATCATAGCGAGAATTTCTGGTGGATAGTTAGGGTCAACTGAAAGTGCAGTTGCAACAACGGCAACATCATAGTAAAAGCCCTTTGGAAAAAGTGGACGAATTGGTCTATCAATTAGTCTTGAGAAAAGGATAGCTTGATCACTTGCTCTGCCCTCTCTCTTTTTGAATCCTCCTGGGAACTTTCCTATAGAATACATTTTCTCTTCAAAATCAACACATAGTGGGAAGAAGTCTGCTCCTTCCTTTGGTTTGTCACTCATCGTAACATTAACCATAACAGTTGTGTCGCCACAGCTAACCCAACAAGTGCCATTTGATTGACCACAAAACTTGCCTGTTTTAATAGAAATTTCTTTTCCTGCAAGCTTTAATGTATAATTTTTTTCTTCACCGAACATAATTTTTCTCCTTTATTTCTGCTAACTAAAAAACGGAATGAGAAAAAATCCCACTCCCTTTTTATATTATTTTCTAATGCCTAATTTTTCAATCAAAGTTCTGTAACCTTCAATGTCTGTATTCTTGAGATATTCAAGAAGACCACGTCTGCGACCAACAAGTTGCATAAGACCACGGCGTGAGTGGAAATCTTGCTTGTTTGACTTAAAGTATTCAGTTAAGTTCTTAATTCTCTCAGTTAAAAGAGCAATTTGAACATATGGTGAACCTGTGTCATTTTCAGACTGTGCATATTCTTTGATTATTTCTTGCTTTCTAATCTTGTCCATGTTTTTTCCTCCATTATAAATTTGCCAGTTATCGGGTGCAAAAGCCGGAAAAAGAAACTTTTTGCATCTTCAAATGGTACAAGCAAGAGTATACTACTTTATTTTTCATTTGTAAAGTGTTTTTATAAATTTGTAGTTTTTTTTGAACATAATTATCCAAAGCAGAATTGTTTTGCTTTTTATTCAAAACTTCTAACAACCGATTTAACGCCATCAAGTTTTTCAAGTTTTTCTTTAAGTTCTTCAAGTTCACTTAAGTGAATGACTTGAACACCAATTTCAAACTCACATGTGGTGTCGTTAACTTTTCTTGCAACTGTTTTGTTTAAATTTACATTCTCTTTTGCAAGCATAGAAAGTAATTCCGCCCCAAATCCAACTCTGTCAATTGCAGTAATTTTTAAAACTGATGAGAATTTTTCAGAAAGCTTAGTTTTCCAACTAGCATTAATTATGCTTGAAACAGATGCATTTTTAGCATTTGAACAGCAAGTTCTGTGAACTGCAAGACCATTTTTGCTTTTTATGGCAACAATTTCATCACCTGGCACAGCCCCACAACACTTTGGATAACTTATGCTAGAAAACTCTTCATCTGAGTCTAATATAACTGGCAAACTTCTCATAAAGTCCTTTTTTTGTGCCTCATTGTAAACAAAACTTACAATTTGAGATATTGTAACACTTTCCATGCCAACACTTGCAAACATTTCTTCTTCATTCAAAAAGTTAAATTCTTCTGAAATTTTTGAGTAAAGAGCCATTAAATCATTCAAACTATAACCATTTTTGCCAAGTTCTGATTCAAGCATTTCTTTTCCTAACTTAACTGTTTTTTCATTTTGATGGTCTTTAAAATACTTTGAAATAGCTTTTCTTGCAAGTGTGGTTCTTGCCACAGTTAACCAATTTCTGCTTGGTGCTTTTGGTTTTTCTGAAACCAAAATTTCAACAATATCACCCGCCCTAAGTTCAGTGCTGAGCGATGCCTTTTTTCCGTTTATGCTAACCCCCATTGCCCTGTGACCAATATCTGTGTGAACAGCATATGCAAAATCAATTGCTGTTGGCTTATCGGCATACAAACAAATTGGCTTAAGTTTTGGTGTAAACACCCAAGTTACACTAGAAAATAGGTCTGATTTTATTGCATTAATAAAAGCTGTTGGATTAAGTTCTTTATTTTCTTCATTAGTAATTTCTTTCATGCTGTTATAATCTTCAATTTTTTCACTAAAGCCCTTATCCTTATCGCTACCACTCCAAAGCGAAGATACTCCAGACTCACAAATTTTGTCCATTTCTTCAGTTCTAATCATAACCTTAAAGGTTACATTGCCATTATCTGATAATAAAACCGTGTGAAGAGACCTATAACCATTTGGCTTTGGAGAAGAAATAAAATCTTTTATTTGCTCTGGAAGATGACGGAAATTTTTATGCAAAATGCCAAGCACTTTATAACAATCAAGCTCTTCTTTAACTATAAGTTTATAAAGCATGAAACCATAAACTTTTTTTATTCCATCTGCCTTAATCTTTTTGTAAATTGAATAATAATGCTCTGGCCAAGCGAAAATTTTGCCATCAATATTATTCTCTTTCAATATTTTGCTGAGTTTGTCTTTAATTTGTTTTAATTCAGTTTCACGAGACTTGAATCTGCGGTCAAATTCCGCCTTGATTTCAACATACTCTTCTCTATGCAAACATTTAAAAGTGAGTTCTTCAAGTTCTGAGCGAATATTGCGAATTCCAAGTCTTTCTGCTATTGGAATAAATAGTTCATTTGTTTCTTTAGACATTCTAATTTGTCTCTCACGAGAAAGAAAATCTATAGTTCTCATATTGTGAAGACGGTCTGCAAGCTTGATTAAAATAACTCTTATGTCTGTGCCCATAGATAAAATTAACTTTTGAATGCTCATTTCTTCTGTTATATTTTTTTCACGAAGTGTGCTTCCATCAATCTTAGTTACACCATCAACAAGCTTTGCAACTGTTTCACCAAAAAGTCTTTCAATATCTTCTGTAGTGTATCCTGTGTCTTCAACAACATCATGCAAGAGCCCAGCAATGACAGTTAGGTAGTCCATGTTATTTTCTATCAAAATTTTAGCAACCAAAAGTGGGTGCACAATATATGGTTCTCCACTCTTGCGTTTAATACCATCATGTGCACTAAGTGCAAATTTATATGCCTCAATAATTTTGTCTGCACTTTTTGGATATTGCTTTTTAACAAGTTCTAAAAACTCATTTTCCAAAGTTTTCACTGCTAGCCACCTCCTTAAATAATTTTGAAGACGAAAGCTCCATTTTTTTCGAATTTAAAAGTTTCATATTACAAAGAATCTCATCAAACTCAATAAAATTAAGTTCCATAAACACTAACATACAAAACAAAATCTGTGGTGCTGAAACTGATCTATCTTTAAGTGAAAGTTTTTCAGCAAGTTCAAGCTCATCATTTGCTTTTATCTCACTAAATTCAGTTATTAATTTATAAACTTTTATAAAGATTTCTCTATCTCCAGAAAGCTCCAATTTTTGATTAAAAATAGTTTTGTTTTCATAAGTTTCTAGTTTCTGAGAAAAATATAGATGTTCGTCATCAAAAACGCGGTTTAAAAAGATTATATTTTTATAACCTTTTGCATCAGATAGTCTATATACTCCTCTGCCAGAACAAACAATGATATTTTTTCCATTTTTTTCTGGTTCAAAAGCAACATACTTTTTTGTGTCAATGCCGTGTTTTTCTAGGTTTTCAAGGTCTTCACTAGAAGTTGCAACAACAATTGTTCCTTGTGAATTCTCATTAAATTTTTGTGCAGAAACTGCATATAAATCATCTTCTAAATGATAATTTTCTCTCTTGTTAAAATCAAAAATTGAATAATATTTATTCATTATAGCACTAAGCAATTTTTGCTTTTCAAGTCCATCAAAATTTGCATAAATTAACTTTAAATTTTTAAGCACAACATTAATATTTTCTCTGCCCTTATAAGTGCTTGTTCCTAGGTCAATAGTAAGCAATTTTTCTGCAACAGATCTTGCGGCAAGCATGTCTTTATAGCCATTGAAACATATAATAGAATTGTTCTTCTTTGTTGAAAGTCTATAGTGTTTAAAGGCTTTATCACTAACTGGTTCAGCTGTCATTTTGCCCTGTTTTATTGCTAAAATTGGCTTTTCATTTTCACAGCCATAAGGCTCAAGAAGCTCAAGTTGACCTATGAAATTTAAATTTATATCATCATCATTAATCTCAATGTCATATTGAAATTCATTAGAAATTTCTTCTTTAGTTTTAATTTGCTCTAGCAGTTTTTCATTAAATTTTGCCTTAAATTCATCAAAATTTTCTGGTGAAATTGTAAGTCCACAAGCCATTTTGTGACCACCGAAATTTTCGAGCAAGCCAGAAAGTGACACAATAATTTCATGAATATTAACACTCTCTGTGCTTCTTCCACTGCCCTTTAAATAGCCATTTTCATCAGTTGTAAATATGATTACTGGCTTACTATAATCATGGCAAACTCGAGAAGACAAAATACCAATTATTCCCTCATGAAAGTTTCCTTTAATTAGGATTGATGGCTCTGATTGATCAAATTTTTCTAATATTTTAGATATTTCTTTATTTCCAGTTTCTATACTAGATAAACGGAGCATATTATCTGTTTCAATTTCGGCATACTTAATTTCAAGCTGTTTAGGATCAGTTTCAACCAAAAAAGAAAAGGCTTTAATCGCACTACTCATTCGCCCACAGCTATTTATTTTTGGAACAATTTTAAAACTAATATCAGTTGAAGTCAGCTTGTCTATATCGCACTTTTCTTTAATAAATGAAAGACTTGGCAAACAATCGCCTGAATTTATTTTATCAATACCAAACTTTGCAATAATTCTATTTTCATCAATTAGTGGAACAATATCTCCAACTGTAGCAATAGCACAAATATCTAAATATTTTAAAGCCTCTTCCCTACCTGCAAGTGCTTCAATAAGCTTAAGTGCAACACCTGCCCCACAAAGACCATCAAAACCATACATTCCTTCTGGGTCAACCTTTGGATCAACAACTACCGTATCTGGAAGCTCGCTTAATGGAATATGATGGTCAGTTATAATAACATCTATGTTTTCTTGCTTTAAAATTTCAACTTCTTCAACCGCAGTTATGCCAAGGTCTACAGTAATAACAAGGTCTGGTGCATACTCAAATTCAATTTCATCAATCGCTTCTACTGAAATTCCATATCCATTTTCAAACCTATTCGGAATAAAAACATCAACTTTAACTCCAATAGATTTAAAATATAGATATAGCATAGCAGATGAACAAATTCCATCTGAATCATAATCACCAAAAATTAATATCTTCTTATTATTTTTGATAGCCTCTCTTATTTTTTGAACAGCAAAAGACATATCTTTGAGATTGTTTGCATCACGCAGACCACTTAAACTTGGATTTAAAAACTCTTCTCTAGATATTCCTTTATCAATTAATCTTTTAT
>CATLBG010000015.1 GCA_949878595.1 uncultured Clostridia bacterium
TGATTGAATTAAAGAATATAAAAAAATATTATAAGATGGGTGACAGCACAGTAAAGGCACTTGATGGCATAAATCTTTCAATCAATGATGGTGAATTTGTGACAATTATAGGACCTTCTGGCTCTGGCAAATCTACAATGATGAACATCATTGGTTGTTTAGATGAGGCAACTGAAGGTAGTTATTTTGTTGATGGAGTTGAAATTTCAAAATATAGTGAAAATCAACTTGCTTTTTTGCGTAACAAAAAAATGGGATTCATTTTTCAAGGGTTTAATCTTTTGCAAAATTTATCAGCGTATGAAAATGTAGAGCTTCCATTAATTTATCAAGGAGTATCAATAGCTGAAAGAAAAGAAAGAGTTACAGAAGCACTTGAAATGGTAGGCATGAAAGAGAGAATGAAACATAAACCAGGTGAGCTTTCTGGTGGTCAGCAACAAAGAGTTGCCATTGCAAGGGCTCTTGCAACTAGGCCAATGTGTATTTTGGCAGACGAACCAACTGGAAATTTAGACTCAGTTACTGGCGATGAGATAATGAAAATTTTAAAAAACCTAAATGATAAAGGAACAACAATAATAATAATCACACATAATGATGAAATTGCTAAGCTTTCAAGAAGAGTTGTTCGTATTCATGATGGTAAAATTGATAGCGATGAAATTAATGAAAATATTATTTCATATGGTGAAATTAAACCAGAAAAT
This sequence comes from uncultured Clostridia bacterium, assembly GCA_949878595.1. GTDB lineage: Bacteria > Bacillota > Clostridia > Christensenellales > UBA1242 > RGIG1681. The sequence continues at coordinate 711 of CATLBG010000015.1, forward strand.
ACTGAAAGCTCTAAACAAAGAAAAAAGCCTAAAAATTCAAAAACAAAGGAGGAAAACTAAATGCATCTTTGGCAAGCAATTAAAATGGCATGCAAGTCGTTATTCTCAAACAAGATGAGAAGTTTTCTCACTATGCTTGGAATAATAATTGGTGTTTTAACTGTATCACTTTTAACAACGGTTGCACAAGGTGTGTCTAATGCGGTTGTGTCTTCAATTAGAGACCAAAGCACTTTGGCTGCAATAATGAATATGGGTTCATCGGATAGCAAAATGACATATTCAAATGTTAATGAGACAATAAAATCTGTTCAACCAAAAGACAAGAATGTTGAAGATTATTTTGAATATTCAATAGCAGTAACAAAAAATTCTATAGTTGCTCTTGATAGTTTAGATGGTGTTGATGACACAGATATAAAAGATTATATTAAAAATGATAAGCCATATTATTTTTCAGAAGAACAGTTAAACTATTGGAAAGAAAATGATGAAGAGAAGTGGGCTATTGCCATGATGCTTATGAGTTTGAAAGCGAGATCAAAGGCTTTAGACACAACAATTTATGGTGTAGATAAAAATTTTGCTGAGGTTTATAACTTTAAGTATGAAGGTAAGTTTCCAGAAAATTCAGACGAAATTTTAGTTGACAATGACTTTATTGAAAGATTTTTTCCAAATACAGATAGAGATAAAATAATTGGAAAAGAAATTTCACTTGGAATAGATTGTATAGGAACTAGAATTGTTATTTCATTTTCAAATGATGTTGCCTTAGATAATTCTCTTCTTGAAAAATTGAATAGTTTTGTTTTAGAAAAACTTAAGCTTTCAGTTATTTCATCAACAATTGAGGGGAACAATATAGTTTTAAATGTTGAGCAATTTGTTAATGTTTCCAATGATAATGCTAAGTTAAGTTTAAATGGATTTTTTGAAGGTGAGGGTTTAACATCAGATTCAATTGAAATTGAAGACATGTATTCTGGAGAAAAGGCAAAAACTTACAAAATTGTTGGTATTTCAAAAAACGAGGATAATTCTTTATTTTCTTTTTCGTTTGAAAATGGAGAATCTGAAGGACCAAGTATTGCAGATATTATGAATGAAACCTATCCATCAGAAATTGCAACTTGTTTTATGCTTCTTAATGAAGACAATCTTGGTGTTGTGAGTAATGCAGAAAGCTTAGATGATACTATTATTTCATATGCATATTTTAGATATAAAACAGAAGATGTTATGAGCAAGAGCATAAACAAGATTGCAGTTGCTTTTGCAGAAAAAGGAATAATAATTTTGAGAGACTATATGATGGTTTCAATGAGCTCAGTTGCGGATATTATTTCACAAGTTATGGATATTTTAACCATTATGTTAACTGTAATTTCAGTTATTTCTCTAATTGTTGGTGGAATTGGCATTATGAATATCATGCTTGTTGCGGTGACCGAGAGAACAAGAGAAATAGGAATCAGAAAAGCTATTGGTGCAAAAAAGTCATCAATACTTGTTCAGTTTTTGATTGAGGCATTGCTTTTGTCTTTAATTGGTGGGGCAATTGGTTTAATTATTTCCGCTATTGCTTCTGCAATTATTGGCAGTGTAATGGGAATAACACTTCTTATTCCTGGCTGGGTTGTTGCAATGAGTCTTGGCTTCTGCACAGCAATTGGTTTAATTTTTGGAATGTTCCCAGCAGTTAAGGCAAGCAATATGCAACCAATAGATGCATTAAGAAGAGATTAATAAAAAAACAAGGGGAGTTTAAGCCCTTGTTTTTTTATTTGCATGGAAAGAAAAATTGTTTATAATGTTTTTAGGAGAAGATACTTATGGAAAAGACAATTGTTGAAATTGGATTACTTTTAGATGAAGATATAGAATATTATCAATCTATGCTTGAAAAACAGGGTGCAGAAAACATGTTTTCATGCGAAACACACGATTTGTATTACACAAACAAAACTCGCAAGGAACTCGAAAAAATGACTGAAAAACAAATTAAAGATTCTTGCGTAATTTTGAGAGAAGTTTGGGCTTTTGGTGGCACTGAGTTTAGTGGCGATTTTGCTGAAAGTTATACTGCAAAAAATTATAAACTTTTTGATAAAAAGAAAAAAGATAACTTTAGCTTTAGCGGCAAAGATTTAAAAAAGTATATAAATGAAATTGAGGGCAATGGCTGGCTATTGTTTTTTGATACATTCAAGAGAGATTATCAATATAAAATGCCAAACAAAAATTCAAGAGTCCAACTTCAAGAAATTGATAATGTTGGCTTGGTGGTTTATCATGACAATCCAGACTATTATAATCAGCCAGAAGAATTGCAGAGAAAAAGTTTGATTGACGAACTTAATTCATATGGATTTAGTTTTAATTATGATGAACAAGGCGTTGATAAACTTAGAACGCTTTTAACAGGAAAGTCACAATTTTCAAATAATCAAAATAAATAAAAAATATGGCTGATAACTTCAGTCTTATTTTTATTTTTGTAAATTTTTTATGACATAAGTAATTGTAAAATGCTTTGCTTTTGGTTATAATAGCACTATACGAAAGGCATATGGAAGAGAAAAAATTTGAAATTCATTCAAAGTTCAAGCCAACAGGAGATCAACCTCAAGCAATAGATAGTTTGGTTGAAGGGCTTAATGATGGGCTGAGAACTCAGGTTTTGCTTGGTGTTACCGGAAGTGGTAAAACTTTTACTATGGCAAATATTATTGAAAAAGTTCAACGTCCAACTTTGGTTATAGCACACAACAAAACGCTGGCAGCACAGCTATGCAATGAGTTTAGGGAATTTTTTCCAAATAATTCAGTAAATTATTTTGTTTCTTACTATGATTATTATCAACCAGAAGCATATATTGCAAGTTCTGATACCTATATAGAAAAGGTTCAAAGCATGAATGATGAAATAGACAAACTTCGTCACTCTGCAACTTGTTCGCTCTTTGAAAGAAGAGATGTTATAATTGTGGCATCAGTTTCTTGCATATATGGTTTGGGTGAACCTAGTGAATATCACAAAATGGCAATTTCACTTCGCCCAGGTATGCAGATATCTCGAGACAAAGTAATTGCAAGGCTTGTAGAAAATCAATACAAGCGTAATGATATAGATTTTCAGCGTGGGTCTTTTAGAGTTAATGGAGATACTCTAGAAGTCTTTCCAGCAAACTCAAGTGAATATTCAGTTAGAATTGAGTTTTGGGGAGATGAAATAGATAAGATTTCTGAGATAGAAGCTGTCTCTGGTCATGCGATTTCTACACTTGAGCATATAGCAATTTATCCTGCAACTCACTATGTGGTTGGTGAGGAAAGAATGGAAAAATGCCTTGCAAACATTGAAAAAGATATGGAGATAGAAGTTGAGGATTTGAAATCTAGAGGAAAACTTCTTGAGGCAGAAAGACTTAAACAACGCACAAGTTATGATATTGAAATGATGAGAGAAATTGGATTTTGTAGTGGCATAGAAAACTATTCTCGTTATTTTGATGGAAGACAGCCAGGTGAAACACCTTATACGCTTATGGACTATTTTCCAGATGACTTTTTGGTTTTGGTTGATGAAAGTCATATGACGCTTCCACAAATTAGAGCCATGTATAATGGGGATAGGGCAAGGAAAGATGCTCTTGTTGAATATGGTTTTAGGTTAAAGTCTGCATTTGATAACAGACCGCTAACATTTGCAGAATTTGAGAATAAATTTCATCAAATCATTTGTGTATCTGCCACCCCTGCAGAATATGAAATGGAACATCAAGATAATATTGCTGAGCAACTTATTAGGCCTACAGGATTGCTTGATCCTGAGGTTATTGTTAAACCAGTTAAAAATCAGATTGATGATCTTATTGGAGAGCTCAACAAAACCATTGATGATGGTGGCAGGTGCTTGGTTACCACTTTAACAAAAAAGATGGCAGAAGAACTATCTAAGTATTTAGTGGAAAAGGGAATAAAGACAACATATTTGCATTCAGAGATTAAGGCTATGGATAGAATCACTGTCATTAATCAACTTAGAAGTGGTGAAAGTGATGTGCTTGTTGGTATCAATCTTTTAAGAGAAGGATTGGATTTGCCAGAGGTTAAGCTTGTTGCAATTTTAGATGCAGACAAAGAGGGATTTCTTAGAAGCACAGGTGCTCTTATTCAAACTATTGGAAGAGCTGCGAGAAATGCAGAGGGTAGAGTTATTATGTATGCCGATGTGATGACGGATAGCCTGAAAAGAGCGATAGATGAAACGAATAGAAGAAGAGATATTCAAAAGGCATATAATGAGAAACATGGCATTGTTCCAAAGACAATAGTTAAAGATATTGTTAATACATTAAAAATAACAACAAAAGAAACTGATATATCTTCGCTTAAGCCAGAGGACATCACCAAAAAGATTGAGAGTTTAACAGCCCTTATGAATGTTGCTGTCAAATCATTAGATTTTGAAAAGGCAATTGAGCTTCGTGATAGAATAGCAGAACTTAAGGCAAAAGTGGAGGGCAAAGAATATAAGAGGATAGAAAAGATTGAAAAAACACGAAATAAAGTATATGAAAGAACAAGAAAATCAACGCCTGTCAGATAGGTAAAAATTGCTGTAAATGCTGAAAAATACAAGTGTTATGCGTCACATAACACATTGGAGATAATATGGAAGAATATATAAAAATAGTTGGAGCAAAAGAAAATAATTTAAAAAATGTTAGTGTGACTTTGCCAAGAAATAAACTAGTTTTGTTTACTGGTTTATCTGGTAGTGGAAAGTCAAGCTTAGCATTTGACACAATATTTGCTGAAGGACAAAGACGCTATATGGAGTCTTTGTCATCTTATGCAAGGCAATTTTTAGGTCAGATGAAAAAGCCTGACGTAGAGCAAATTGATGGGCTTTCTCCAGCAATTGCAATTGATCAAAAAACAACATCAGCAAATCCAAGGTCAACTGTTGGAACAGTCACTGAAATTTATGATTATTTTAGACTTTTATTTGCAAACATTGGTGTGCCATATTGTGTTAATTGCGGAAAGCAAATTCAAACTCTTTCAGTTGACCAAATCGTAAAACTTGTTATGGCATGTGAAAATGGTGCAAAAATTATGGTTATTGCTCCAGTTATTCGAGCAAAAAAAGGAGAGTATAGAGAATTATTTGAAGAATTCAGAAAAAAAGGCTATGTGCGTGTAAAAGTTGATGGAACAGTTTATAGTCTTGATGATGAAATTGTTTTAGAAAAAAATAAAAAACATGATATTTATGTTGTGGTTGATAGGCTTATAAGAACAGACAATATGGCTACTAGGCTTGGTGAAAGTTTAGAAACTGCCATAAAACTTGCAGATGGTGTTGTAGTTATTGATACAAATGGTGAAGAGGTTTTATATTCAACTAAGCATAGTTGTCCAAACTGCGGATTTTCTTTTGATGAAATATCTTCTAGACTATTTAGTTTTAATACTCCAATTGGTGCCTGCCCAGAATGTTCAGGTATTGGTTCAAAAAATACAATTGAAGAAGACTTAATTGTAAAAGATTATAATATGTCACTTGAAGATGGTGCAATCTCACAACTTGGTTGGGGAGACTATGGCTATGGAGGTGTTATTTTTAGAGCACTTGCCACAAAACATCATTTTAAAATTGATACACCACTTAAAGATGTTCCAAGAGCGGCTCTAGATGAACTTTTCTATGGCACAAATGGTGAAAAACTAAATATGGTGTGGAATGGTGAAAGTTTCTATGGCAAATTTGATGGAATTATTCCAGCTCTTTATCGTAGACATGAAACTGCTGGTGACTTTGTTCGCTCAGAAATTGAAAAATATATGATTACAAAAACCTGCAAGGTATGTGGAGGGAAAAGACTTAACCCTCAAGCTCTTGCAGTTAAAATTGATAGTAAATCTATAATTGACGTAACTGATATGAATGTTGTTCATATTCGTGATTGGATTCAGAACTTAAAACTTTCGGAAAAAGAAAAAGCAATATCTCACTCGATTTTCAAAGAAATAAATGCTAGATTAAAATTTTTGATTGATGTAGGTTTAGATTATTTAACATTATCAAGAACTGCTCATACACTTTCGGGTGGTGAGGCTCAAAGGATTAGGCTTGCCAGTCAAATAGGTAGTGGACTTACTGGGGTTTTATATGTGCTTGATGAGCCAAGCATTGGTCTTCATCCAAGAGATACAAAAAAACTGATTGATACACTTAAGCATTTAAGAGATATTGGCAATAGTGTTTTGGTTGTTGAACATGATGAAGATACAATTAGAGAAGCAGACTTTATTGTTGATGTAGGTCCAAAGGCTGGAATTCATGGTGGAAGAATTGTTGCCACAGGCACTCCTGAAGAGATTATGAGAGCAGAAAATTCTATTACAGGTGATTATCTTTCAGGCAAAAAATCTATTCCAGTGCCTAAAAATAGAAGACCTATGTCAGACAAAGCACTTGAAATTATCGGTGCTAAGCAGAATAATCTTAAAAATATTAATGTAAAAATACCTCTTGGTCTTTTTGTTGTAGTAACTGGAGTTTCTGGCAGTGGAAAGTCGAGTCTTATTAATGAAATATTGTATCCAGCATTGGCAAATAGAGTTAATAAATCATATTTAACAGAGGGAGCATATAAAGATTTAAAGGGTGCAGAAAATATAGATAAGGTTGTTGTAATTGACCAAAGTCCAATTGGTAGAACTCCAAGAAGTAATCCTGTTACATACACTGGTGTATTCTCTGCAATTCGAGAACTATTTGCAAGTTGTCCAGAATCTAAAGCTAAAGGTTACACTGCAGGAAGATTTAGTTTTAATGTTAAAGGTGGCAGATGTGAAACTTGTGGTGGAGATGGTGTGCTTAAAATAGAAATGCATTTCTTGCCTGATGTTTATGTAACTTGTGATGAATGCGGTGGTAAACGCTATAATAAAAATACACTAGAGGTTACTTACAAAGGAAAAAATATCAATGATGTATTGAACATGACTGTTGAAGATGCTCTTGAGTTTTTCTATAACATTCCAAGCATAAAAAATAAACTGCAAACACTTTATGATGTTGGACTTGGCTACATAACTCTTGGTCAGTCAGCAACAACACTTTCAGGTGGTGAGGCTCAAAGGGTTAAACTTGCAACAGAACTTTCAAAAAGGCCTACTGGCAAAACTATCTATATTCTAGATGAACCAACCACAGGTCTTCACACTTATGATGTTGAAAAACTTGTTGGAATTTTGCAAAGGTTAACAGCAGGTGGCAACAGTGTTGTTGTTATTGAACACAATTTAGATCTAATCAAAGTTGCAGACTATATTATTGATATGGGTCCTGAGGGCGGAGATGGCGGTGGAACTGTTGTTGCAAGTGGCACTCCAGAACAAATTGTGGCATGCAAAAACTCATATACAGGAGCAGCATTGAGTGAAATTTTATCAAAATAGGCAAAATTTTACTTAATTTTGCTAGCAAAATATTTTATCTAAACCTATTGAAAATGACTTTAAAATATGCTATAATATTATTATATAATAACAAAAGATTAAGTGGGGGGGGGGGTACCAAATGAAAAAGTTCATTTCAATAATCTTAGTTATTGCCTGTTTAGCGGGACTATGTTATTTGGGTTATGTAGTGTTTAGATCTAAAAATATAGTAAGTGTAGAAATTGAAGGTCAAATTCAAACACTTTATCTTGTAAACGAAACCACTGTTCCAGACTATGAAGATGCAAAATTAAAAGTTACTTACAAAAATGGAACAGCAAAATATATTGATTTAACTTCAAAATCTGTTAAAGTTAATGACTTTTCAACCTCAATTGAAGCACATGGCGTGATGAAACTCACATACAAATCACAAACTCTAGAAATTCCATATAATGTAATCAAAACTGGATTATATTATATGAAGAATCATCAAGTTAAACAAAATGGAACAACTTCAGAGGTTGCAGCTTATAAATCTATTAAAGAAACAGGAATTATGTTTTCACTTGAAGCAGGTGGTGTAGTAAAGTTCTATCAAAAAACTAATAATGATTGGTATCTTTTTGATGGAAATTATGATAGTACCTACAGTTATAAAATAAGCGGAGATACATTAACAGTTAAATATGGAGAAAGTAATAATAATAAGTATGAAATTCAAGCAAACTATGAAAATGGAGCAATAAATATTTCTGCTAGAACAGAAATTTTAGATAAAGAGGGAGATCCTATTGCAATTCATACATATAAATTTGTTAACTTTACAGATAAAACTCGTGATGTATCTATAACATCTGCAAGCATTACTGCTGAAGCTCCTTGCACAGGTTATAATTCAAATGGTGTATTTGTATTCAATAGAAATCAAACATTAAAAACATCAAACAATGATATCTACATGAAGGTTGTGTATGACACATATTTGATTTCAGTTAAAGATGCAGAAACTAATGAAATGATTGAAATGCTAAAAAATGTTTATGTTAAAGTTACTGATGGAATGACAAGTTTGCTTTATACAAACTTAGGTGACAATATTGTTAAGTCTGCTCAGGTTAACTATGAAAACTATAAAGAAGAAACAATTCAATTTAGATATATTGTTAATGCTTAAAAAAATACATGCGATTTGCATGTATTTTTTTTTGCAAAATTGAAATTATTAATATATATGGCTATAATGTTACTTAGATCAATTATAATATATTTTTGTGTCTTGGTTGTAATAAGACTTATGGGTAAAAGGCAAATTGGTGAAATGCAACCTTTTGAGTTTGTAATAACATTAATTATAGCAGATCTTGCATGTATTCCAATGGCAGAGCTTTCAGTTCCACTAGCACATGGCATTGTTCCAATTCTAACGCTTTTGATTGTTCATTTTTTCATATGTTTCTTAGCAAGAAAATCTATGATAGCCAGATACATTTTAACAGGCAGGCCAGCAATTGTTATTAGTCCAAAGGGTATAGACTTCAAAGAACTTAAAGCTCTCAATATGACTCTTGATGATTTGATGGAACTTGTTCGTGGCTGTGATGTATTTAACCTTGCAGATGTAGCATATGCAATACTTGAAACCAATGGAAATTTATGTGTAATTAAAAAAGCTCAGACAGAACCAATCACTAGAGAAGATTTAAAAATCAAAGTCAGTCAAAATACATTACCTATGAATATTATTATGGACGGCAAGCTTATGAAAGAAAATATTGCACTTGCTGGCATAAATGAAAAGTTTATTGGGAAATGTTTGGATAAGGCAAAATTAAAAAGAGTTAAAGATGTTTTAATTTTAACTCTTGATAACAATGGGGAAGTTTTTATTCAAGGGAAGAATGCTCAGGAATATTATTCCTTTCAAATGAACTTTGATGGTGGTGACAAATGGTAAAAAAGTGGATTGTTATGATAACATTAACGGCAATTCTTGTCACAGGTTGCATATTAGAATCATCATATATAAATAAATCTTTTAATTGGCTTATAAACTCACTAGAAAGTTTAGAGATTGAATTGACAGAAAATAAAGAGAAAATTGATACTGAAGAATTGATTAACAAAGCTTATTCAATTCATGAAAACTGGCATAAAAAATTAAAAGTGATAAAATGTTTAATTTGGCACACCTGGGTAAAGGACATTGAAATAGGGCTTGCAAGAATAGCTGTTTATGTTGAAGAAAATGATTATACTGAGGCATATGCAGAACTTGCTGCTCTAATAGATTATTGTGCTCACTATTCAGATGACTTTAGAATTTCTCAAGAAAATATTTTATAAAAAAGCTTGGGGCTATATGCCTCAAGCTTTTGCACGTCTTCTTCTAAAAATAACAATTTTAAAATCTGCAATATTAAATATATATATAAGTAGCAATACAGATAGCATAGTAAGAATGCTGCTAGCAAAAAGTGCAAAAATACTAAACCTTGCAAGCACAGAATAAATTGAGAAACCAATCAATCCGCAAATAATAGAAACAATCAACATTACTAAAATTGTTTTAACAAATGTAAATTTTATGAGTTTACGTTTTGCAAGCATTAATATATTTAAGCTTGCAGAGGTTATTGACATAAGTGCATAACCAACTAAAAGTGCATAGGTTCCAATAAATCTTGGTAGAAGTAGTATAGAGATTATTAGAAGTGAGGCTGAAATAGCATAATTTTTAAGTGATTTTAGCTCTAGTCCAATTGCATTTAAAATTGATGAGGTGATTTGTGATAATCCCATAGGAATCATAACTAATGCTCCAGCAGAAAGGTATATTCCAGCTTTTGAATTGTTAAAAATAAATTTGCATATTGGAACACCGAGTGCTGCAAACAGAGGCAACAGAATTGAAGAGAATACAACAGTGGTTTTTATTGCAAGATTAATTTTACTTTTTAAAATATTAGTATTTTTAAGCTCACCATTATCAATATCATTAGATTGTTCACTAATTGATGGAATCATTGTAACGGCAAGTGAACCAATTAAGGTTGATGGAACCATTAAAAGAGGGAAAGTCATGCCCATTATAATACCAAACTCAGATAAAGCTTCTGCAGATGTTAAGCCATAATCCATAAGTCTGATTGGAATGATAACTGCAATGATTGATGAAACTGCTGAAGAAACTGTTCTAACTGCTGTGACAGGTGAACTAGATTTAAGTAAATTTTTGAATTCATATTTAGGGTTGGCGAGATTTCCGCCTCGTTTGATGTAGATTGCAACAACAATGATTGATGAAATTATGCACGCAAGGCTAAGAGATAGGGCAGTTTTGTTTGTGAGAGACATATTCAAAAAAGTTGTTTCAAACAAAAGGACAATAATTATTATTCTAGTAACTTGTTCAATAAATTCTGTAAAACTTATTGCAAAAAACTTTTTTTCTCCCCAAAGAGCACCACGTAAAACTTCATAAATTGAACTAAAGATGAGTGCTGGTAGCAATATAAGTAGCATTTCTGATGAGGCATTTGATGTAAAGATTAAATTTAATAAATTTGGAAAAAATATAACAATAAAAGAAGCAATAACGCAAATGATTCCTGTTAAAATTAGGCCAGAGGAAACTATAGAACCAATTGCTTTTTTGTCATTTTTTCCATAATAATATGATACATTTCTTGATAAAACGACAGGGATTCCACTAGAAACAAATGTCATCAAAACTGCAAATATACTCATTGCAACTTGATAACTTCCCAGAAGTTCAGTAGACATTTTTCTAGATAAATATATTTTTAAGATAAATCCCATTGCTCTAGTAGCAATAGAAAAAAATGTAACACAAAACATAGCTTTTAATAATTTACTCATATTAAGACATATGAAATTATGTTTTGAAATATTAAGTTAGTATTTTATTCGACAAAAAATTCTAATCTATAACTTGACTGACTTTGACTTATCTAAAAATTTTAATATTTTTATTTTATTTAATTGTGTTATTGGGGGAGATATAATATAATTTAAGCGTAGGAGAAATTATGCTTACAGTAAGACAAATCCATAAAAGAAAAGATTATAAGAAATTTGTGAAGTTTCCAACAGAACTTTATAAGAATAATCCAAATTACATTCCACCACTTGAGATGGATGAATATAAAATGACCACAAAAAAGAATGCTCACTTTAAAGAATGTGAACAAGCTTATTTTTTGGCCGAAAGAGATGGCAGAGTTGTTGGCAGAATAGCTGCTGTAATTTTATTTCCATTCAATGAGAAGAATAATGCAAAATATGCAAGGTTTACAAGATTTGACTTTATTGATGATGAAAAGGTTGCTCATGCACTTTTAGGCACAGCAGAAAAGTGGGCAAAAGAGCATGGAATGGAATATATTCATGGACCACTTGGCTATGATGATCTTGAAAGAGAAGGTCTTCAAACCTATGGTTTTGAGCATAAAGGTTCTTATGTGGCAAGTTATAATGCTGAATACTATCAGACATATGTAGAAAGTTATGGCTATACTCCAGATGCAAAGTGGGTTGAATGGCGTTTTAAGTTTCCTATGAAAAAAGATGAAAGGGTAGAAAGAGTTGCTAGTCTTGTTGAAAAGCGTTATGGTTTTCATGAAAAGAAATTTAAAAGCATGAATGCACTTATTAAAGCACATGGTGGGGACTTTTTTGATTTAGTTGATGAAGCATTTTATGACCTTTATGGAACAATGCCATTTAATGAAGAACTCAGAAAGCAAGTTATTTCAACATTTAAAATAATGCTAGACTTAAAATATATTTGCTTAGTTTTCAATAAAGAAGATAAGGTTATAGGTTTTGGTTTAACTTGGCCATCACTTGCAGATGCATTAAAAAAATCAAATGGAAGAGCTTTTCCTTTTGGTTTTATAAGATGGCTTCATGCTATCAAGCATCCAAATGCTGTTGAACTTGGAATTATTGCAGTTAAAAAAGAATACCAAAAACTTGGAGTTACAGGCTTTATTATTAAAAAACTTTTAGATAGACTTAATAAAATTCCTACAATAAAGTATGCAGATACTGGTGTTCAATTAGAAACAAACACAAATGCTATTTCTTCACTTGAAATGTTTGATAGAGAATTAGTTCGTAAAAAGACATGCTATATAAAAAAATTATAAAATAAAAGATTGCGTATATTGCAATCTTTTTATAATTTAGTGAGTATTAAAAAATCACCAGTAAATCTGGTGATTTTTTTGTTTAAACGAATCCATCGTCTCCTTCAGTTGTTTCAACTTCTTCATCAACTTCTTTATTTTGTTTTTTAGATTTTTTCTTTGATGAAGTTGATGGTGTTGTTGGAATTGTTGGAGTATCTGTCAAAACAATATTTTCGGTGCCTTTAGCTTTCTTATGTTTGATTGGGTGTTTTTTAACAATAATTGCAACAAGGGCAATTACGAGAACAAGTCCAAGCAATAGTGAAGAGAAGATATAGAAGAATGTTGCCCAAGTTGAAACTTGTTTATCATCATCGTCATCATCATCTCCATTTGATGAAGTTGTTTCGCCATAGAATCTTTTAACAGTTTTATCATCATCTGAAAGTGTGCTAGCATATTCATTAAATAAAGTTTCAGAAGAGAATGTTTCAAGAACCACACCTGCAATAATTGCATAACCGCTGCAAGGATTTTTATCAGTTCCAAGAGAGAACTCAACGCCAAAGTTGCTAACTGAAGTTTTGTTAGTAGAAATCAAAACTTGATAACAAACAAAGCCATTGTTTTCATCAGATTCATTAGAAACTGTTGAAATATTGTTCCAAGATGTTGAAATAGATTTAATATTTATGTTAAGACCTGATTCAGAATTTGAATTAAATGAAACAATTTCACTTGTCTTTACATAAATCTTCAAAACATAATATGAAGAAGTGCTTAGTGTTTTTGTGTAAACAGGGGAATAACTTGAGTAATCAGTAGATTTGTTGTTTGCTAAAATGAACAAGTTTCCTGAAATATTATTTTCAAGAGATTCCTTAGGGATTATAGTATCTCCAATAACAGCATCTTCATTAAATGTGTAAGTATATGTTGTTTTATTAACAGCAGTTGCATCATATGGTGTTTTGCTATTTCCGACAATTAGTTTAAGAGTTTTACCGCTAGAGCTTTCTTCAAATTCACATCGTTTTCCATCAATTCTATAGAAGCCATCAGCGTCTTTACTTACTTCTTTTGTGAAGACTGAATCACTATAGAGTTTATATTCTTTTGCTCCAGTTTCACTATTTTCAACTTGTTTAATATAATAAGTTATTTTATCAGTATATTTAATTGTCCAATATTCAGCCTTTGTTTCTTTACTATAAATATTTGTAACAACTGTTCCTGATTGACCAACGGTATAGCTTGAAGTATTTTTTAGAGAAGTTGAATATTCATTAGAAGTATAATTTCTATTTTCGTCTGCTTCATTTCCATGAATTGTTCCAGTTAAATTTCTAAGATTGATAAATTTAACTTTGCTCATATCAGACTTGAGGTCAACATAGTTGTCTCTTGCTTCTTCAACTGAAGCAAAATCAGATTGAACGCTTTTTGCTTTTTGGAAGAAACATGTTCCAGATGCATCTTCAATACCAATCTCAAGATATACACTTTGAGATGAGACAGCAGTTTGAACTATAAATGTATAAGTTTGCCAGCCTGAATCAATATCTTTTGAATCAATAGAGAATGAAGAGATTATTCTATTTTCATTAACTGAACCTGCATAAAGGTTAGCAATCATTGTTCCATTAAAATCTAAGCCTGCAAAGAAATCGAATGAAATTTCAAAGACTTTGTTAGATGAAAGACTTGTTGATGAACTATAAATTGCATAGTTGTGAGTTACTGCAACTTTTTTTCCGCTTTGATCAGCTCCTTCAATAGGTGAAATTATTTCTTTTGGAGCATAAATTCCAAATAGATTATTAGCATATCTTGTTTCTGATCTATTGAAAGGTAGGTTATTTCCATTATATTCATAATAGAAATTGCTTGTTTTGTTATTATCAATATATTCATCAGAAGTTGGAACAACGCCAGCAATTACTGAAGATGAATTAGTTTTTTGCAATGTCCAGTTCTTTGCAGTTCTTGGCATTGTGTAGTCTATATCATTATAGTTATCAGTAACGTTGACAGAGTTGAAGTAGCCATTTGTAATTCCACGAGAAATAAGCATTGAACTTGGTGATAAAGACAAGCAATAAGTTGTATTATCTGAGTCAGAACTTGCAGTTGTATAGATTGAACTTGTAACTTTTTCAATAGAAATGTTATCAAAGTAGATTGTTTGGTTTTTGTCTGCAAGCAGTGCAAGATAAACACTTTCATTTCCATAAGCGTTTCCTTCAATATAGAAACTTATAGATATCCAACCATATTCATTTGTTGGGGTAGTGCTATAGCCTTTAAGGTTTGCATTTACATTAGCAGATGTTGAAACAAGAGAACCTCTAGTTGGAGTTTTTTCTGTTCCAATAATTGATTCTGCTTTAATGGTTGCAGTTGCATCTTTATCTGGAGAATAAACCCAAACAGTAATTTTGTAATATTGATTCTGTTCAATAACAAATGGGGCAGACATAACACCAAGAGATCTAAGTCTATCTGTGTTTTCAATTTTTAAAACCTTGTTATTTCTATTAAAAGTTGAGTCTACTGTTAAAACATCAGTTTCGTCAGTAGGTTTTTTATCATTATCATCTTTATCATCTTTATCATCGTCATCTTTAACAGTTTTATCAATTTCACTTTCTTCTATAACAGAAACATTTACTTTTCCATTAAGATAAGAATCTTTATAGTCATTAAATTCATTTTTATTCTGACCTGAATTATCTCTGCTAATATAATAGTGCCATAATTTTCCATCACTTTCAAAAGATGCAAGATCATATTCAAGTGCATCAGGATTTTTAGCAAAATAATCTTCGATGAGTTTTTGTTGAACAGAGGAATTGTCTGTTGAATCAACAAAATTTGCTTCAGTGTTGTCAAAATCAAAAATATTGTTCCAGTTAGAAGAAACTAAGTTGTTTACATATTTAAGAGGGAAACTCTTAATTTTAATTTCATTGCCAAATGCATCTTGACTATCAAAGTTTGCAGTTTCACCTTCTTTTGGAGCTGTTGTAACATCTTTGTCATCAATAGTTTGTTTATTAAAGTCAGTTTCATTAATTAAAGTAACTTTAATATCATCAAACAAAACTACACCATCAACAGATGAAGCAGTGTTTTGATATGTTCCAGCAATTCCATCTTTATTTCCCATATAGAGTGATAATTGAATTGTTGAAGCTGTTAAAGTGTCTGTTTGAATAAATGCAAAATATTGTTTCCAAGTTCCATTTGTTGATATATTATCAATTGCAATTTCTTTTAGCACGCCAGTGGTGTCAGTAATATATAAACTTGCACTTACAGGTTTTGCGGTATTGTTGTCAACTAAGCCATTTGTGTAAACATAGAATGAAACAACATAATAGCTATTTGCATTGAGTTTAATGTTGTTTGCTGTTTTGTTTTGGAAGTAATAATATGTTTGTTGGTCAAAAGGAATATAACTTGGATTGTCAAGTCTAATTTTTTTGTTATAAAGCTCTCTACCAGTTTCATCTTTTCCAATCAAAACATAATCACTTGCAACATAGTCACTATCAGTGTAATAGAAATTAGCGTAAGTGTCATCAGTTTTGTTTGAGTAAATATAAACTCTTCTACTTTCTGAACCATCTTTAGGTTTATATTTATAATAAAGTTTTGTATATCTTCCATTATCACCATATTGTTTTAATTCTTGTTCACTTAGTTGAACATAGAATTCAGAATTATTATTAAATTCTGTATTATCAATAGGTGTATAGAAAAGTCTTGCATAGGTAACTTTTTCAGTTGGTGTAACACCATTAGTATCTAAGATATAAATTGCGTTAGAACCAGTAACTGAGTTTTGAACAAATAAATCTTTATAATTTTGATTAACTTCACCAGCAGATGGAGGAGTTAAATCAGCTTTATATTTATAATAAAGTTTAAAGTTAGAGTTATAGTTAGGGTCACTTGAATCAACAATAACATAGTTAAAGTATTCATTGTTATATTCTGCTTCTGTTATTACATTATAATGTAAGTTTAAATAAACCTCATTATTTGCAGCACCAGATTTATTGTCTATAACATAAATTGCTCTAGTTTCTTGAGCTTCATGTTTATAATAAAATTCATAAGTTTTGCCATCTGATGGGGTGATGTTTGCAGCAAGGTGTGCAGGAACTTTAACAAAGAATCCACGATTTTTTGCATCTTTTAAAATTTCTGTTGTGATAGCCTCTGCTGTTTTGTTACCAACATTTTTTATGTTAACTTCAACATTTGCATCAGATAAAACATAAAGTTTGTTGTTTACTGTGTCATAAGTTTCATATGTTTTGGCAGGTGTTTCATTTGTTTTAAAATCAACATCAGGCTTGCTTACCATTTCATAAACAAAGTCACCACTACCAGTTGTTTCTGTTTTATATGCATTGTTCGTGTCAAGATTCTTATATTCAAGTTTTATCTTTTTAAAATAAAGAGGGAAGGCTCTATCAAAACCAGGTGCAGATAAATATGAAGAGAAGTCATTTGCATCAATTTCATAATAATCATCTTTTGAATAACCAGTTTCAGATTTATTAATATCTTTAACAACATAAGAATATTTTGGATATTTTTCTTTAAATTGGTTTGCAGTCATGCTGCCAGCATCAGAACTATCAATATAAACAACTTTTTCAGTTTTTGTGTTATATTTAAAATACACACGACTATTTCCATCTTTATCAGTTAAGATGTTCTTAATTAAATTTTCAAGATAAGAAGAACTTATATTTCCAAATAATCTTTGGAAGTAAATATCACCACCTGTGCTTGTGTTATAAGGCACTTGAACATAAAGTCTGTCTGGGTTTAGTTTATCTCTAGTTGAAGGATTAACATATAAGTCTTTATCAAGAGCTTCTGAAGTTATAACATTAACATATTGAAGAGAATCATATGTTGATTGTTCTTCTTCTGTCACATCATCATCAACAATATATAAATTATATTGTGAAGAAGATGTTAACCTTGAATAAGGGATACTTTTATATTTGACATAAATAGGGTATTGTGATCCAAGATAACCTTCTTCAATTGGAAGAAGTGGTCTATATAAAAGAGGGTTTCTTTCAAGGTCGGCAGTAATGTTGTCGTTAGATATAAATTCTTTAATTTTGTCATAAACACTATTGCCAGAGAGTTCTGCATTCAAAGTGTCCTTTGAAATAGTTGAATAATAAATTACATTTTTATATTCAGTTCTATCATCTACCACAAAAGTTTGAGTTTCATAAACAACATTATTTGGAAGTGTAATTTCTTCATAAGCATTTTTTTCATAATAATATTTTGAAGAGGTTGGAGCACCATTTGCAATGATTCCGGCAACATAGTTATTTTGAGTTGTGCCATCATAAGAATAAATTGCAATATTTTCTGAAATGCCTTTATCAATATAATTTTTAATTCTTAGATATTGTTTGCTTTTTGCATAAACATCATCATTTACAGATTCAAGACCATCAGTGCCTTCAATTGAACCAGTTTCAACTCCTTCACCAATGTCGATTAAATAATTTGCAAGTGCAAGATAAATAAAGGGTTGAGTGAATACATCTAAAATTTTATTTGTAAAAATTGCAGGGAGTTTATGGTTATCTTCAGATCCGCCAACTGTTGTCCAAGTTTGTTCATGTGTAACAAAATATTCAAAGTAAGAAATGACACTATTATAATTTTTAAGATCTGAATCTTTTTTTGCTTCATAGTATTCGCCAAGAGTTTTATATCCCACATGATTCAAAAAATTTATATACTCTTTGTTATAATAATTTTTATCACTTTCAGTGGTTACAAGATTTTCTGCATTTCTCAAAAAACTATCAGCATATTCTGCAAATTGCTTATAATATTGTTCTCTATAATATGTTTCAATATTAAAGTTTGCACTGCTGCCCTCAAAGTATTTTTCAAGTGAAGCAGGGAGTTTTGCATCATCAATTTTGCTTTCTGTTGAAACACTAGTATTGCCATAAAAAGTGTTACCAGCAGTTGTGCTAGATTTATATGCAGAAGCAATATTTTTTGCAATTAAACTTATTGGAGTGTAATTAAAAGAGAATGTTAAAATAGATGCAAGAACAACACTTGCAATAGATTTTTTGTGCTTAAAAATTTTATTTTTTATGTTTTTCATATAGACCGTCCCATAGTATTAATTAAACAGGTTTATTATAACAAAATAGTACACATAAAGCAACCTTTTATATCAAAAAATTTGTGCAAAACAATAATATATTTTGACGAAAATAAAAGTAAATTTTAGTAATAAAAATATGGGCTCAGAACAATAATAAATATGTGAAAGAAAAATTTAAAAATGGGTGGATTAAAAGTTTAGCACTTATTGGCGTTGGAACAATTTCGGGCTTCATAAATGGATTCTTTGGAGCAGGTGGAGGACTTTTGATTGTTCCAATGATTTCATATGTTGCGTCAGATGATTCAAAAAAATCACATGCAACAACTCTAGGGTGTGTATTTTTTATGTGTATTGTGAGCAGT
>CATLBG010000016.1 GCA_949878595.1 uncultured Clostridia bacterium
CTAAAAGCAAAGCAAAATCATATTTTTTGGCAAACAAATTTTCTATGAGTGTGATGAAAATTTCAACAGAAGAGCCAGAAATTTTTATTTCAAACAAAACTTCTGATTATGACAAGTATTTTTTATCTAACAGCATAGAAACTTCTCATGTATTTTTAAAAGATGAAATTATTAGAAAACTTTATAATGATGAATTTTCTATTGCAAAACTAACAGAGCTAAATGAAAAAATTAATGAGCTATTCAACCTTGGTGTGTCGCTTGTGATTTTTCCTGAAAAGCATAGAACTATCTTTGGTGATTATGAAGCTATTCCTGAAAAAATTACAAACTTTATTAAGTGTTTTGGCAAAAGAATTAGGTTTTTTAGCCTTATTAATACATACTTCATTAAACCAGTTTGGCTTGCAGAAGAAAATAAATGTGAAACTAAAATTGAACAACGCTTTGGAATTTCTTCTCTAAACACAAAGAACCTAACTGACACTGAATTTAACGAAAAATTTAACGGATTTATGCCATCATCAGCTAGCACCTACATTAAAAAGTACCCTCTATTTTTAAGAGGCAGAAAACCAGCAGAAAACCTTGAAAGCATAATCTATGCTTGCCCTAACTGCAAAAAGCTCTTTTCACTCTACTCTGAGATTTCTTGCGTGAAATGTGAAGACTGCGGAACAGCATTTGAGCTATCTGAAACTGGAGAATTGAGCCTAACTCACCTATTTGACAGTTTTGATAGTGCTAAAGAATTTCAAAAATTTATTTTAATGAAATATAACTTTGAAAATAAACTTATTGTTGGTTATAAAAATATAATTATTTATAATGATGATAGCCTAAATAAAAAGACAGAAAAACAAGCGGATTTATTAATTTTTGCTGACCACATTACACTAAAGCAAGATGGCAAATACACTGAAATTGAATATAAGGATATTTTTGATATTGAGCTTAAAACAAATAATGTTTTGATTATTTATTTGGCTGGGGGTAAAAAACAAATTATTCAAGGCAGAAACAAAGAAAATTTTTATGTTATTTTTGATTTAATAAATATAAAAAACGACCACTAGCAAACAGCTAGTGGTTTTTTTAAGGTTGAGATTCTTCGACAGGCTCAGAATGACAAGTTTATGTCATGTTGAGCAATGAGCATAGCGAGTGTGTCGAAACATCTGGTCTGCTTTAAAACTTATGTTTGTTTTTCTAAGGTTGAGATTCTTCGACAGGCTCAGAATGACAATTTAAAATTAATCTTCCCTTCCAAAAAGATAGTCCATTGTTACTCCAAAGAAATCTGCAAGTATTGAAAGCTGTGACGCTAAAATATCAGACTGAGAACATTCCCACCTTGATAATGATGAACGACTTAGACCTGTGAGTTCTTCTAATTTTCTCAAAGATAACCCTTTCTCTTCTCTTAGAGCCTTTAATCTTTCTCCAAATGTTTCCATACTTATATTTTATCCCAAAATAGGGACAAATACTTGACAGTCTCAAAATCAGGACATATAATATAATCAGGTGAGGACATGGTAACTAAGTTTAACATGAAATATGAATTTGAAAGAGATATTTATAATGAGTTTTTGGACCTTTATAGGTCTGACGAAGAATTTGATATTTACACTGATATTCTTGCTCAGGAAGCCAAGCTTAAATTTAAAGTAAGCAAGGCTCAAAGAGAATTATATGAAAAACTCGTTGCTCTTAAAAATGACCTCCATGAGCTTGAGTGCCTGAGGTTGATTAAATTTGTTATGAAAAATTATGAAAATAGCAAAAAATCAACAAAATAAAAAACAGCTAAACTAGCTGTTTTCTATTTTATTTCGCTTCTATGTAGACTTCTGCATCTGCATCGGTTGAATCATAGTTATATCTAAGCTCATCGTTATCTACAATAATTACGCTAGAAAGTGAGATTTCGTATGCTACTCTAGTTTCAGTGTGAGTTTCATCTATTTTCTTTTGATATTTTCTGCTCTGAACTCTACCTTGAACTTCTAATTTTTCGCCAACACCAAGATCACGCACAAATCTTGCATTTCTTCCCCATGCAATACAAGGAAGATAATCGCTTTTGTTATAAGCTCTATTTACTGCCAATAGAACATCACATATTTCTCTGCCAAAAGGAGTTGTTCTATAAATTGGTTCTTTGCAAATATAACCAACAAGATAAATTTGATTTATTTCACTAATTTCATTTGGATCTACAATTTCTTTTACGAATATTGTGAGCATAAGTTTGCTCTTTACATCGTCTTGCTTATTATAACTTCTAAACTGACCAATAATTCCAATTTCATCGCCTATTTTAAAGTCTGTTATAAGTCTTTCTGAAATAGTTACTGGCAATGTGTCAACTTCATCTGATAATCTTTGAACATCAACATACATCTCGAAAAAGCCTTCTCCCATAACGGTATGTGAATATGCTGGAAGCTTGCTTATTTTTCCCTTTAGTATTACATGATTATTGTTTTCAAACTGATTGTTATTCATAAAAAGTTCCTTTTGTTTTTTATTTTTGTTTTTGTAATCCGTTGCCGTCTATAACATAGTCTCCATCGTATACTAGCTCTGATATTTTTACCATTTTGTAGCCTTCGTCTTTGAGGAACTGAATCATAAGCGGAAGAGCCTCTAAGATATGATCGGAATTGTTGTGGCAGAGTATTATTGAACCATTTTTCACGCTTTGTTTTACTCTAGCTAAAATTTCGCCCGCAGAAAGACCTTTCCAGTCAAGTGTGTCTACATCCCACTGGATTGTTTTTAACCCTAGGTTTCCTGCAACCTTAATTAAAGTATCATTATAATCACCAAATGGTGGTCTGAAATATGACACTTTTTTACCTGTAAGGTTAGTGATAAGTTTCATTGATGAAGAAAGCTCATCATTCATCTTCTCTTCTGATAAAGTGCTCATTTTTGGGTGGGTGCTTGAATGCGTGCCAATATCAAGCCCAGCCTCATCGATAATCTTGACTTTATCTTCATTTGCCTCTATCCAGAAGCCTACGAGGAAGAATGTTCCACCAACACCTGCATCTTTTAGTATCTTAACAATTTTTTCCGTTTTATCTGAGCCCCAAGCTGCATCAAATGTGAGTGCAACTTTTTTTTCGCTAGTTTCAACCGAATAAATTGGAACAAGTCTATAACTGTATCCAAAATAAAGCGTCCCTGCATTTGTAAAAGACACAATTACTGCTAGAATTATGGCAACAATTGAAAGTGCCACCAAGCTGTAAATTGGTTTTAATTTTGTGCAAACTATCTTCATACAAAATACTCCTACATTTTAATAAACCATGCCTTTGTTTTACAAAAAGTTTTATTAGCTTTACTGTTGAAACCTTTATAAATTTGTCGAATATGGTCTATTTGATTTTTATAATAAATTTTACTATCACAAAGTTTCAAATATGACAAAAAAAAGAATAGATTCTTTGACTTTAATCAGAATGACAAAAATAAAAAGTGAAAAGCTAAACTCTTCACTTTACATTAAATTTATTCTTTAATTGTTCTATTATTTTTGTTTCTATTCTTGAAACTTGAACCTGCGAAATGTCTAACATTTCAGCAACTTCGCCCTGCGTTTTGCCACGATAATATCTAAGCAGAATTATCTTTTTTTCTTTCTCTGGAAGCGACATTATGGCATCTTTTAGTATGATTTTGTCGAGCATATCATCATTTTTATCTGAGTCTACTAACTTATCAAGCACATTTTGACTATTTGGGTCGTCCTCATCTAATTTTGCCTGAAGGGATATTGTTTGTTGCTGAGAATCTAGGGCTATAACGATGTCTTCTTTTTCAACCTTAAATTCTGCTTCAAGCTCATCAATTGAAGGTGTGACACCTGTTTCTGACTTCTTTTTCTCAATAAAAGATTTTAATTTAATTGCCAAGGTTTTAATTGACCTTGAAACCTTTAAACTGCCATCATCTCTTAAAAATCTCTTTATTTCACCAGAAATCATTGGTACTGCATAAGTTGAAAACTTAACTGAAAAGCTTGGGTCAAAATTCTTTATTGCCTTTAAGAATCCTACACAGCCAATTTGATATAAGTCATCATATTCTACACCCTTATTTAGATATCCTTTAACTATAGCCTTGATTAGTGGAAAGTTTCCGCTAATTAAAAGTTCTGTTGCCTCACTGTCGCCAGACTTAGACTTTTCTATAAGCTCATTTGTTTGAGCTTGGTCTATTGGCTTATACTCTTCCATTAACCCTTTATTACCTTCGTCATATGAACCACAAGCCCACTTGGTGTATTCTTTTTCACTTCTAGACTATTCATGAATGAATCCATTAGTGTAAAGCCCATGCCTGAGTGTTCTTCTTCTGACTTTGTGGTGAAAAATGGTTGCAGAGCCATGTCTATATCGCCAATCCCTATACCATTATCGCTGACAGTTATATCTAGAGTATTCCCGGATATTCCCGCCTCAAGAACAATTTCTCCTCCTTTGTTTTCATAGCCATGAACAATTGAATTTGTTACTGCTTCACTGACTGCTGTTTTGATGTCGTTAATTTCAGATATTGTTGGTTTTAATTCTGATGCAAAAAGTGCTACGACACCCCTAGCGAAACTTTCATTAACATTTTTTGCTTCAAGTGTTAGTTTAAAATAATTATCAAAAGCCATTACTCTCTCCTTTAAGATACTTTTGGAATAATTTGATATATTCCTGTCATTTCAAATATTCTGTTTACATAAGAAGTTGGATTTTTTATATAAATCATTATGTCGTTTTTGGAAAACTTGTTGTAACGCCCAAGCAAAACTCCTATGCCAGTTGAATCCATAAACGACACCTTAGAAAAATCTAGAATCAACTTAGTTTTTTCTTTTAAAGATTTATTTAATAGGTCATCTAATGATATTCTGACATATTCGGCTGAATACTCGTCAAGTTCGCCTGAAAGCTCGGCGTATACTGAGTCATCTTTATTTAAGTAGTTAATTTCCATAAATTTCCTCCTCATGAAATAATGATAACACATATAAGCTTGCAAAAATTTGAAGACATTGAAGTTTTATGGGCTCTTTTGGCGATTTTTAAAGAATAGATTGAAATTCTTTGACTGCCTAGAATGACAACTTATTTTTGATAAAAAATTTTGCATAAAAAAAGACTTAAACATATATTTTTGTTTAAGTCTTTTATTTTTAAATTATATAACTTGTTTAAAATGAGTTTGATTATAATTAAGAGTTGCAACAATGTCAGTGAATTGACCATCAACATATCTTGAAAGATTGAATGTTATTGTGCCAGTTCCATATGAACAAGAAAGTAAGATATCGTTTATATCATAGCTATTGTTAACTTCATATGTTTTTTCACCAATCTTGATTGATTTTATTATATCATCATTTTTTAGTCCAGAAGAACTTGCAAGACCTGTAACATTTTTTGCCACCACACTGTGACTTAAAACAAACACTAACTCATCGCCATCATAATATGAATTGCTTTTGCCATTTTCTGTGGTGAAATCTAAGTTTTCCGAATTTATTGCCATTATTCTTGTTTGAATGCTTCTATCACATTGATTAATGATTTGATCTGCAATCCTTGTTGCAACATTTAATGGAATTACATACCCTACATTATCATATTTTTCATTTGCAATTTTTCCATTTACAATACCAACAAGCTTGCCATCTATGTTATATAGTCCTCCACCTGAGTTGCCTGAATTGATTGCTGCAGAGACCCTCATGAGTCTCATATTCGTATAACCTTCTGAATCAAGCAACGACTGGAACATGCAATATTCTGATAGACTGCTAATATCACCTGATGTTGCAGTTAAACAAAGTGCGTCAACATAGGCTTGTTTTGCAACCTCTGCATATTTTTGTGCAGTGTAATTATCATTTTTAATTCCGTTTGGAAGAAGTGGATTTCCTATTGCAATAACAGTTTGTCCTTCACGAAGATTGCTTGTATCTTCAAGTTCTGCCTCTTTATAGTAACCACTAAATAAAAGTGCATTGTTTGGATTTGCATTTTTTTCCACCTTCAAAACTGCAATGTCATTGTCTGCTGAACCACCCACAAATGTGGCTGAAATTTCATATTGCTCTGACTGGAAACCATAAACATATACGCCATAAGTATCTAAAAAATGTGTTTCTATTGGTGCATTAGTTAAATCTGATTTTCTGATATAACTTGCTGTTTTGCTTGATGGAAAAGAAGATACTGTTGTGGTTTTAACAAGTGAACTATCATAGTTTGCTGTGAAAAAACTGCCTGTTGTTTCATTTGCATAAACTCTATAATTATTATCATTTGAATAATCGTCAATATAAAGGACATGATAATTTGTTATTATATATGCCGTATCATCAGACATTTGATAAATTACACCAGAACCCGCAGCCGCACTTGCCTGTGCAAGGTTTGTTTTTGAAGAATCTATAACATAAACCTCTTCATCAGTGGCTGACAATGTGTTTTCTGTAACATAGATTGTTTCTGTAGTCATGTAGTAACTATAGCAAATATCTACGGTTGAACGCAGTGCAGTTTGTGTTGCATATTCTTGCTTTTCAAGTCTTTCGCCATCACTAATAAGTTTATCAGGGAAATAACTTATTATAAATTGCTCATAACTAAGATCTTCTTTGCTCAAGTTTTTTGCATTTAAATATTCATTATAAATATCTTCTATTGATACATTTGAACCATTTTTGCCCTGCAAGCTCTCAAGATATTCAAGCTCAGTCATTGAACTTGAAATTAAACCATTTTGCTTGGCAAGTTCATATGAACTCATTCCATCTTTGCCTCTGCTAGAAAGTCCAATAAAAATGGAAAAACCAAACATTAAAAAAACCATGATAAATGCAAAAATATTTAATTTTTTTGAATTCATAAATTTCTCCTATTATGATAAGCCAACAATTCTGCCATCAGGCAAGATGTCTATTTTTTCTGCGTTTGGAACTTTTGATAGCCCTGGCATAAGCATCATTTTGCCAGCAATAACAACAATAAAGCCAGCACCATTTTTAAGCTCTATATCTTGAACAAAAATTTCAAAATCTTTTGCTGCACCAAGTTTAGTTTGGTCATCACTTAAACTGAACTGAGTCTTTGCAATGATTACTGGTAGATTACTTCTACCAATTTTTTTAATAAAGTCTATCTTAGTTTTAGCAGTTTCTGACAAAACAATACCATTTCCACCATAAACATTTTTAACAACTGAAGTTATCTTTTCTTCAATAGTATCCTCTAAATTATATGCAAAAGTTACTTTTTTATCTGTTAAATTATTTAAAACAATTTTTGCAAGCTCTAATGTTCCTTCACCACCCTTTGCATAGCACTCATTGATGACGGCATCAATACCAATTGTTTTTAAGTCTTTTATTACAAAATTAATCTCTTCATCAGTATCTGACAAGAATTTATTTATTGTTACAACAACACTACAATTAAATGTATTTTTTAAAGTGTTAATGTGATGATATAAGTTTTCCATTCCCTTTGCTAATTTTTCAAGGTCTGAAGCATTCTCATTGCCTTCAGTTTCACCATGGAACTTTAGACCTCTTATTGTTGCAACCAAAACAACGGCATTTGGACTTAAACCACCAATTCTGCATTTTAAATCTAAGAATTTTTCTGCACCAAGGTCACTTCCAAAGCCTGCCTCTGTTATGCAAAAATCAGAAACAGAAAGTGCAAGTTTTGTTGCATTTATGCTATTGCAACCATGAGCAATATTTGCAAATGGTCCAAGGTGAACAAGTGCTGGTGTATGAGCAATTGTTTGAACCAAGTTTGGTGAAAGAGTATTGCGAAGTAGAACCGCCATGCTTCCCTCTGCCTTTATGTCTTTAGCAAAAATAGGTTTTCCAGACTTACTTTCTGCAACCAAAATATTTGCAAGCCTATTTTTTAAATCCTCTAAGTTCTCTGAAAGACAGCAAATTGCCATAATTTCGCTTGCTGCAGTGATAGTGAAATGATCAGTTCTCTGAACTTTTTGTTTATTGCCAGCTTTGTCTGTGTAAGCAATTTCATAGCTAACATCTCTAAGTGACCTATCATTTACATCAAGACACCTATGGAAGTATATTTTTTCTGGGTCTATATCAAGCTCGTTTCCTGAGAAAATATGATTGTCTATCATTGCAGACAAAAGATTGTTTGCTGAAGTTAAAGCGTCAAAATCTCCTGTGAAATTGAGGTTAATCTCGTCCATTGGAAGAACCTGTGAATATCCACCACCAGCAGCACCACCTTTAATGCCAAAAACTGGCCCAAGTGATGGCTCACGAAGAGCCAAGCAAACATTTTTTCCTAAATGACTTAGTGCATCTCCAAGACCAATTGAAACTGTGGTTTTGCCTATGCCAAACTTTGTTGGACTCATTGCCGTAACCAAAATTAAGTTGCCTTGTTTTTTTGAATCAATATATTTTTGGTAGTTTTTTACTTTTGCTACCTTTTCCCCATAAAGCGACAGGTCTGAATCATCAATATTTAATTTTTTTGCGATTTCTTTTATATTAAGTAGCTCTGAGCTTTCTGCAATTTCGATATCACTAAGCATTATTTTTATTCTCCTTTAAATAATTTTCTATTGCTTTTGTTAAGTCTTTTGTAGCCTTATCTAGAGTTTTTGTTATGGTGCAACCAGCTGCATTTTTGTGTCCACCACCACCAAATGATGTTGCAATTATTGAAACATCATATTCTGGCTTTGAACGCATTGAAACATGAATGCCATCTTCTTTTTCTTTTAAAATCGCAGCAATTTTATAGCCACAGGCAAGATATGTGTTTGGAACATTTGCAAGATTATCATTTTTTGTGTCTACATCAAAGTTTTTATAATCCTCTTTTGTGACCTGCATAATCGCAAAACCAAATTTGTCATTTAGTTTTGCATTTAAAAGCAGATGTGATGTTAGTTTAACATTTCCAACTTTTCTTTTATCAAAAAACTCTGAATAAATCTTTTTTATATCTGCTCCAGAACTAAGGAGATCTGCAGCAACTCTGAATGCTTCTTCATCGGTATTATTATTTCTAAAAAGACCTGTGTCTCCACAAAGACCCATAAACAAAAGTGAAGCAGTTATTTCATCTATCTTAGCCCTCAACTTCTTTGAAATTTCATAAACAATTATGGCTGAACAACTGCAAATTTTAACATAGTTAACTTTACCAAAGCCTTCACTTGTTTTATGATGGTCAATTTTAACACTATTTTTATGTGACAAAAACATGTCCTCATAAACTCCAAGCCTATTTGAACTTGAAACATCAACAGACACTAAAAGGTCATAATCTTCTTTAACTTCTCCATTATATGCTTTTGCATCATCTAAAAAATTATAACTTTCTGGAATATTATCTGTGCAAAATACATCAACATCTTTCCCCAAAGATATTAAAATTCGTCTAAGAGCTAGAGATGAACCTATTGTATCTGGGTCTGGACTGATGTGAGAAAATATTGCGATTTTGTTTGCTTTTTTAAGCATTTTTAAGTATTTTGTCATTTTTCACCTAACCCAAGTTTAGCACAATTTTATTTTTACTCAAAGCATTTTTTCAAATAAAAAACTGACCAACAAATTTGGTCAGTTAAAATATTTTACGCTTCTTTGTGATTTGCTTCTTCTGGAGGATTATAATCACCTGAAATTATATCAAAACCTATAATTTGATTTATCATCATAGATAGACAGTGATCAGTGATTTCATTTGTGCCAACAAGAGAGCTTTCTGAGAATGTTTCAGATGCTAAGTATTCATGTGAAAACATGACTTCTTCTGGATGAAGTTTGTTTACAATTTCACGACATCTTCTATTTTTGCCTCTATTTGTATCCTTTTCTTCAATTTTTAGCCAGCCACTTAGATATTCTTTTAGCTTTGAGTATGGTATATTATAATTTGACGGAATTTCATCCATATATTTCTCCTTAACACAAGATAAAAACAAAAAACTATGTTTTTGTCAAGTATACACTAATATATAATTATATAATCATAACTTTTTGTCGATTTATGTTTTATTTTATGAAAAAATAATTTATTTTGTTAAAAGAAAAACCTAAGGTTAAGCCTTAGGTTTTTTTTAATTTAGATATTTGTCTGGAGTAATGATTTCATCAATCAAAATTTGTGACTCTACAATATCTTTGTTTTGCATTAAATCTTTATCAGAAACTTTTCTAAAGCTTGTGTTTCTATTGAAAAATGTATTGTTTTTGCGTTTTCTGATTGACTTTGAAGCAAAATATGTTACTGCAAGAACCATTACAAATACGAATACCTTTGAGTAGAATGCTGTTCTATCAGTTACTGTGACAAGTATGCTTGAACTTGGGTCGTTTACTGACAAAACATAATAACCATCAATAAGCTCATATGAAACTGGTGTGAGATTGCCATATTTATCTACTAAATAAATCTCTACATCTTTTCCTGCCCTAGCCTGTTTGATAGAGACTGTTAAGATGTCATTATAATTTTCATAGCCAGCAATGTTTTTAAACGAATAAACTGAAATACATCTTCTGCTATTTGCTGATGAACTAAACATTGACTTGAGACCCGAATCTTTAACTTCAACAATTTCAAGTTTTGAATCTGAATAGTTTGCACTGCCTGTTGAAACTGTTGCATTTCCATTTGAATTTGAAAATGGTGAAACAATTTTTAAAACACATAATGCTTTAAATTCAGCACTTTGGTCATAATAATAGTTTTGGTTTCCTACATTTAGATTGAAAGTGAATTCATATGAACCGATTTCAACCGGAAGATCTCCGCCTACAAATTCTGCATAAGGCATGAAAGCAACATCAATATTTACATCAAAGCCCGGAGTTTTTGCTTTGCCATCATAAACAAATTCACACTTAGTGATTGTGATTGGAAGGAATTTTTTGTTTATGATAAGTGTTGCTTCGCTTGCTGATGAATAATATGCCTCAAAGTTTTCATTTCCGTCAAATTCTATTTTAATTTGATATACACCAGCATTTACTGGAGCATTTAAAGATTTTTCAAAGCCATCATCATAGTAATATCTTATTTCATTTTCTCCAATGCCTGCAATTTGAAGCTTGTCAATTGAATGAGCTTCACCACTATATGTTGTTGTTTTGTTTAACATTTTTGAAACATCTATTTTTGCTTTTGTTATAACAAAATCTGCTTCTGTTACAGAAATAATAATATAATTTTCAAAAATTTGACCTTCTGCAAGACTTATTCTATATGAGCCAACATCTTCACCTGGTTCACGAACAAGTTTTAGAGAAACATCAAATATGTCTGACCCATAAACAGAATATGTTAATTCAACATCTTTTTCATTATACATTTTTGTTTGGCTATTTATAATAATTGAAATTTCGGCTGGAAGAATTTCATAATATCCACCAATAAATTCAATTTTATAATTTTCGCCTGCAAAAAGTGTTCCGAGACCAACTTTATATAAACCAACATTTTCGCCAGATTCACGAGCGAGACTACCTGAAAGAATGTCACTTTCAACCATGTTTGTTACACTATATGTAAGGTTGTCTTGTTCACCATATGTTTTGCTAGAAGAATTAAATTCAACAATAATAGTTCTTTCTTCTATTTTATATTCACCTGCAACAAATTCAATAATGTTATAATTTTCACTTGAAAGTGTGCCAAGACTAATTTTATATGAGCCAACATTATTGCCAAGCTCTCGAACTAAACCACCTGAAAGTGTATCACCAAAAACAAGATTTTCTGCAAAATATGTGAGCTCTTTTTCTTGCCCATATATCGTAGTTATATTGTTTGCAATAACTTTTATATCTCTCTTTAAGATTGTGAAAGTTGCATCTTTTGTTATTAACAAATAGTTTTGAACAAGACTTTGATCAATGCTAAGTTTATATGTGCCAGCATTCTCACCAACTTCACGAGTTATTAAACTTGAAATTAAATCAATATCCTTATCTAAAATATTTGTGTTTTTTCTAACAAAATCAAAAACTGGGTCATTATCACCATAAACTTTGTTTGTGCTAACAATACTTACAAAACCAAGTCTCTTTGTTATTTGGAATTTAGCTACAATAAAATTAAGTTCATAGTTTTCACTTTCAAAGTTTTTAACTAAAATGTTGTAATAACCCACATTTTCGCCTGTCTCACGAGTGAGAGTCAATTCAAAAGTATCACCCTCAAGAAGTCCATAAACTCCACTATATGTAAGTTCTGGATCTTCACTAGCATACTCTTTTGAAAGACCTTCTGTTGCTAATATGGTTAATTTTCTCTTTATAATTTTTACTGAGCCATCAACATAAGTAATTTTATAATTAGCAAGTTGATCTGAATCAATTCTATCAATTGAAACATTATATGTTCCAACAGTTGCCTGAAGATTATAAATTAAGCTAAAACTATAATTCTCGCCTTCAACCATATTTTTAATTGTATATGTAACTTCTGGAATTGTTCCATCATATTCATGCTCA
This sequence comes from uncultured Clostridia bacterium, assembly GCA_949878595.1. GTDB lineage: Bacteria > Bacillota > Clostridia > Christensenellales > UBA1242 > RGIG1681. Next base: position 12,545 of record CATLBG010000016.1, read on the forward strand.
AATGAATCAACAGAGACTTCTATTTCTCGTTTTCCAATTATAAGTTCATAATCTTCAGCTTCAATTTCATAGGCAGTTTCATTTGGCATAAAGTAAAATTTTGCATTATAAGTTCCAACATTTATTGGATTTGTTACAAGCACACCCTCTTGGTAATATTCAACAAAAATTGGTGCTATGCCTGTCATACTACTCGTAAATTTGAGGGTTTGTGAGGTTCCATCATAAATAACATTGTTGTCGTAAACTGACAAAATATTAGGAATTATAACTACAATGCCTGAACCAGAAACACTGAAGTTTGTATTATTTGAAACAAAGATAAATGTGTATTCGCCTGCCTCATAGAAGTTTGTCTCAACCCCATTCAAAAGGAATTTTGCATATACTTCTGCCATTGCCTCACTTGAATCAAAGCTAAATTTTACGCCATTATCACTAAATTTATAAGTAGTTTCAATATTTGAAATTATTACTTCTTTTGGCAATATTTCAATTTGAACTGTTCCTCTGCCACCATAGTTTTCAGTGTCTATTTCATAAAAAATATTATATACTCCAGCATTAAAATGATAGTTTGATTGGTCAATAATATTTCCATCTAAATCTGTTATAACAAATGAAACAAGATTTTTATCTATTTCTGTATCATAATCTAAATTTAGATTTCCATAATTATAAACATAGTTTTCTGTTATTGAAACTGAAACTATTTTTCTAAATCTTGCTTCAATAACAAGGTCTCTATCTAACTCAAAAGTATAAGATGATAAATTTCTATCTGTGCTAACAACATCGCCATTAATAGTTAAGGCATAAAGTTCATATCCATCATTTGGAGAAAATTCAACAACCTCGTCACTTGCCCTGATGCTTGAATATGATGCTGAAATTGTTCCATTAACAGCTGATGTTGTAACATTATATATTGTAAAATCAACATCAATATTTTTTTCTGTAATAGTGTATATTTTACCATTAATTGTGGCAAAGAATTTAAAGATTAAAGTATATTTGCCACCATCTGAAAGAGTTAAACTATTGTTTCCATTTTGCAAACTATTTGAGCCAACTAATGAGCCATCTCTATAATATTCATAAGTATAATTTGCCCCATCAATCAAAGTTGTGCTAAAGTCAATATTGTATGTTGTGAAATAATCACTCATATTAATATCAACAAAATATAATGAATGTGAGAAAGATTCCATTTCATTGCCTGCCTCATCAATGGCAGTGAAAACAATATCATATTTTCCATTTTCTGGAACAGTAAATGAGTTGTCTGCTGCAAGTTCACTTGAATATATAACCGCCCCATTCTTTAAAACTGAATAGTTAAAGTAATTTTGACTTAAGTTGTCATTTGCAAACAAGTTTGCAGTGAAACTAAATGTTTTTGAAGTGTAAAAACCTGTTAAGTCATTAACTTCTATGTTTGGAACTATTCTATCAATATGGCTCTCAATATATGTTAGTTCTTCTGAGATATTGCCAACATTATCAACAGCTCTAAAGCGATATGTTCCATTTTCTGTTAATGTGAAACTTCCGCTATTTTCTGTTTTATAATCTATGTTATCTTCTGTAAAATTGACTGCTGTTTGCCACTCTTCACCATCTTTGCTGACTTCAATCTTTTGAATTCCACTCTCATAGTCTGAAGCAGAGAGAGTTAAAATTCTTTCTTTTGCCCATTCATTGCTACCACCAACTAAATCAAGTTGTGGAATAATTAAATCAGAAGTTGTGAAGTTTATTTGTGGAAGTTTAACTCTCATATAATTGGTTGTTGTCATTGCACTTCCACCATAGGTTGAAGTGAATACAAACTCAATTCTATTTGCATTTTTTCCTGAGAGTTCTAAGTTTGAAAGTGAAAGAACATCAGCTTCATCTAAATAATTATTTCTAACTTCACTATCAGTTGATTTGTTGCTTGAGTTTCCAGAATCTGTGTTATAAACATAAATAGACATAGAAACTGATTCTGCAAGGTCTTTTCCAAATACACTTCCCATTCCTTCAGCTGATGCATAATAAGCACTTGCGTTTAGATTCGTGTATCCATTATTCATAGCAATAATAATATTATTAGAAAGATCTATTGATGAAATAAGCTGACCATTACATTTTACGGCTGCTGACGCACTGCCAACCCTATAAATAACTTCTGATTCTGAACCAGTGAATGATGTTGAAAAATTGTTATTATTATAACAACTAAAAGCTTCCTTAGCTGAAGAAATATCATTTCCGTTTGAATATAAATATAAGATTTTCTCATTCTTGCCATCTGTTATTATGCTATCAACAACAAATATTTTTGATTGTGAACCTTTATTATAACCAAAGTATCCTATAGGTGAAGCAGCTGATGCTAAATTATTATTTTTTTGTAAAACAAAAGGAGTGCATGCCACAAAGGCTGCAATTATTCCAAATATAAACATCTTGAAGAATCTTTTATTTTTCATAAAAACTCCTTTTATCTTACATTTTAGCCGAAAATTGTTTTACTTACAATATCATAGCAATAATTTGTTATTAAATTTTCAGCAATTTCTGTTTGTGTGCTCTCTTTTAAAGACTTTTGAATTGCTTCAAAGCTTGAAACATTGATATCATCTATTTTAAGATTTGAAGCATATGTTTTAAAGTAGTAATTGAAATAAGAAATTGTTTCTGCATTGACAAACTTATTGATTGTGTATTTATCTTCTGCATAAAGGTAAGTTATCCAACCTTCTTTTGTTATTGTGTAGGTCTGCTTTAGATAGCTGAATGATCTGAAAGTTGAACCACTTGGTGCAAGGTCTATAATTTGTCTTTCATAATTTCCTTGCGAAGAAGTTGTAAGTGAGAATGAAATTTCATAATTTCCATCTGAATTTATTGAAATTTTAACATCTCTCATTGTGTCTTTTGAAACATTATAAGGGCTATATTCGTATGGATATGCACCAAAATGTTCTTTAAAGTAATTTAAGTCTGCTTTTGCTGGTAAGCTTGTATAGTTTGCTGTTAAATCGTCATTTACAGAACCACTTCCTGACCTCTTTGTATACTTATATGCATTTTCACTTGCCACATATGTTACAAGCAAGCTAACCTTTGGATCAATACCTAAAGTTGAACCACCATAGTTTAGATTCTGCTTAATAATATTGCCTTTATTATCTCTTTTAAAGACAGATCTAACTTTTTGCCAACCACCTGCACCTGCATTAACATCGCCTTCTCCAAAAATTTGAACACTTGCTGCGTTATCTAGATTTTTATATCCTTTTGAATACATATAATATGCAAAGTCTAAATCTGGAATGGTAAAGTTATATGCTTTTTCAGCATTTATTCTTTGACTTTCTGAACTATATGTTCCATCTTTGATAAACAAGTCTCCAATAACTCCAGTGAATGCAAATCTGCCATCATCATCAGTTAATGTCATATTACTTAAACTTCCAGCATAAACAGCTATGCCGCTAACAACAACCCCACCCGATGTTTTAACTTGACCAGTGATATTATAAGCTTCTGAAGTTGTAATTGTTGGAAAATCCGTTTCTGGTGGCTCATTAACTGTTAAACTAGTTCTTGAAAATAAAGTGTATTTCTTTTCAAAAGTAAATATGTTTATTCCCTCAAGTTCTCCAATTACGATTTCTTTTCCATTAACTTGATACTTTTTATCCGAATTTTGAATAACCAAAACGCCTTCTGTATCGAATCTAATAGTAACTGAATATGTTAAATTTACATTAGCATTTTTTGTGTAATTTGTTATATCTGCAAGCTGAGCAGAACTATAACCATTTTTTGTTATAACTATAACAGCGTTTCCACTAAGACCAGTTACTTCAAAATTTCCATTTGCATCAGAAGAGGCATAGATTATTTTTGAAGAATTCTCCATAGTTGCAATAACATCTGCAAAAGCAACTGGTTGGTCACCAGACATTACTCTTCCAACAACAATATAGAATGAATTAACAACAAGTTCTGATGTTCCAAATTTATCTGATACTTCGCTAAATGTGTAGCCCTCTTTTTCAAATGATAAAGTATAATTTCCAGTAATATTTGTAATATTAAAGTTGCCATTTTTGTCTGAAACAAATTCAGTGCCATTGTATGTGACAATTACGCCTGCATTTGGTTCACTGCCAAGCAAAATTTTTCCTGTTATATTGTAGCTTGACTGAATTAACAAATCAGAAACATATTCATTTATTTCTGAAACTTCTGCAAATGAAAAGCCCTCTTTTGTTAAATTTAAATTTACATTACCTGAAATTCCAGAAATTGTGAATTCGCCATTAACGTTTGTTGTTACAGTTTTTCCATTTATTGAAATAACAACACCTGACACTGCAACATCTAAACTTTGCACTTTTCCAGAAATTGAATATGTGCTGTTTGCTGTGTATGTTTTTGGCTCTGTAATAACAACTTCCGATATAACATAGCCAAGTTTTGAGAATGTTATTCTATCACCAAATTCTGCGATTATTTCTGCACTATCAGAACTAATTATGCCAGATAAGATACCATTTATATAATAATTTACATTTGTAACATCATTGTTTCCACTAGCAACTTTTAATATTGCTCTAATCTTTGAACTGATGCTTAATGTGCTTGGTTGTGAAACTATTTCATTTTCAAAAACATAACCTATCTTTGTAAACATGATTTCAGTTTGCCCACTAAGCCCTGAAATTGTAAACTCACCTACATTATTTGTGCTAGAAACTAAGACACCATTTGCATATATTTCTACATTTTCAAGTGGAAGATTTGAAAGTTTTGCTGTTCCTGAAACACTATAAGTTCCTTCAATAACTAGTCCTGTAGTATCTTCTGAAACTTCTATAACTGAACCACTAAAATCATAACCAGTTTTTTGAACAAAAAGTCCACATGCTTCAGTTAAAAGTTCAAATGTAAAGTTTCCAGCTTCATCTGTAAGCGTGCTGTTTGAACCAGCTGTTACATATGCCCCACTAACTGGGACATTTCCACTTATAACTCTGCCTGAAACAGCAAAGCCTTTTAAGTTGAAATCATAAACTCCACCAACGCTTACATTATATGAATTTGGCTTGAGTCCACTGATAGAATTATTTTTAAGCGTATATAAAAAATATGATTCTGTTAAATTTTCAAAATAATATTTGCCTTCAACATCAGAAATTACTCTCTCTTCATCTGCAGTTTCATCATTTCGAAGCACAATTGTTATGCCACTAGCTGCACCATTTTCATCACTAAGAGTTCCAGAAATGTTATATGTTCCACTAATCCAAACATCTGACTGCTTTATAACTTCTTCTGAAATGTTGAAGTCATAATAGTCTTTGCTTGCCTCAATGATATTTTTACCAGTTAAACCTGTAAGAACATATCTTCCATTTGTATTGGTTGTGGTTTCAATCTCACCAGCACAAACCTTTGCGTTTGCAACAGAAATGCTACCAGTCTTTACAATTCCTGAAACTGAATATGTGAGTGAAACTTCATATTCACCAGCCTCATCTATAACAAGCTCTTTTGAATCATAACCTACACTTTCAATAACAACTATATTTTTATTTATAAGATTAGTTAATTTTATTGTTCCATTTTGAGACAATATTTGCTTATCATTAACTATTGCTGTGGCATTCTGAACTAATATATCTCCTGAAACAATATTAAGTGTTACTGAATATGGGATTACATATTTAAGTGTTATATTGCTATTTTCATAATTTGCTTCTATCTTATCAAAAACATAATTTTCATAAGACGCAGAAATTGTATGTTTGCCGTATAAACCAACAAGGGCGTCAGCCAAAACCTCTTTTTCATCTAAAAGGATTGTTACATTTAAGCCATCTTGAATGGTTACATTCATATTGTATTTAGCTTCAGCTTTAATATTGATACTATTATCTTCAGAAATAACAAATTCACTTAATGATAAATGATATTCCTCTGAAAAAACAGTGATCACATCACCCATATGAACATTTTTAAGCCTATATGAATTATTTTCAAGTCTATCATATTCCGCACCATCAAAAAGCAATTCTCCAATAGAGTTCACATCAAAATCAATATCAACTAAAACATCTTTTGTTCCATTAAAGATTAATGTTTCTTCAGTTTTATTATCAACTTCAAAACTTTCAAATGAATAATTTTCATGTTTAACTGAAACTATATTGTTTCCATAAATTCTATCACCCGTTAACGTTTCTGAAAGTGTAAATCCACCAAAAGAATTTATAGGAACTTGAATAATATTGCCATTGAGCATTACTTTAGCACTAGAAAGTGGTATGTTTCCACTGAGAACTTTGCCTGAAATAACATAACATTCATTTGCAACAATTTCTTCAACTTGATTTAATGATTTAACAACAAACTGTTTCTTGCTAAAGTTATATTTTGAAGAATCTAATCTAATAACTGAATTGCATCTAATGTTAGTAAGTTCAATTTCTGAGCTTGTTATTGCTTGAGGTTTATCATTAACAAAAAGCTTAATGTCACTATAATCAATATTATTTGTATCAAATTTTAAATTGATTTTCATGCTGGTTGTTATGCTAACTAAAACTTCAGGACTTGCTATATCTGCCGTTACTGGGTAAAAGTCATAACCATCTTTTGAACATGAAATTGTTGCCTTTCCTGCAACATCTTTTCCACAAAAGACTCCGTCTTGGTCTGTTGTAGTGAAAAACCTACCAGAAAGTGATTCAATTTTAACAGTTGCATTTGGAACAATCACACCATTACTATTTACCGTTCCAGTAACTGTATAGTTTTTATATGCAGTGAAGTTTGCATCATCTGTTGACTTTGAAACCATTTTGCTTGTAACTGCAAATTGATAACCCTCTTTTGATGCTTGCAAAATTAAACTGCTTGTCGCACCTGAAACTGTATATTTGCCTGATTCATCAGTAAATACTGAGCCTAAGTCACTTTTAATCTCAACGTCTTTAACGGCAACCCCAAGTTCATCATAAACATAACCTGAAATCGTATATGAACTTTCAGTGCTTGGAGAACATGCAGCAAAAAACACCCCTGCAAATATTGCTAGGGCAAACACTGCAACCATCTTTTTTATTACTTTTAGTGCACTTTTTATCATATATTAGCATTATACATCAAAAGTAAACAACTTGTCAACTTTGTTTACTTTTATTTTTTAACTTTTTTGGAATTTTTTCCGAAAAAATCAGAAATTAAAAAGGTATGTTATTAAAACATACCTATTGTATTTTTTAT
>CATLBG010000017.1 GCA_949878595.1 uncultured Clostridia bacterium
AATTTTTTATTATCTTTTTCTTTTTTAATTTTACTCAAAAGATATTCTCTTAAAAAAATTGGCAAAAGTGCTATTGCCCCATAGGCAACTTCACTTCCAATAGAAAGCCCTTTTAATTTTTTATAATATTCAATTTGTTGTTTTTCACTCTCAAGTTGCATCTCTAAAACCAATCTATGATTGTCAGAAATTTCTAGATTATCAAGCTCTGCATCAATTTCTTGAATGCTATAAGTTAAATTTTCAATCTGAGCACTATATCCTTTAATATCTTGTGCATTAGTAGATAGACCATAAAAACCGAATATCCCTAAAGCCAACGCTGCTAAACCAGAAATCGTTCTTACTCTTTTATGTATTCTTTTTTTATTAATATAATTTTTATATTTTTTAGCAACTTCTGATTGCTCATAAAATTCTCTATCCATCACACTCTCCTTAAAATGAACAAATATATTATACAAAAATTTCATGAAATTGTCAATATTGCATAAATTGCAAGCCTGCAAAATCGGGATTTATGTTTGACAATAAAACAAAAATATTTAAACTAGATTATATGAAGATTTCAACAAAAGGCAGATATGCTCTGAGAGTAATGGCAGATATTGCTATAAACGGCGAAGACAAAAATGTTTCTATAATGGACCTGTCTAGCAGAAACAAAATTTCTGACAAATATTTAGAGCAAATAATAAGTGCACTTGTTAAAGCGAATTTGCTCACAAGTTTTAGAGGTGCACAAGGCGGTTATAGACTTGCAAGACCAGCAAATAAAATTTCTGCAAGTGATATTTTGGAAGTGACTGAAGGAGCACTTCAAACTGTTACCTGCATAACTAGTGGAACCAAATGTGATCTATCTGACAAGTGCTTAACTGTTAACTTTTGGGAAAAACTAGACAATATTGTTTCTGACTTTTTCAAAAATACTACACTTGAAGATATTGTCAAAAAAAGAATTTGAGCATTCAAATAAAAATTTTTACAATTTTATAAATTTTATTGACAAATAATTTTCATTTTGTTATTATATAAGAGCATTTTGTATGAAGTGCCGTATATATGGGGGTATAGCTCAGTTGGCTAGAGCACTTGCCTTGCAAGCAAGGGGTCATCGGTTCGAATCCGATTATCTCCACCATATAGGACTGTAGCTCAGTTGGTTAGAGCACCACCCTGATAAGGTGGGGGTCGGTGGTCCGAGTCCACTCAGTCCTACCAAATAAAAAAGTCAACCGTAAGGTTGGCTTTTTTGTTTGGTAAAATTGAGTTAATTAAAACAACTATCTCAAACCTTACTCAGTGGCATATTGCAAAGCGATTTCCAATAAGGCATGGTATGTTTTTTAACAAAATTTTTTTCTTTAAAAATTTAATTTATGCTCTTGACATCTAATATAGCAAAGTATATAATATGTCTATCGCGAACAATTGTTCGCAATAGGAGAAACTTATGCGTAGTAAAGATATGGGCTTAATGATGAAAATTTCTGATTTTATTGATAATCAGTATAATAAAATTGGTAGAACACCAACGGCTAGAGAAATTTCAAGCGAGTTTGATATTTCCCTTTCAACTGTTAGCAAATATGTTAATGCCATGATTGAAAATGGCATGCTTGAATATAATGGAGATTGGCGAACAATTAAAACTCTATCAATGAAAAAACAATCCCAAGACATTGTTTATCTGCCTGTTGTTGGAACAATTGCCTGTGGTAGCCCAATCACCGCTGAACAAAATATAGAAACATATCTGCCAATCCCTACAAGTTTTATTGGCAAAGGAAAATTCTTTATTTTAAAAGCTCGTGGAAATAGCATGATAAATGCAGGTATAAATGATGGAGATATTATAATTGTTAGAAAACAAGAAACTGCTGAAGAAGGTCAAATTGTTATTGCACTTATTGATAACGAAGTAACGCTAAAACGCTACTATTTAGATAGAGAAAAGCAAAAGGTTAGATTGCACCCAGAAAATGATGAAATGGAAGACATGTATTTTGATAACATTCAAATTCAAGGAATAGCAATCAAATTGTTTAAAGATATTGTTTAATAATTTATATAAAGATAGCCCCACTTTATATTAATTATATAAGCTATAGAGATTAAAAGATTTAGGTTGCGGATACCCTAACCCTTCTAATAAGTCTTTTAAATAAAAATTTCTATAAGCACAGGGAAAAGGAGTTGATAATTTTGGAAAAGTCTAATTCTATTAGAACAAGATGTCCACAATGCTTTAACTATTTAACTGCCAACGTAAAAACAAATGGCGGAATAAGTGGAAATTGTCATATTTGCAAATGTACTTTTTATATTAAGCAACATTCTGCAAAAGAACGCTTAATTAGAATAGTTAAACATTATACTTAAAATATAAAATCGTTTGCAAGCAAAGATTAAGGTCGGGTATATGCAGCACCTATGTAAATCCTTACTCACTGATATGCAAATAAGATTCGTGTAAAAGGTAATGCCTTGACGGATAATGATTTTGTGAAAAAAAATCATAAATCGTTAGAGGCATTTTTTTGTCTCTAAATACTTTAAAATAATAATCAAGGAGAAAAGATATGACTAAATTTGAGATACAAAAATTATTTGAAAGTTATAAATATGATTTGCAATTTATTCAAGAAAAGGTGAAAGAAGAAGAAAAGTTAAGCAAGATAATGCAAGCTGATTCTACCACCCAGCTAGTATCATATAACAAGCAATTTGGCCAAGAACAAATTAGAAGTATTTTAGATAAAAAACATTATATAGAAAGTATTATACAAAATTTAGAGCAACCCTATAGAAACGTTATGTATTTGAAATATATCTGTTTTTATACATTTGATCAAGTTGCAGGAAAGATGAATTATTCAACAAAAAGAATCTATCAACTGCACAATGAAGCACTTGGAATTATTTTGCTAAATTTAGAGAATTAAAAGATTATCACCAGTTAGCACCTTTTAGCAAAAGTTAGAAGGCATTAGAAATTCTGTGATTTATAATTAGCTTGTAACAAAAAAATAAAAGGAGAATAAAAACATGAAAAAAGTTACAATTAACTCGCAGAAATTTATTTTTAGCGAAAATAATCTTAGTATTTCCCTAAAGGACTTAACTAAGAAAATTAAGGTTGTTGATGCCTTATTAAAACTAAAAGTCGAAAATTATAATTCTTCTGCTCAAAAAATAATTATAGACTTTTGCCCAAATTCATCTGACGGGTGGAAAAATGTAGATACAATAGAAAACATTCCAGAGGATAGAATTTTAACTATTAATGTGAGTGATGAATTGCAAAATTGCCTAGACAATGATTTTGATGAATTAAAACTTCGACTGACAAATTTATCACAAACCAATTTAATTTATGATGAATGCACATTTTATATTGAATACTTACCTCTCTATGAATATCAAAATAATGGCAGTTCTCATAACTTAGACTTGGGCGATGCGGGAAAATTTTCAGTAAACTTAGCGTCAAAGCAGCTTTCTTTATCTGTTCCTCTTGTGTCATTAAATTCAAATATTTTGCCAATTTCAGTTCAAGCCAAATATAATTCAATAGAAAATGAATTATTGTCTAATGTTGGATTGAAAAACAATTGGAAACTCAATCTTCATCAGTTTCTTGTAAAAGAATTAACAAATGAGCCAGCCATTAAATATACATATATAAATGAAAATGGCATAAATGAAATCTTTGAAGAAAAATATTATTACACAGACAAAAACGGAGACAAAGTTTATGTTTCTGAAGATGAAATCACCATGAGTGCTGATGGTTCACTTCATTACACTCAAAAAACTCAAGATTCACTTATCTTCACAATATATGACGTTTATCTAGAGCAAACTTGTCAAAACTGCAAAATTCCTCGCACCAAAGATGAAATGGCAGCAATTTTTAACAAAATTGAGCAATATAAAGGAAAAAAATTAATAATTGCAGTTGAGCAGAAGAAACTCGATTCTACTTTTTCTATTATGGATAATTCATTTGAAGTAGACTATTTAAATAATGAATCCAACACTTCATTTAGATTAACTGGATACATTGATCCAGACAATGAAAACGAAATTGATGAATCATCAATTGTTAAAACTCTAAATAATGGATTTATTTGTGAAGCAAACTTTAACATAAGTGGAGCAATAAAGTTCTATGTATGCGGAGAAGAAACCATTTATGAAGTAACAAAAGAATCTGATAATTCGTCTAATTTAAAGCTTATATCTTCAGTAAAAGATATAGAAGGCTCAAACAAAATAAATTATGAACCAGAAGAGTTGGCACAAATAAAACAACAAATAAAACAACTTACGTCATCACGAGATATGTGTGCAAGCACAATAAATTCATTAAAAAAACAATTATTCACAGCTTGCATATCGCATGATTCAACAATTAAAGATATCTTAACTAGGTTAAAAGAAAACAATTCAAATAGTTCTCTGCTTAGCACAAAAATAACGCTTTCAGAAATTCAAAAGCAAATCAAAAACTTGCCTGATTTTGAAAAATTTAATCAAGTGCTAACAGAGCTTGAACTAATTAACCTAATCTCAGAATTAAAAGAAGTTGGTGACAAAAGAGTTAAAATAGGCGAAGAACTTCAACAAAATTCGTCAGCCAGTTCATATGAAAACAGTCCAGTAGCTATGGATATAAATATTTATAACTCAGAGCTATCAATAGATAACCTGCTAGAGCAATACAACAATTATAAAGAGCAGTTAAAAGACATAGAAAGCAATCTAGAAGTATATAATTATAAGCTCCAGCAATATGAAATGATGGTTCCAATTCATTATTTGGAGGACGAAAATAATATTATTTATGGGTTTGGAAAAACTGACAACAAAAATATTTTTAGACTTGTGCTAATTATGGACTCATATGAAAATGCAGTAAGCTTTAACTATGAATCTCTAAGTTCAAACAAAATAAATAGCATCACAAACTCAGCAAATAAAACTATAAATTTTGAATATAGTGAAGAACTTCTATCTGCCATTGTTGACGCAAGAAATAGGTCAACAAAATTTGAATATGATGAGGTTGGAAATATTGAAAAAATTACAAAACCAGATGGCTCAGTTTGCAAATATATTTATTCAAACAACAAACTTGCCATTGCCATAAATTCATCTGGATTTGGTGCAAGGTTTTCATATGATGGAAACAATGTGGCAAAAGTTGAATCTTTTTCAGTTTATGAAGAACTAAAAAACGGAAAATCAATAGATGATATTGAAGATTTTTCACCATACTTAATAGATAAAGAGTTTGTTGAAATTAAAAACAACAACTTAAAATCAACCACAATCACAAACGGACATGGAAAGAGCTTGACTTACATATTTGATAAACTTGGCAAAGTTAAAACAATCTATGAAAATGAATTTTCTAATGATAAAAAAAATTATAGTGTTAGAGCAATAAATTATGAATATCAAAACAATAAAGTTTCTCTAAAAACAAGCAGTTTGCCATATTCCGAAAACTATTTAAGTGACGCATGTTTTGAAGAAGAAAGCATGACAGATACACAGGCATTATATTTTAGCGAAAATACATTTTGCAGTGAACTAACGATTCCTTATAGCTATAAGGTTTGTGACAAGATTCACACAATTTTAGCAGAAAAAGAAAACAAAACTAACGAAATGTCTGTAAGTGAAACTTATCTAAATAAAATAAATAATGACAACACAATTTGCTCACACAAAACCTTTGTTGTTTCTGGCTGGGCAAAGGCAGACTCTGCATATGTTCTTGAAGACGAAAATTATGAAGCAAATCCAAATTCGTCAGCAGAAGTTATTATAACCGAAAATCAAAAATCATATTTAAAAACTCGCAAATTTGAAATTAGAGTTGAAGTTGAATATGTTGATAGTGAAAAAAATGTATTTTCAAAATCTTTTGACTGGCGAAACACAGAGTGGCAATATTGCTCGCTGCCGCTAAGACTTAAAGAAAAACAAGTCGCCTCAATTAAATGCCATATTGATTACACAAACAACACCGGAACAATTGAATATTCAGACCTAGAGCTTAAAGAGGGCGACTATGAGCTTGTTAACTATGATGAACAAAACAAAGCGGTTACATCAGAGAGCGGACACTCAAACTGGGTTGTGACTAGCTATTATAACAAAAACAACCAGCTTAAAAAGAAAGTTGTCAGCCACAAAACAGACAAAACCAAAGCCTATGAAACCAGCTTTGAATATAACAAAAAAGGAAAACTAACAAAAACCATAAATTATAATAACATTGTTCAAGAAAACATTTATGACGACCTTGGGGCTTTAACAAAAACAGTCACTTATCACAAAGACGAACCTGCAACAAAATTTTATAGTGAACAAAAACTTGATGATAATGGCAACATAAAGTGCAGCCTTAGCGAGCTTGGCGAAGAAGTGAATAGTTATAAATATATTGATGGAACAAACATTATTTCAGAAACTTCAGATGAAAGTGGTTCAAAAACTGTTTATGGCTATAACTCAAACGATATTATTTTAGAGACTTCAACCTATGCTAACGGTTTCAACAACACAAACACCTATGGCTACACACTAGGGTTTTTAACCTCGCTAAAGTCAAACGGATTTGACGTTGCCTATAACTATGATAACAGAGGCAGAGTAGCTGAAATTAAAATTGCTGGCGAAACTTACCTAAGCAAAACCTATGCAGATAAAGAAGAAATCACTTCCCTTGCAAACGGCGAAGAATTTAAACAAACTTTTAATGATGACGGAAATCCTCTTAACAGTTTCTATAAAAAAGATTCTGAGCATGCCTGGGAGCCTGTTTCAGAAAACATTTATGATTCATATGGCAATTTAACCTACACCAAAGATTATTTGGATAATGGCAATGAGCATAATCTAGCCATAAACAAATTTGGCAATACATTCAGGCAGTATGAAATTCAGCATGGCAAAGATGTTGTTGTTGAAAACTCTTACAATGAAAACCACAACAACATTGTTGGCACAAAAATTTCTATTGGAGAAACAGAACAAGCTTACACCTATCACTATTCTGATGACCTAAATGAAAACCTATGTGCCATAGACCTCCCTAATGGCTTAACTCAGATGATTGATTATGATAAGCTTGGCAGAACCAAAAAACTTTCTGCTAACAGTTTTTCAAAAGAGTTTGAATATTTGTCTTGTGGAGACCATGCTTCAAATTTGATTGCCTCAGAAACTTTTGCCACAAACAATGTTTCTGATGAATGCTTAAAATATAAGTATGACACCAAGGGCAATTTAACTGAAATTCGTCAAAATAATAAACTGGTTGCACGATATGCATATGATAGTCTTTCAAGACTAGTGAGAGAAGACAACAAGGCTCTAAATAAAACCACATCTTATTGCTATGATGCTGGTGGAAATATTTTATGCAGAACTGAATATAACTTCACTCTTGTGGATAACCTAGATTTTGAAACTGGAATCACTTTTAATTACTCTTATGCCACAGAGGGTTGGAGAGATCAACTTAAATGTTATAATGGTGAAAAGTTTATTTATGACAAGCTTGGCAATCCACTTCTCTATCGCGGCGAAGTTCTCTCTTGGTCTCATGGCAGAAGACTAGACAAGTTTGGGGATATTGAATTTAAATATGATGCTAGTGGCATTAGAACAAACAAAACTGTGAATGACGTTGAAACAAAATTCTATCTAAATGGCACTCAGATTCTAAGACAAGAAGATGGAACTAACACTCTAGATTTCTTCTATGGTGCAGATGGCATTGTTGGTTTTAGTTTGAATGGAGAAAACTTTGTCTACAAAAAGAACATTCTTGGCGATATTATTGGAATTATAGATAACACTGGCAAAGAAATTGCAAAATATGTCTATGATGCTTGGGGCAACCATAAATGTTATATTTTGTCGAATAGTGGCAAATACATAGAAATTAGTTCAGATTCTATTTACACAAATGAAGAATTAGAGTATAATAAAATTATAAGTTTAAATCCATTTAGATATCGTGGTTATTACTTTGATATTGAAACTAATCTATACTATCTAAATTCAAGATATTATGATTCTGATGTTGGTAGATTTTTAAATGCTGATAGTATAGATTACTTAAACCCAAATTCTATTAATGGACTTAACCTTTACAACTATTGCAACAATAATCCAATAAACAATATTGATATTAATGGTTTTGGTTGGTTTAAAAATGCTTGGAGAAAATTTAAAGGTTGGGTTAAAGATACTTGGAATACTGTAAAGGAATCATTTCAAGAAGTAGTAGATGTTGTTGTTGGCACTATAGCTAGTATTGGCTTGGTTGCAGGGGGTGTTGCACTCACAATTATTTCTAGTGGTGCTTTGACTAACTTAGGTGCAGCCATGATTGGTGCTGGTGTTGGTGGATTTTTAGGTGGAATACAAAGCATATTAGATGGAAACTCTTATAAAAATGGCTATCTTGGTGGAGCTATTTCTGGTGGAATAACAGGATTAGGTATTTCTTATGGTTATATTGGAGCAGTAATTGGAGGGTTTATTGGAAACTTTGCTGGTACTTTCATAACTGATAAACTAAATGAAGTAAATATTGATGATTATTATTTGTTAAATCTTACTGCTGATAGTATATTATCTGGAATGGTTTCAATTGGAGCATACTATTTTGGAGATGCTTTAAACGTTTTTAAAATACCCGGATATAGAGACATTTTTACTGCTTTAACTGTTTTAGGAGAATTTATGTTTTCATACTTATTTGAATCTAGCAAAAGTTTCTTTAACCTTATTGTTTAAACTTTTATGAGATTGATTAATGCTTAGTAAATGGGAGATTTTATGAAAAATTTTGAGTTTTGGGCACATAAAAATGAATTGTTTATAGGATTATTTTTTATGTTTTTATCATTGTCAATTCTTTTGTATGGTATAATTCAGACAACAAAAGTAATTGAATATTGGCCTATTATACCTTCAGGAGTTTTTTGCATTGTTTTAACTATATTATCCTTATTATGGAAGAAAAGAGTTTTAGCAAAGGTTGCATTTTCTAAAGAAGGGGTAGAGTCTAATTGGCTTGGAAAGAAAATTTCATATATTGGATGGTTTGATATTATAGATATAAAAGCAATCCCTCATGGAACAGGCCCAAGAAATTTATGTCTAATTGCAACTAATGAAAAAATAGAGGTTACTTTATCACAAAAAATGTATGATACAATTATGCAAGTTTGCCCAAATCCATTAGTAAAAATCATGATAAACGATTTAGAATGTTTTAAATACTTTCATTAAAAATCTTAAAAGCATAGGTTAATCCCCTATGCTTTTTTAATTTACTTAACATATCCAAGAAGTTGCAATAACCAAAATAGAATAGTATAATAAAATAGTAAGTTTAAATCCATTCCGTTATAGAGGTTACTACTTTGACACATACAAAAAAATTTAAAGCATAGGAATCCCCTATGCTTTTTTCTTTGGCTTAAAGATTAGCACGGATTAGCAAAAGTTAGAAGGCATTAGAATTTGTAGGCTTTATAATTATAAGTAGCAACGGAGGAATGCTAAAAATTAAAAGTCGAAAACAAAAAGGAGATAATATGGAAAAAGAATTTTTATTAAACTTAAAAAGCATATCACTAGAGATTTTTGTTGTTGCATTTATCGTTTTTGCACTAACTTCAATTTTGAAGCTGCCTATCAAAAAGTTAACCTCTAAGCTTGAAGAAAATAGGCGTAAGGCAATAAACACCATAATTGTTTTTATCCCCATGCTGCTATCTGGATTGCTTACCACTTTATATTTTGGGATTATGAAACATGATTGGCTTTCTAATCTTGCATTTGAAACTAGCATTAGTGTTTATGTTTTATCTATTTCAATTTATGCAATTATGTCTAAAATAATTCTGCTTATTAAAGGCATAAAAACTGGAGAAATTAAAACAGATTCAAAAAGCACGCAAGAAGTTATCACTTCAATAAAATCTGATATTTCTTCACTAACAAATATTTTGAATATTGATAAAACTCAACTTGAAAATGTAAAAACAAAAATTGAAAAGCTAAGTTCTCTTAAAGAAACAGTTTTGGATAGCGAACCACTAAAAGAAATAACTTTGCAATTAAACGAGTTGTTAACACAAAAAAATAAGCTAGAAAACAAAATTTTAATCACACAAAATCAAATTTATAAAAAAAATTAAGGAGGAATTTATGGAAGAAAAAGTATTTAAAAATCTTGAAGGAACAAACCTTAACCGAAGAAAAATTACAATTTTAAAACAAACTGGCAACGTTCTTGAAGTAAATGTTGAATTTGCAGGAGAAGTAGGAAGCGAAGCCACCCCAATAACAGCAGAAGTTATGAATAATTTTCAAACAAAAATTAATAATGCCTTAACTAACAGCAATGTTGCACTAGAAAAGTTTAATAAAGCAGAAGAAGATTTTACTAAAGTTGAAGAAAAATCTGATAAAGCATTAGAGATTTCAAGAACTGCTGAAGAAAACTCTATTTCTGCTAATACAAAGGCAACAAATGCTGAAAGTTTAGCAAGCGAAGCTTTAAATCATGTAACAGAAAAACAAGGTTCAAAAATTTTTGAAAATGATGAATTGATTTCAACATTCAACGCAGACAAAAAACTTAACGCCACTCAAGGCGAGAACAATGCAAACAAAATTATGGTTACTGATGAAAGTGGAAAAATTATTCCAAGTTCAATTCTGCAAATTGGTGAATATAAGCTATATTCAAAAATCAACAATGAAACTGGCAAGAGTTCTTTAATCATTGAACTCCCTGCCGAGGAGGCTATTTATGAATAAAATTTTAGAAATATCAAATGATAAATTAACATTTAACAATAAAAAGATTTTAACTGAAGGTGATATTATTAGACTCCCCCTTGGAACGCTAATACAATCAACTGTGGTTCAAGATGAAACCTCTGGACTAATATTGGCTGATGGTTCAACATATTCGCAAACCGGAATACTTTCTGAATTTGCAAGTTGGCTAAAATCAAAGTTCCCAAATGGTGACTACACAAATGAAGAGTATGAAAGAGATTTAACTAATTTTGGTGGACAATGTGGTCACTATGTAATTGATGACACAAACGGAACAATTCGTTTTCCAAGAATTATTGAATTTGTTGCTTCAAACAATGCTGGTCAAAAAATAGGCACTGCAGAACTAGATAGTTTTAAAAGCCATAGTCATGATATTTCTTATCATTTTGCTGAATACAAAGCTGGTACTTCTAGGTATCCTTGGATGTATACAGCTGATTCTACATATCCAAATTATGGAGGGTCAACACAATTAAAAGGTGACAACGAAACAAAACCTAAAAATATTCGTTACCCTTACTATATTGTTGTTGCAAATGGTGTTGAAACCAATGTTAAAATTGATATAAACAATTATTTATCTAACTTAACAGAACTATCTTCTCAGCTTGAAATGATTAGCAATGATTTAAATCCAACAGTTTTATGGGAAAATGCAAACCCAACAGGTGATTTTAATGAACAAACCATAGAGCTTGCAAGCAGTGATTATGACTATTTAGTTTGGATTTGCAAAACTACAGCATCAAGTGATTCTACTAGTTATTCGTGTGTAACTTTAAAAGGACTAGCTCCCCTCTTATCTAACTTCAATATCTCAATCACCTATAACCCTGATTATCTTATCATGGCACAGTATAGACTTGTTACAAGAAATAGCGATGTTAGTTTTCAAATTAGCAAAAACTATTTTGGCTGTGTTAAAGCAAATGGTGCTGAATATCGTTCAAGCGATAGTAGTCCTAGAAATGACTTAAACTTTCCAATTAAAATTTTAGGCTTTAAAGGAGTGGTAAAACAATGAATAATATAACAATAGATGACAATGGCTTTTGGACAGGAATGGCTTGCAAAGTTGGTCGCTTCGCAAATGGCATAGATGTTCAATCAATACCAAATGAATTAGATTCAACAAAGCAAAAAGCATATAAATATAAAGACAATCAATGGCTTTTTGATGAAAGAAGATATCAAGAACTGCTAGCTGAAAAATTGTCTCTTCAAAAAGAAAATCAATCAAATGAGGAATATCTTTCTAATAAACAAAAATTATCTAAATTATCTGAGGATATTATTCAGTCAATTGCTGGAATTTATATTCCAAACTTAGAAGAAAAAAAGAACGAATTTAAAAATCTTTTAAATCAAGTTCGCATATTTGAAGGGAAAAATCCAAAATTAAACTCTAGCGATTTAATAAATGAAAACATATCACATATGCAATAATTTATTATCAAAAACGCAATTTCACAAAAATTTAAAATAAAAAGACAGCTAAATTGCTGTCTTTTTTATTTATAATGCTTTTTTGCATTCTATTTTAGAAGAAGGAGATGACCAACGGTACCACTTTGGATCCAAATTGTTGTATTAAAGCTTTCATACAACACCACCTCCTTTGCACCTGCCTAGCGTATTTGGCACCTTGAAGCTTTGGCCTCTATATAATATACAAATTTATATTCTTTGTCAAATCTAATATTTTAAAGCCTATCATTTTATTGTGCCAAAGTATTTATATATCATTATTTATCTTTCACTTTCTTAGATTTTTTCTTATTTTGTGTATCTTCTTTTTCTGGAAGTCTTTCAAGCAGATCATCTGGATTTTTCAAAAAACTCTCAAAAAGTCTCAAGCTCTTTCCCATATAAAGTCCATCTGCAATACGTTCATCTAAAGAGAATCCTAAAGTCATAATTTTTTGAGCAACTATACTATTATCTTTTAAAACTACAGGTTCCATTTGTTCTTTTCCCATAGACATAAAAACACTAGTTGTTCCAAAATTATATAAGTGATGATAAATGTAATTAAGTTTTATTGATTTTAAATTTGTTAAAAAACAACTGGTGTGGAATGGACTTGCCTTGAGCAAAAGACCAGTTAATATTCCATGTCTATCACAAAATCTCACCAAGCTCATTGCAATTCTAAGAAGCCACGCTGGGAGCTTTGTTAAATTTTCTGCATTTTTAGTTGTTGCATGTTCATCTGCATTCTTATCCAAATTTTTTGCAATTTCATTATCTACAATTTCCTTGACATCATATAAACTTTCAGTTCCGTTAAATGGAAACTTAAGAGTTAAAATTTCGCCGTCATCAGATAATGACTTTTTAACGTCCATAGAAACATAAATACCATTTCTCTGATAAACTATTCCATTCATGATGAAACGGTTCATTTTTTCTCTAGTATATAAAACTCTAACAATTGAAGCTATAACAAGATGCATATAAGAAAAACTATTCCCTTTTTCTCGCTCTTTTTTTATAAACTCATCTAGGCTTTCACAATTTATTTTAACATGAGCATAGTTTACTGCATCAATTCGCATTGGCATAAAGAAAGGCTCTGCCTTGTCAATTATGCTTATATTTTTTACACGCTTTCCATCTTTTCTTCTTCCAAACATTATGTGTCCCTTTATATTTTGTATTATTTTCTTTTATATTAGCCTTATTATAACACAAGCTTTGTTAATTTGTAGTGTTTTTATATAAAATTTTTAAATATTAATAAATAATATAGCACAATAAACTCAATTATAATTTTTATATCATTAAGTGGTAATATTTATGCAAAAAATAATAAGGGAAAAATTGATACATATAAAGATTCTAATTTTGCAGTTATAGTTGACTATGCTGATTATGAGCAAGTTTGTAACCTTTCAGATTATGGAGGAGTAAAAGAACACTGGTTTAACTCAGAATATAATAATTATGAATGTGTTAATGGTGATGCAAAAATATATAAAATTTCACTAGGTCTTTCTGAAGATAGCAATATTGCTGACAAGGCAAAACTCATTAATTCAATCTATAATGCAATTAATAACGGAGAAGCAAAATATGCTATTGTTGGGCAAAAGGTTGAAGCACCAGCAAACACCAATATTAAAGTTTTAGATATTAGCACACCAACAATTTCAGGTGAAACAGTTTCATATGTTGTTACACTTGCAAGCTATGACAAAAACGATTTTTCTAAAGATATTAAATTTATTCGTGCAACAATTAAAAGCTATTTAGATAAAGAACTTTCTAAAAATCAATATCTTATTTTGGATCAAAAACTTGTTTCAGATATTAAATCTGCAATTGAAGATAATCAAAGACTAACTGGTTATTCAAATTCAACTGGAAGGTCTTATGCAATAAGCTATGATGAGTCTAACATTTCTGAAAGTGAAAATATTGCAAAAATGATAGATTCAGCAAACGAATTTACTGTTGAAAATCTTTTGCAAAATCTTGAAAATTAGAATGCTCCACAAATGTAATTTGAATTCAAACGAAAAAGAGGCAACTAAATTGTTGTCTCTTTTTTTATTTAAACTTCCTTTTCAGGAGCATTTGTCTTTTTTGCCTTTGGTTTAGTTTTTAGTCTTGATTTTTTTAATTTTTGTATTTCATTATAGGCATTTGTCATTTTTATTTGTTCACTTTCGGCAAGTTTATCACAATAATATCTTGTATCATCAGACACTGGATAAACTTCAGGTTCACCACTTGCACCATATGGATAAATTTGAAGTTCATCATAATTAAAAATCATTATATAATCAAAAATCCTTGAATAATGATTCTTATCTATTCTTTTTATCATTTCAAAAATTTTTTGAAATGAAAATTTTTGAGCTAGATTAGGTGCAAATATAAATAAATTTATTAAATCTATTGGTTTATAATTTTGAAGTTTATTAAGTTTCGATTTTATTGTTATTTCAAGCCCTGTCAAATTTTTTGATAGCGTATGACGATTATCACCTCTAATCAAAACCAAATTTCCATAATCATTAATGCCTACTTTGTTTTTAAGAATCCTAGGCATAGATTTTACAATTTCTTCTAAAGATTTTTGTTGCTTTGACCATGCCTTTTTATACTTTTTTAAAGTGTTGTAATAAGTATCAAGAAGTGTTGTAACTTCAACTCCAATACATTCTTTTCCATCACTATTTTTTACCCAAATATCTGGACGATCCATAATTCTTGCATTGCTAAATACTTCACCATAAAAGTGTTCAAGCAAAAACTTTGCATAATATTCATTATAATATTTATTATTAATTTTGCACTCAAAATCAATCTTTTTCATAAAACTATTATAACAAACACATATCCTTTTGAAAAGGGGATTTTTAAAAAAACTTCTAACAAAAATAAAACAAGCTATTATTTACAAATAAAAAGTAGCATGCTATAATAAACTCAGGAATAAAGTATGGAAAACATAAATAATAGAGATTGACAATGTTGTTTTTGAAGATTCTAGTGACATTTATAATAACAAAATTCATAAAAGATTAAATTATGCAAAAAGAGACTTTGGTTATAAATTTGATACACTTGAAGACATTCAAGATTTTGGAAAAAGTGGACTAAGAAAAATTGTTTTAGGAGAAAAAACTCGTTTAAAAATAATTTATGTGCTTGATGACTATGGTTTGCATTATGATAAGGAGCCACCAACAGAAGATAAAAATTTTGACTAAAAAAGGCTACATGAATTAATGCAGCCTTTTTTATTAAATTATTGCAAACCACCAGGAGCGTTTGGATCAATCTTTTTTCCTTTCTTTTCTCTGAAGTATTTGTTTGAAATTTCAATTTTTTTTGTATAGTTTTTTGCTGTTCTGCAGATTTTTACTGCTTTCTTTGAAGGTATTATTTCACCTGCAATTTCCTTTTGCAAAATTTCATAAAGCTCTGACATCTTTTTAATTGATTTAGCCAAGATTCTACTTGCGGTTTCTTGGATTTCTACATCATGTTCTGCATAAATTCTTAAAATTTCTTTAACATCTTCATCAGATAAAACTCAGTTGGTCAAATTGAGTTTATTAAGCTTTTCATACAAAAACTCATCATCGCCATAATTTTTTGCAAGTGCACTTGCAATTATTCTATCCTCTCTTCTTTGATCATCTAATTTTTCTTCAATTATTCTTTGAGTTTCAAAATCCAAAAGTGTCTTATTAAATATGTCAATGGCATTTTCTCTGCCACAAGCAGCAAGAATACCTTTGTTTAATAATTCTTCATACAGCTTTGGCTCTGTATTTTTATATTCTTTTAATTTATTCTTAATATACTTTGCTTCATTTTTTATACGTTTTGCTTTTTCTTTTTATAATTTGTCCATAATTTTTCTCCCCTCGGATTATATTTATTATACAATAAAATCGTGCAATAATCAATAATTTATAAAATTTTGTTAGTTAGTTATAAAAATATCTACACCTTTTTATTTTAGTATGTTATAATATTTATGTTTAGACTAAAATTTATTTGAGAGGTAAATATGGTTTATGATTTAATTTTGCCAGCAAGTTCTTGTGCAATAGATGCAAAACTATCACTTGAAAATATATTTTGTATTATTCAAGATGCAGTCACTACAATGTTTAAAAAAATGCACTGCGACAATGTTACACTAACCACACAATATGACATTATGACAGTGTTTGCCAAACATAAAGCAAAAATTTTGAACAGACCAATGTGGAATGAAAAAATAAAAATAAATTCTAGAATTGTAAAGAAAACAAAAATAACATTTTATATTAAAACTGAAATTTTTGATTCAACTAATAAACTTTGCATAGAGAGTATTATAGAAGCCTGCTGTCTAAACAAAAACAACTTTAGAATTTCTCCAATTCAGACTATACCTTTTATATGCGAGGAAGAAGAAATCGACACAAAATTTGTTTTTGAAAACACAGAAATGAAGTTTGTTAAGGAATTTAAAGTTATGCCCTATTTATGTGACATGCTTATGCACATGAATAATGCCAAAGCACTTTTTCCACTAGCTGAAACTCTTGAGCTTGATGATATTAATGAAATTTATTCTCACCCTTTTGAGCTTGCAGTTAAATATTCAGCACAAGCTCTGCTTGGTTCTAAAATTCAAATGTTTAAAGAAAAAACTTCAAATGGTTTAACATTTAAATATGTTGGAGAGTCTGAAAATTTGCTTGAACAAGGTTATATAAAATATTTATAATAAAAATTAAAATAAAGTTAAACACCATGTTTGACTTTATTTTTTTTATCATTTACACTAAAATTAATAAAAAAGCAAAGGAGATAATATGAATAAACAACTTAAGCCACTTTTTTCGCCTTGGAAGATAGGTAATGTGGAAATTAAAAACAGAATAGTTTTATGCCCAATGGGCGGAACATCAATTTTTGGATGGATGGAAAAACATCATTTTGACAAAGATGCAGCAGATTTTTTTATGAATCTTGCAAACAACAATGTTGGACTAATTATTCCTGGAATTGCACCCCTCAGAAATCTCATGGGAAATCAATGGCTTTATAAAGCAAAAGGAGCCTTTAAAGACCTCAAAAAATATATGGTTGAATTTCACAAGACTGGTGCAAAAATGTTTATTCAACTAACTGCTGGTTTTGGAAGATCTTTCTCAATTCCTAACGGCATGGTTCCCCTTTTAAAAAATAAATTTTTAGGTAAGCTTGTTAAACCAATTTTTGATATAGACAGACTTTGTGCTTCTCCAAGTGAACTTCCATCAAGATGGGCAGAAGATGTGAAATGTAGAGAAATCACAGTAAAAGAAATTGAAGAAATGGTTGACGCTTTTGCAAAAACAGCAAAAATGTGCAAAGATGCTGGAGTTGATGGTGTTGAAATTCATGCAGTTCATGAAGGCTATTTAATTGACCAATTCACAACCGCCTACACAAATCATAGAACAGACAAATATGGTGGAAACTTTGAAAATAGATATCGCTTTGCCACTGATATTGTTAAAGCAATTAAAGCAGAATGTGGTGAGGACTATCCTGTTTCACTTAGATATTCTGTTGAAAGCAAAACAAAAGGTTTCTGCGAAGGTGCACTCCCTGGCGAAAAATATAAAGAAATTGGCAGAACTCTTGCTGAAAGTGAAAAGGCTGCAAAATATCTTGAAGAAGCTGGATATGATATGCTTAATGCAGATAATGGAACTTATGATGCTTGGTATTGGGCTCACCCACCAATGTAT
Organism: uncultured Clostridia bacterium; assembly: GCA_949878595.1. Lineage (GTDB taxonomy): Bacteria > Bacillota > Clostridia > Christensenellales > UBA1242 > RGIG1681. Next base: position 18,144 of record CATLBG010000017.1, read on the forward strand.
ATGCCATATAACTGCAACCTAGAAAGTGTTTCTCATATAAGAAAATTTGTTAACATTCCTGTTGTTTGTGCAGGAAGAATGGAACCATTTATTGCAGCACAGGCAATTGAGAAAGGTGAAATTGATGCAATGGGTGTTGCAAGACAATTTTTGGTTGACGGCGAATGGGTAACAAAACTTGTAGAAGATAGAATTGAAGATATTAAGCCTTGCATTTGTTGCCACAATGCTTGCCTTACCATGAGCCACTATAAAGGAGTAGCAAACATGTGTGCAATGGAAGACAGTAAACACATGTCTAGATGTGCTCTTAATCCAATGACAATGGACGGCGGAAAATACGACTTTAAACCAGCAAAATACAAGAAGAATATTGCAATCATTGGCGGAGGAATTGGAGGCATGGAGTCCGCAATTGTCCTCACAAAACGTGGTCATAAAGTAACAATTTATGAAAAAACAAATGATCTTGGTGGAATATTTATTGCTGCCGCTGCACCATCATTTAAGGGCAAAGACAAAGCTCTTATTGCATGGTATAAAAGACAAATGAAACTAATGAATATAGACATTAAGTTTAACACAGAAATTACTGATATAAATAGTCTTGATGCAGATGAAATAATTGTTGCAACTGGTGCAACTCCAAGAAAAATAAAAATAACTGGCATTGAAAAATCAATAGAAGCAACTGCATATTTGCTTGGTCAAGAAGTTGGCGAAAGGATTGCTGTTATTGGTGGTGGTCTATCTGGATGTGAAATTGCCTATGACCTCTTCCTTAAAGGTAAAAAGCCTGTTATTGTTGAGACACTAAATGACCTTATGGTTTCAAACGGCTTAAGTCTTGCAAACTCATCATATCTTAGAGATTTTTTCAAAACAAATAAAGTGCCAGTTTACTTAGAAAGCATGTGCACTGAAATTAAAGATAAAAGCATTGTTATTAAAAACAAATCTGGCGAGGTTAAAGAAATTAAAGCAGATAGTGTTATTATGGCAGTAGGCTATGTTCCTGCACCAATTGCAAAAAAGAGCAAAAAAATTCACATTATTGGTGACGCAAATTCTGTTGGAAATCTCAGAACAGTTATCTGGGGAGCATGGGACATTTGCACAAAAATATAAATTCAGTCAAAATAAAAACTCCACTAAATAGTGGAGTTTTTTATTGAAAATTATTTTGCTTCAATTTTTTGTTTTTGAGTATTATTATCAAGTTGCTTTTTTCGAAGAACAACCGCAATTATTGCACCAACAATACTTCCAACAAGGTCGCAAATTATATCGCCCATAGTGTCAAAAAGTGCAGCTCTTTCAACAAAGCCAGCATATTTTTGAGCATTTCCATCTAATATAGCATCTGAGGTAAATTCAAATACTTCCCAAACACCACCTATCATCATTGAAAAAGAAAATACAAAAATAAATATCCAAAATAT
>CATLBG010000018.1 GCA_949878595.1 uncultured Clostridia bacterium
TCCCATAAATCTGGTTTATCTAAAACATTAAATTTACAATCTTTATATACAAATTTTTCAAGTAAAACCTTAGCGTAATATTCCTCCCAATGAACCTTTTGTATTTTATAGTATCTCCTCTAATTTTTCTTTTAATGTTTTTCTGTCCCATAACTGAACATTATTTTTCTTGGCTAGTTCAATGGCACTCTTTGTGAATGTGCTATTTGTAATAACCATCGCCTTGTCAGCATCATAATATTTCATACCTGCAACAATTTCTTGAATTGCACCATTGCCTACACTTCCACTATAGCACTTCGTTTGAATTGCTATTTTAACATCTCCATTTTCAGCAATAACATCAGCCCCTTGATCACCAGAAAGTTTTGTTGAGTATGCCTTATAACCCATCTTTCTAAATAATTCTACAATAAATTTTTCAAAATCATAGCCAGACATAAGGTCTATATCAGCAAGAGTGGTTTTCTTAAAATTTCTATCCTCATTCAACAAATTCTTAATATATTCCTTTTTTTTCAATTCCTTATAAAAATTATTTACTGATTTCGTGGCTTGTTCTTTTAAATAATAATATGGTATTTCTCCTATATCATTATATAATGCATCAAACTCAATTATTTTCTCTTTTGATAGTCCCCTATTATATATGTGTTTATAAATCTCATAGTCGTTTAATTTTTCAATTTTTGTTTTTAACCCATACTCATTCAATAATTTATTATAACTCTCCCTTTTTAATTCATTGGCTTCATCAAAGACTAGCAAATAAAAAGAAGATTTATTACCAACATAAAATTCTTCAGACACAGCCTCATATAAATAATTTAGCCTTTGTGCTTCTTCAAAAAACTCAAATAAGTTTTCATAACTATATTCGCTGTCTTCTTCACCAGTGAAATAAATAGAGATTACTTCTGTTTTTGTCAACCCATCATAATTTTCAAGTTCTTCAATAAATTCATTCTTGCTCCAACAACCTAATTCTATAGCTCTATTTGCAAGTGAAAAGTCTTTATCACTAAAATTATAATAATTACATAAAGGTTTAATTAATTTATATAGTTCATTGTAGTCTTCGTTTTGTTTTTTAGTAAATTCGCTATCATAATAAAGTGGTTCAAATTCGTAATTATTTATACTTTTAGAAGGACAAACAAAATACTCCAAATATTTTAAATCTTTATTTTGCAATAAAAAATTTCTGATTATTCTTTTTATTTCTTGCCCATGTGGTTTTGTTTTTGTCTCTAGTGAAATAGTTAAATTTCCATTATCTTTCGCATATCTATATCCACCATATATACTAACTATTTTATTAAATCTCTCTCTTTTTTCTTTTAGGTATTTCTGTCTTTCTTGTTCTTTTATTTCATTTTTATAGTTGTCATATTTGTCAACTTCTAGATCATCATCTATTAACACTTCTTTAAAAAATTCCTTATATATTTCATAATAAAAAACCCAAGATAACATAGTTATTATAGCAATAATACAAAAAATCCAATAGACTATAAGAGGCATATCATAGTTTGTTAAACCGATAATAATTAACAAAAAATATCCTGAACATATAACCAATATGATTACATTTATTATTAACCATGGCTTCTTTAATCTTTCTTTATTCATTTGTATTTTCTTCCTTGAAACTAATATATGTATATTAAAATTATACATACTAAAAATATGTATGTCAAATAATAAATAGTTTAGATATGTGTAATTTGTAAATACATATTGTAAAATATGATTATGGATAAATTATTTATTAAAAACAGATATTCAACAATTAGAAACTCACATAATATTTCAGCAAGAAAACTTAGTTTAGAGCTTGGGCAAAGCTCAGAATATATAAACCAAATTGAAAACGGCAAAAACTTGCCATCAATTGAAGGCTTACTTAATTTTTGTGAATATTTTCATATTTCTGTTTCTGAATTTTTTGAAGAAAATTTCAAGTATCCCATTGAGTATAAAGAAATAATATCTAACTTAAACAAACTTGATTCACAAGAACTTTCAATTGTATCAAACTTAATTGAATTAATTTCAAGCAATAAAAGTGCAAAATAAAAAACTCACTTAACTAAGTGAGTTTTTATTTTTCTAATTAAACTAATTCAACAAGTGCCATTTGAGCGTTGTCGCCACGTCTGATAGATGTTTTGATTACTCTGGTGTATCCGCCTTTTTGTCCAAGCTCTGCAGCTCTTGCAGCATATTTTGGAGCAATTTCATCAAAAATCTTTTCAATAAGTGGCATTTCAATGCCTTGTGTTCTAGCAACAAACGCATCTTTCTTTTCGCCTTTTGCTCTTTGAAGTTGTCTGTCATTAAGCATAGCAATCATTTTTCTTCTAGCAGCAAGCTTTTTAACGCCGTCTTTTGAAACACTTACCTTTTTCTCTTTGCCATTATTATCAAGAGTTGTTTTGTCTGCACTAACAACATCTTCATATGTGTTGATAGCAAGTGTGATAATCTTTTCAGCATACTTTGCAGCAGCTTTTGCTCTATCAAAGGTTGTTTCAATATGGCCATACCACAAAAGATCTGTTGCAAGATTTGAAACCATTGCAAGTCTTTGGTCTGTTGGTTTTCCTAATTTCTTTGTGTCCATATCTTTTCTCCTTAATCTTCGTTAGTCTTAAGTCCAAGACCAAGACTTTCAAGTTTGTGAATAACCTCGTCAAGTGATTTTCTTCCAAGGTTTTTAACTTTTAACATATCATCTTCTGACTTTTTGATTAAGTCTTCAACAGTGTTGATGCCCGCTCTCTTTAAGCAGTTATATGATCTAACAGAAAGATCCATATCTTCAACACTCATAACTAAAAGTTTGTGAACTTTGTCTTCTTCACGGCTAACTAAGATTGAAGAGTTTTCCATGTTTTCAACAAGTTCAATAAACAAACAGTTATATTCATTCATGAGTTTTGCAGACAAACTTACAACTTCTTTTGCAGAAACTGTTCCGTTTGTTGTAACTTCAAGTGTTAATTTGTCATAGTCTGTGTTTTGACCAACACGAGTGTTTTCAACAACATAACTTGCTCTTTTAACAGGTGTATACATACTGTCAATAGCAATGTAGCCAATTGGAAGACTCATGCTTTTGTTTTTGTCTGCAGGAACATAGCCTCTGCCTTGCCCTACCAAAATGTCCATATCTAAAACGCCATCAGCCTCAAGTGTGCAGATGTAAAGATTTTTGTTCATAATATGAACTTCATCATCATCTACGATATCTGCTGCTGTTACAGTGCATGGACCTTGTGCCTTAAGTTTTAAGGTCTTTTTAAAATTCTTTTCGTCAGAATCAATCTTTACTGCGAGTCCTTTCATATTTAAAACGATCTCAGTAACGTCTTCTTTAGCACCTTTAAGTGCCATAAATTCGTGCTCAACACCAGCTATTCTAATATTTGTAACAGCTGAGCCAGGAAGGCTTGAGAGTAAAATTCTCCTTAGTGCGTTTCCGATAGTTACACCGAAACCTTTTTCAAGTGGTTCAACAACAAATTTTGCATAAGAACCACCCTTTTCTTCTATGCACTCAATTCTTGGCTTTTCAATTTCTAACATAACATTCCCCCATTAAGTTTATTTAGAATATAACTCGATGATAAGGTGCTCAGCGATTGTGAGGTCAATATCATCTCTAGCTGGTAAGCTTAATACTTTTCCAGTAAGTTTGCTTGAATCAAACTCAAGCCACTTTGGAACGATTACTCTAGCTTCTTTAACGCCTGCAAAGAGTTCACTCTTTACACTCTTCTCTTTAACTGAAATTACATCACCAACTTTAACTTGGTATGATGGAATATTCACACATTTTCCATTAACTAAAATATGGGTATGGTTAACAATTTGTCTTGCCTGAGCACGGCTGCTGCCAAGTCCAAGTCTATAACAAACATTGTCAAGTCTTGTTTCAAGTAGTGAAAGCATAACTTCACCAGTTTTACCTTTCATTCTTGCAGCTGTTTCATAGTAGCCTCTAAATTGTTTTTCTAGAAGACCATATGCTCTTTTAACTTTTTGTTTTTCACGAAGCTGAATTGCATATTCGCTTGGTTTCTTTCTGCTATTTGGATGTTGACCTGGTGTTGTTGGTCTTCTATCAATAGCACATTTTTTAGAAGTGCATCTTTCTCCTTTAAGGAAAAGTTTTGTACCTTCTCTTCTGCATAGTCTGCAGTCTGCGTTAATATACTTTGCCATTTTATTCTCCTTGGATTATATTCTTCTTGGTTTTGGTGGACGACAACCGTTGTGTGGGATTGGAGATACGTCTCTAATCATTGTAACTTCAAGATCAGCTGCTGCTAAACTTCTAACAGCTGCTTCTCTTCCGTTGCCAGGTCCTTTAACATATACTTCGACTGATTTTAATCCATATTCTTTAGCAATTTTTGCAGCTTTTTCTGCAGCTTGACCTGCAGCAAATGGTGTGCTCTTTTTGCTTCCTTTGTAACCAAGAGCTCCAGCTGAGCAAGCAGCAAGTGCATTGCCTGCAGCATCGGTTACAGTAACTATTGTGTTGTTAAAAGAAGATTGAATGTAAACTCTACCTTTATCAACACTAGTAGTAATTTTACGCTTTTTAGTTGCAGTTTTCTTTGTCTTTTTTTCTGCCATTTTTATCTATCTCCTTTAACTATTTCTTTTTGCCAGGCATTTGCTTTTTAGCTTTGCTTGCAATTTTCTTTGGACCCTTTCTTGTTCTTGCGTTTGATTTTGTGTTTTGACCACGAACAGGAAGTCCTGCTTTGTGTCTGAGTCCTCTATAACTCTTGATATCTTCAAGAGCTTTAATGTTCATGTTAACAACTCTTCTGAGTTCTCCTTCGGTTGTTAAATGTTTATCCATGTATTCACGGATTTTACCGATTTGCTCTTCAGTTAAGTCTTTAACTCTAGTGTCTGGATTGATTCCAGTAGCTTCTAGAACTTTGTTTGATGTTACTTTGCCAATACCATAAATATAGGTAAGGCCGATTTCTACTCTTTTTTCATTTGGTAAATCTACACCACCAATACGTGCCATTTTATCCTCCACAGATATTTTTAGATTTTAAATTTTTTTTATTGGCTTTCGCCTAAATTCAGTTAAAAGTAAAGAAAATTTCTTCGCCGCACCTTTAACTAATCAATGATAGTTTTGTATATGAAAGACAGGATTTGCCAAGCAATAGTGGATGTTTCACGCTTGTAGATACGCAAACACCATCTTCCATAAACAAAACCAAAGAGAAAACTAACCCTGAACTTGTTTGTGTTTAGGATTTTTACTACAAATGACTCTTACTTTACCGTTTCTCTTAATAACTTTACAACCATCACACATTGGTTTTACACTTGGTCTAACTTTCATTGTCTTTTCTCCTGCTTTTATTTACTACGCCAAATAATTCGGCCACGAGTTAAGTCGTAAGGGCTGATTTCTAATTTTACTGTGTCGCCCTCATAAACACGAATAAAATTTTTCCAGAGCTTGCCAGAAAGGTAAGCTGTGATTATGTGTCCACCAGCTATCTTTACTTTAAAGGTTGCTCCTGGCATTGCTTCAACTACAACACCTTCTGTTTCAATTACATCATCTTTACTCAAGATTGTTTGCCTCCAAATCTGCAGTTTTTGTGAGTATTTCTACTCCATCTTTTTTTATTAAAACTGTATTTTCATAGTGAGCACTTGGCTTTCCATCAGCAGTTCTTGCGTCCCAACCACGAATATGGATTTCATATGAACCCATATTAATCATTGGCTCAATTGCAATTATCATGCCACTCTCAAGCCTAATTCCAGTCCCAGCTCTTCCAAACATTGGAATGTATGGGTCTTCGTGCATGTTTTTTCCAACACCATGTCCACCCATATCGTGAACAGGCTGATAGCCATGCTTTGTTGCATGATGCTCTACCGCAAAACCTATATCTCCAAGTCTGCTACCTGCCTTTAAGTCTTTAATAGCCTCAAAGAAACATTCTTTAGTAACATGCACTAATTTTTGTTTGTCTTCGCTAATTGTTCCAACAGCAAAAGTTCTTGCAGCATCACCATTATAGCCTTGGTATTTTGCACCAACATCAATGCTTATTATTTGACCCTCTTGAAGAATTATATCTTCTCTAGGGATTCCGTGAACAACAACATCATCAATTGATGCACAGATAGTATTTGGAAAGCCCTGATAGTGCAGAAACGCAGGTTTTGCACCTTGACTTACAATATATTCTCTGGCAATTTTATCAAGTTCTGCTGTTGAAATTCCTGGTTTTATGTGTTTAGAAATCTCATCGAGAGTGCCAGCAGTAATTTTGCAGGCAACTCTCATTCTTTCGATTTCATCTTCTTTTTTTATACTGATCATATTAATTGTCTAAAAATTCCTTAAGACCTTCAATATTACTATTTTCTAGTGCTTCAAGTAAATTTTCATAGCTTTGTTCTGGCTCATCAGCACCATAAACTGTTACTACTTTGCCTTCTTTTTTGAAGTAGTCAAGAATTGGAAGTGTTTCGTTTTGATAAACATTATATCTATTTTTATATGTTTCTTCATTGTCGTCACTTCTTATTCCCCATTCGCCACCACATTTTGGGCAAGATTCATAGCCAAGATTCCAGCTTGTATTATAAATGTATCCACACTTTTTGCAAGTTCTTCTGCCAACTACGCGAGAAAGCAATGCTTCATATGGAACTTCAAGGCTTACAACAACATCAATATCTGTGATGTTTTGATCTACGAAAACTTTAAGTTGGCTTGGAGTTCTTGGGAAACCATCTAAAATGAATCCTTCCTCAACATCTTCAGCTGCAAGTCTTCTTTTAATCATGGCACAAACAACTTCGTCTGGAACCATTTCGCCTTTATCCATATATTCTTTTGCTTTTACGCCTTCTTCATCGCCATTTGCAATGCTGTTTCTAAGGATATCTCCCATAGAAATTGTTGGAAGACCATAATCTTCTGAAAGCATGTTTGCAAGAGTTCCTTTACCTGCCATAGGTGCACCGAACATTAAAAACTTCATAAATTTTCTCCTAAGATTTTATTTTTTTAATCACTACAGTATATTTTTGTGTCTTCTCATCATAAGTTGAGCTTCAAGTTGGTCTCTAAACTCAATAGCAACACTAACAACGATAAGCATACCAGTTGCAGTGAATGAGTTTAAAAGTCCTTGCTGTCCAACTGCTACAGCTGAGAATAACACTGATGGAACAAGTGCGATAAACGCTAAGAAGATTGCTCCAAAAAGTGTGATTCTGTGAGAAATTTTTCTTAAATATTCAGTTGTTGGTTTTCCTTGTCTGATACCTGGAATGAAACCTCCGTGCTGTTGTATATTTAAGCTTACATCACTAGGATTAAATTGTATGGTTGCATAGAAATATGCAAAGAACAATATAAGTAATGCTGTAAGTATGCTGTATATAACTGACCCAGTTCCAAGGTATTCATACCAGAACTTAGCAAACCAGCCACTCTCTGCTGTCACTCCACAGAATGCCATAATGAGAGATGGGAAGGTTATAATTGCAGATGCAAATATTATTGGAAGCACACCACTTGCGTTAACTTTCATAGGAATATATGAAGCTCCGCCGCCATACATTTTTCTGCCTTTGACTTGCTTTGCATATTGAACATTTATTCTTCTCTCTGCCATATCTACAAAACAGATAAGGAAGAAAATAATAACAACAAGTGCAAGGAAACCAAGGAGTTCCCATAAATATGTTAAACTATTTTTGATATTTACGATAGCATTGAGCATTGACTGAGCTGAGCTTGCAATGATACCAACAAAAATGATAAGTGAAAGTCCATTTCCAATACCTTGCTCAGTGATTTTATCACCAAGCCACATAGTAAAGCATGTTCCTGCCATAAGTACAAGAACAACAAATATACTTGTAAGCCATTTTAGATTGCTACCAAAGATTGGATCGATATAATCCATTCCAAGACCTAAAACTATACCTAAACCTTGTGCAAGAGCCAAAACCAAAGCAACAATTTTTGTGATAAGATTAATCTTATCTCTTCCCTCATCGCCTTCTTTTGAAAGACGCTCAAGTGGAGGAATTGCAACTGACAATAGCTGCACAATAATTGATGCATTGATGTATGGAGTTACACCAAGTGCAAAGATAGCTGCATTAGATAATGCACTACCAGTAACAGCATTAAGGAGTGACAAGATTCCTGTGGTGTCGCTTCCTGCAATGCTTTCATATAGTCCACGGTTTAACCCTGGAGTTGGTAAATAACAACCTAAGCGATAAACGAGCAATAGGACAAGTGTTATAATAATACTCTTTCGTAATTCTCGATTTTTAAATGCGCTTGCAAGGGTTTTGAACATTATTTTACCTCAATTGTTCCGCCAGCAGCGGTAATTTTCTTAGCTGCACCATCAGTGAATTTTGCAGCTTGAACATTTAACTTTTTTGTGAGAGTTCCATTTCCCAAAACCTTGAGACCATATGGCTCAATTTTAGAAATGATACCTTTTGATTTTAAAAGCTCAGCTGTTACAGTTGAATTTGCTTCTAAAACTTCGAGTTCCCCAACATTAATTGTAGTATAAACCTTTCTGAAGTTGTTTGTAAAGCCAATTTTTGGTAATTGACGAATTAAAGGCATTTGACCGCCTTCAAATCCTGGTCTAACACCGCCGCCACTTCTAGCATTTTGTCCTTTATGACCTTTGCCTGAAGTTTTGCCAAGTCCTGAACCAGTTCCACGACCAAGTCTTTTGGTTTTTGAAACAGAGCCCTCAGCAGGTGATAATTCATGAATTTTCATCACTCTCTTCTCCTTTATACATTTTCAACTTTAACAAGATGTTTAACAACAAATATCATACCTCTTGTTGCTTCGTTGTCTGGAACAATGTTGCTTGAACCAAGCTTTTTAAGTCCAAGAGCAATAAGTGTTTTTTGTTGTTTTTCAAGTCTGCCAAAATAACTTTTAACAAGTGTAACCTTGATTTTTGGTCCATTTGTTTCTTTCTTAACAGCTGGTTTTTTTGCAACTTTAACTTCTGCTTTAGCTTCTACATTTTTTACTTCTACAGCTTTTGTAGCTGCTGCTTTTGGAGCAGTTGCTGGTTTAGCTGCAGTTTTTGGAGCTTCAGTTTTAGCAGTTGTTGCTGGTTTGCTTGCAGCAGCCTTAGGAGCAGCTACAGCTTTTGTTGTGGTAGCAGTTTTTGGAGCTGCTGCCTTTGTTGTGGCTGCCTTAGGAGCAGCTGTTTTTGTTGCTGAAGTCTTAGCTGAAGAAGACTTAACAGCGGTTGTTTTTGTAGTTTTTGTTTCTGCCATTATAATCTTCTCCTTATCTAATTTCTTCTACTTTTTTGCCACGAATTGCTGCAATTTGTTCAGCAGTTCTAAGCGCTTTAAGACCTTCAAAAGTTGCCTTTACACAGTTAACTGGGTTGTTTGAACCATAAAGTTTTGTTGTGATATCTTTGATACCAGCAAGCTCTACAACGTCACGAACAACGCCACCTGCAATGATACCTTTTCCTTCTGGAGATGGCATCATTATAACTTTTGTTGTGCCAAATTTTCCAATAATGTCATGAGGAATTGTTGTTCCATCAATGCAAACATTAATCATATTCTTTTTAGCAACAAGTGTTGCCTTTTCAATAGCCATAGTAACGTCAAGTGCTTTTGCAAGACCAACGCCAACTCTGCCGTTTTTGTCACCTACTACCATTAAAGCATCATAACGAAGAGTTTTTCCACCCTTTGTTACTTTTGAAATAGCGTTAAGGTTAACCATTCTCTTTTCAAGTCCATCAGAAACTTTTTCTGGACGACGATTGTTGTCTCTTCTTGGTCTGCGTCCGGTTCCCTTAGCAGACTCTTTTTTGTTTTCTGCTACTTCTGTTGCAGCTTCAGCTACTGGAGCTTCAACTTCTGCAGTTTCAACTTTAACTTCGATTTCTTCTGCCATTTGCATTTCTCCTAAAACTCAAGACCAGCAGCTCTTGCACCGTCTGCCAAGCTCTTAACTCTACCGGTGTAGATATATCCACCACGGTCAAATACGACTTTTTTAATTTTAAGCTTCAAAGCTTTCTCAGCAGCTGCCTTTCCAACTTCATAAGCTTGTTCTACTTTTGTTTTTCCTGCAAGGACTTTTTCAAGTGCCTTGTCATTGCTGCTAGCACTACAAAGTGTTTTGCCAGCCTTATCGTCAATTATTTGAACATAAATTTCTTGAGTTGAACGATAAACATTAAGTCTAGGCATCTCAGCTGTACCTTTAAGGGTATGTCTTATACGAGTATGCTTAGCTTTTCTAACTTCATTTTTGTTTACTTTTTTAAACATACATTTACTCCTTATTTCTTACCTGAAGATGTCTTCTTAATTTCTTTTCTACGAACATGTTCGTTTGTGTAGTAGATTCCATATCCATGATATGGTTCTACTTTCTTGATTGCCTTAATATCAGCAGCAAATTGACCAACTTGCTCTTTGCTGATACCTGCAATAACCATTTCGGTTGCAGATGGGCATGTTACTGTTAAACCTTGTGGAATCTCAACATTAACTGGGTGAGAAAAACCAATATTCATAACAATTTTATTGCCTTGAACTTGAGTTTTGTAACCTACACCATTGATTGAAACTGATTTTGTGAATCCAGCACTTACACCAGTAACCATATTTGCAAGAAGAGCTCTATACAAACCATGTTTCGCATTTGTATCTTTTAGCTCATCATTTGCAACTAATAAAATAGCTTCTTTACCTTCATGTTCTGCCTTTGTAACAGATACATTTCCAACGATTTGTTGTGTTAAAGTTCCTTTTGGACCTGTAACAGTAACAAAGTTTGTGTCAGAAACATTTACTGTGACACCGCTAGGAAGAACAATTGGAGATTTACCTATACGACTCATTCCTCTATTCCTCCTTACCATACATAGGCGAGAACTTCGCCACCGATTCCAAGCTTTCTAGCTTCTCTATCTGTCATAACACCTTTTGATGTTGATACGATAACGATTCCAAGACCTCCAAGAACTTTTGGTAGCTCTTCAGCACCAGCATAAATTCTTCTGCCAGGTTTTGAAATTCTCTTTAAGCCAGTAATAACTCTTTGATTTTTATTAACATATTTTAAGTTAATAACAAGATTTTTAAATTTGCCATTCTCAACTTCTTCGAATGAAGAAATGTAACCTTCATCAAGCAAAATTTGTGCAATTGACTTCTTCATGATTGAAGTTTCAAGTGTAACACTTTCATGCTTAGCAGTTTGAGCATTTCTTATTCTTGTGAGCATATCTGCAATTGAATCATTAACCATTCTTTCTCTCCTCCTATATTACCAGCTAGATTTCTTTATTCCAGGAATTTGACCTTTGTAAGCTAACTCTCTAAAGCAAATACGGCAAATACCATATTTCTTTAAAACTGAGTGAGGTCTTCCACAAATTGAACATCTTGTGTATTCACGTGTTTTATATTTTTGTGTTCCCTGTTGTTTGTTTACCATTGCTTTTTTTGCCATCTTTTTCTCCTCGCTTCCCTTTTACTTAGGCCTTAAAAGGCATTCCCATTAACTTAAGAAGCTGTCTTGCTTCGTTATCTGTTTTTGCAGATGTAACAAAGTTGATATCAAATCCTCTAATTTTCTCAATCTTATCATAAATGATTTCTGGGAAAATAAGTTGTTCTTTAATACCATAAGAATAGTTACCTTTGCCATCAAAACCAGCGTTTGGATCAATTCCTCTAAAGTCACGAACTTTTGGAAGAGCAATAGCGATGAGTCTATCTAAAAACTCATACATTCTTGCACCTCTAAGTGTAACCTTGGCACCAACTTTTTGTCCTTGACGAAGCTTAAAGTTAGCAATAGATTTTTTTGCTGAAGTAACAGCTGGTTTTTGACCAGAGATAGCTGCAAGTTCATCAACAGCAATATTGAAACTTTTTGAGTTATCTTTTTCAGCACCAAGTCCCATGTTTAAAACGATCTTTTCAATCTTTGGAACTTCGTTAACGTTTTTGTAACCAAACTCTTTTAAAAGAGCTGGAATAACTTCGTTATTATATTTATCTTTAAGTCTGATACCTGTATTTGATTGTTTTGTTGCCATGAATTATTACACTCCTCTTTGAGATGATCTAGAAGTTGTTGGCTTTTTAGCTGAAGCAGTTTTTGTTGCTTTTTCAGCAGCTGGTTTGCTTACAGCGGTCGACTTTTTTTCAGTTTTTGCGGCTGCTGGTTTTGCAGCTGCTGTTTTTGCAGGTTTTTCTGCTTTTGTTTCAGCTTCAGCTGCAGGAGTTTCTGCTTTTGAAGCTTTTGCTTTTTTATCTGCTTTTGTTACAATAACTTTTGCATCAAGTGAAGCAGAGCATTTTGAACATACTCTAATCTTTTTGCCATTAACAACGGCATGAGCAACTCTAATTGCCTTTCCACATGATGGGCAAATAACATTAACATTTGACACATCAATAGCAGCTTCAATTTTAACAAGCTCACTCTTTTCTTGAGCTGTTCTTGCTTTTTTTGCTTTTGTTACAATGTTAGCACCTTCAACGATAACTCTAACACTGTCCTTGTTTCTCTTAACTGCGAGTACCTTTCCCTTTTTACCAGAGTCTTTTCCGGAATTAACTAAAACGGTATCGCCAGTTCTTACACTAACTTTTGTCATTTATTCTTCCTCCTATAAAACTTCTGGTGCAAGTGAAATAATTTTCATAAATTTAGGATTAGCACGAAGTTCACGAGCAACAGGCCCAAAAATACGAGTTCCTTTTGGATTGCCATCATTATTGATAATAACTGCTGCGTTATCATCAAATTTAATATAACTGCCGTCTTCTCTGCGAACACCTTTAGTTGTTCTAACAATAACAGCTGTAACAACATCACCTTTTTTAATTGCAGCACCTGGAGTTGCAGATTTTACAGAAGCCTTGATAATGTCGCCGATTTCAGCAGTTTTAACAACAGAACCACCAACAATGTGGAAGCACATAATTTCTTTAGCTCCAGAATTGTCAGCAACTCTAAGTCTTGTTTGTGGTTGTATCATAATACCCGTCTCCTATACATTATTTAACTTTTTCAACAATTCTGACAAGTCTCCATCTCTTATCTTTGCTAAGTGGACGAGTTTCTGCAATTTCTACAGTATCTCCAACATCGCATTGATTTTCTGGATCGTCTGCCTTTACTTTTGTTGATTGATTAAGTGTTTTTCCATAGATTGGGTGCATAGCTTTTGTTTTGAGTAAAACAACAATTGTTTTCTCCATTTTGTTGCTAACTACTTGACCAATTCTAGTTTTTCTTTCATTTCTAATAGTTTCATTTGCCATAATTCACCTTAACCTTTGACTTCTGCATCGACTTTTGCAGTTTTCTTTGTAGATTTTTTAGCAGCTGCTTCAGGAGCTTTTGCTAAACCTAATTCTCTTTGACGCATGATTGTTTTAACTCTTGCAATATTTCTCTTACATGCACTAATTGCACTATTGTTTGTTAAACTTCCAGTTGCGTTAGTAAATCTTAAATTGAATAATTCAGATTTTAAACTTGCAAGTTTTTCAGCAAGTTCATTATCTGTAAGTGAACTAAAATCAGTAGTTTTCATTATTCAGCCTCCTTTGCAGTAGGAGCTATAGCTTCTTTAGCTTCCAAATCTTCTCTTGAAACAATTTTTGTTCTGCAAGGAAGTTTGTATTGTGCAAGCTTAAGAGCCTTAATCATAAGCTCTTTGCTTACGCCTGCTACTTCAAATATAACTCTACCTGGTTTTACAACAGCAACCCAGTATTCTGGAGAACCTTTACCAGAACCCATACGAGTATCTGCAGGTTTCTTTGTTACTGGTTTATCTGGGAATACATCAATCCAAACCTTTCCACCTCTTTGGAAACATCTGTTAATTGTGATACGACCAGATTCTAATTGGTTTGCTGTCATCCAGCATGGCTCAAGAGCTACTAGACCATATTCACCATAAGCAAGCTTGTTGCCACGAAGTGCTTTTCCAGTCATTCTGCCTCTTTGAACCTTTCTTCTTTTAACTCTTTTTGGCATCAACATTAGTTTTTACCTCCTTGTGATTTAGTGAGGTCAACTTTACCTAAAATTTCGCCTTTATAAATCCAAACCTTAACACCGAGTCTTCCATAGATTGTAGCTTCAGCAAAGCCATAATCAATATCTGCTCTAAGTGTTTGAAGAGGTATTGAACCATAGTGCAATACTTCGCTTCTTGCGATTTCAGCGTTGTTGATACGACCAGAACACATAACTTTAACACCCTTAACACCAGCTTTTTGGCATCTTGCGATGGCTTGTTTCATTGCTCTTCTACACACAACTCTTTGATCAAGTTGTGTAGCAATGCTTTCAGCAACAAGTTGTGCATCTGCGTCTGCAGCTTTAATTTCTACAACATTAATATTAACTTCTTTTCCACCAGCAAGTTTTGAAATTGCAGCTTTCATAGCTTCAACTCCAGCACCTTTTTGACCAATAACCATACCAGGTCTAGAAGTGTAAAGAGAAATTAAAACTTTTGTGTCGTTATTTCTTTCAATAACAACTTTAGAAATACCTTGATTTCTATATTTATTATCAATAAATTCACGAATTTTGTTATCCTCAAGAATATAGGCTGCAATGTGCTTTTTATCAGCGATCCAATTGCTATCCCAGCTCTTGTTAATACCAACTCTTAGTCCGTGTGGATTAACTTTTTGTCCCATATTTCCTCCTCACTCTATTCAGCCTTTTCATCAAGAATGATTGTAATATGACTTGTTCTCTTCTTGATTGAATGTGCTCTTCCTTTACTTACTGGTTGAAATCTCTTTAGAACTGCAGCACCATCAGCATAGCACTCAGCAACATAAAGGTTTGCTTTGTTTAGTCCTAAATTGTTTTCAGCATTTGCACCGGCACTTTCCAAAACTTTAACAGCTTCTTCAGCACCAACGTTTGGCATATTTCTTAAAATAGCATCTGCTTCTCTATAGTCTTTTCCACGAATAAGATTTAAGACTATTCTTACTTTTGAAGGTGATACGCCAACATTTTTAGCGATAGCTCTTGGTCTTTTATCAACGTTAGCCTTTCTTTTTTCTGCTCTTTCTCTAATACCCTTAGCCATTATTTACCTCCCTTCAAAGACTTTACACCTGCATGACCTTTATAAGTTCTTGTTGGTGCAAATTCACCGAGTTTGTATGAAACCATCTCTGCAGTAATGTAAACTGGAATATGTTTTCTTCCATCGTAAACACCAATTGTGTGACCAACCATGTCTGGAACGATAGTTGAAGATCTTGCCCAAGTTTTAACAATATGCTTTTCGTTAGATGCGTTCATAGCTTCAATTTTTTTCATAAGGCTCTCATCAACATATGGGCCTTTTTTAACTGATCTACTCATCTCTTTGTCTCCTAATTAATACGCTTAACAATTAATTTGTTTGAACGATTTTTCTTTTTTCTAGTTTTAAGACCCATTGCTGGTTTGCCCCATGGGGTCATAGGACCAGCATGTCCAACTGGTGCTTTACCTTCACCACCACCATGTGGGTGATCAACAGGGTTCATTGCAGAACCACGAACTGTTGGGCGAACACCTTTGTGTCTTGTGCTACCCGCTTTGCCGGCAGACAAGATTTCATGTTCAATGTTTCCAACCTGACCGATTGTTGCACGGCAAGTTTCTGGAACTTTTCTCATTTCACCTGATGGCATTCTAAGAGTTGCATAGCCACTCTCTAAAGCCATGAATTGTGCTGAAATACCAGCACTTCTAGCAATTTGTCCACCACGACCTGGATTAAATTCAATGTTATGAATAACTGAACCAACAGGAATGTGAGCAAGTGCTAAACAGTTACCTACTTTAATTTCAGCATTGTCGCCGCTTTGAACTGTGTCACCAACGGCAAGACCTACAGGAGCTAAGATATATCTCTTTTCACCATCAGCATAGTGTAAAAGTGCAATATAAGCTGATCTGTTTGGATCATATTCAATTGATGCAACTTTTGCAGGAATATTATCTTTATTTCTCTTAAAGTCTATTACACGATATTTTTGACGGTTTCCACCACCAATATGTCTAACTGTGATTTTTCCGTAAGAGTTACGGCCACCAGTTTTTTTCTTCTTTTCAAGAAGAGATTTTTCAGGACACTTAGATGTGATTTCTTCAAATGAAGCAACTGATCTAAATCTTTGTCCTGCACTTGTAGGGTTTGATTTTTTAATTGCCATATCTATCTATCTCCTTTCCCTTATGACAAACTGTCAAAGAACTCAATAGACTTGCTGTCTGGTGAAAGTTGAACTATTGCTTTCTTATAATTTCCAGTAAGACCCTGTGTTCTTCCTTGTCTTTTAATTTTTCCGTATACATTCATTGTATTAACACTTGCAACCTTTACTTTAAAGATTTCTTCAACAGCATGTTTAATCTGTGGTTTTGTTGCATTTTTAGCAACTTTAAAGTAATATTTTTTGTTTGCAATGTCTGCATAGCTTTTTTCTGAAAGGATAGGTTTTATAATAACGTCATGTGCTACCATTATTTATTTCCCTCCTCAATTTTCTTGATTGCATCTTTTGTGATTACAACATAGTTAGAAACAACTAAGTCATAAGTGTTTAAGATGTCTGCTGTTGTAACAGCTGCTTCTGGAAGGTTAGAGAATGCTCTAAGAGCGTTTTCATTAACACCATCAGTAACAACAGTTACTCTTCTATTAAGTTTTAAAGCTTCAAGTGCTTTAACAGCTGCTTTTGTTTTTGGTTCGATATTCATATCATCAACAACAATAATAGCTTTATCTTTCATCATGGTTGAAAGAGCACTAACAAATGCAGCTCTTCTCATTGCAGCATTCATTTTTTTAGAGAAATCTCTTGGCTTTGGTGCAAACACAACGCCACCATGAATCCATTGTGGTGAACGGATAGAACCTTGTCTTGCTCTTCCTGTTCCCTTTTGTCTCCAAGGCTTTTTGCCACCACCAGCAACTTCAGCTCTGGTTAAGGTACTCTTTGTGCCTTGTCTTTGATTAGCAAGATATGTTACAACTGCTTGATGAATTAGATCTTCATTATATTCAGCACCAAACACTTCATCAGAAAGTGTAATCTTGCCTGTTTCTTGTCCTTGTAAATTTAATACTTTTGTCTGCATAATAAATTCTCCTATTAAGCCTTAACAGCACTGCAGATTGAAACAACTGCACCTTTGGCTCCTGGAATAGCACCTTTTATTAAAATAAGGTTTCTATCTGCATCGACTTTTGCAATTTCGAGATTTTGGATAGTAACTTTCTCATCACCCCATTGTCCTGGAAGTTTGTGATTTTTGAAAACTCTTGATGGAGTTGAGTTTGCTGAAAGTGAACCAGGTGCTCTGTGGATTGGTCCAGTACCATGAGTCATAGGTTGACGGCTAGCATTCCATCTTTGAATGTTACCAGAGAAACCATGACCTTTGCTGTAACCAGAAACATCTACCTTGTCGCCAGCAGCGAAAATGTTACATTTTACTTCGCTTCCAAGGATTAAACCTTCAGAAGAGATTTTGAATTCTTTTAAATATTTTTTTGCTGTGAGGTTTGCCTTTTTAAGGTGACCTGCTTCAGCCTTTGTGATTCTGCTTTCTTTAGTATCCATAAAAGCAAGTTGAACTGCATTATAGCCATCTACAGCTTCTGTTTTTATTTGAGATACAAAGCAAGGACCTGCTTCAACAACTGTCACAGGAATAACTACACCAGTTTCAGTGAAGATTTGTGACATGCCGATTTTTTTGCCGAGTATTGCGTTTTTCATAATTTATCTTCCTCCTGTGACCTTATAATTTAATGTTGATGTCAACACCAGCTGGAAGTTCAATCTTAGTTAAAAGATCAACTGTTTTTGCAGATGGATTATAAACATCAATAAGTCTTTTATATGTTCTCATTTCAAACTGTTCACGGCTGTCTTTATATTTGTGAACAGCACGAAGTATTGTGATTACTTCTTTTTCTGTTGGCATAGGGATTGGGCCAGAATATTTTGCACCAGACTTTTTAACAGTCTCAACAATTCTTGCAGCACTTTGGTCTACAAGGTTGTGATCATATGCCTTTAATTTAATTCTCATTTTTTGAATTGCCATTATTTTCCTCCAAGTTATGATTTACCAGATGCCTCACCACTGTGTTACCTAGTTTGGCTGGTGAGCACTATCTGTCGCCGGAATCTATTGTTCCAACTATTGTCCGTTAAAGTTATCTTTCTTGGGCTAAACAAAAGTAACCTTTAACATCAACCCATTTTTCGCAAGATGTTTGTTAATCTTTCAGAGTTACAAAAATAATAATTTTTGCACTTTCTTTGAGATTAATGGAAACCCAAAAGGGCATAATCTCCCCACCTTGCATAGCGTAACACAAAGAGTATACTACACACCCGGCTTCGTGTCAAGGGATTTTTTAAAATATTTTTAACTTTTTTTTAATAATTTTTGAGGTTGTTTTTTATTAAAACTTAAAAAGTTTTGGCAATAAAAACCCACTCATAACTGAGTGGGTTCTTTAATTTTAATAATATTAAATTAAGCCTTGTTGTTCTATGGTATTCTTTGGAGTATATTCAGTAGAATTTAATTTAATAAAAAAGTTTATCATATCAAACACACCATTTGCTCTCTCAATTTTTTTTCTAAGAATTATACGTTCTCCCCTCAAACTTCTCATAGCACTATTTGAAAGTTTTGATTTGCCACATTTTTCATATATTGCATCTGCTTCATCTTTTGCTGAATCACTAAAATCCTTAGCAGTTTTTATTTTTTTCTCTAATTTAACTTTTTCATTTTCATATTTTTTGATATCATGCAGCATTTCTATTCTTGATTTATCAACCTTTTTTGCATAATCATCAAAATTTTTTTGATAATAAGAAATTGCTTCATAATCTTTGATTTTTTTTGCCTTAGTTAAAAATTTATCAATTTTCTTTAAATCTTCAACTAATCTTCCATATTCTCTTACAGATCCATCAATGTGAACAAAATAATAATTTTCAAGTTCTCTTGTATCCCATTTAATCTCTCTAATGTGATCGCCAAGTTTAATAGCTAATTTATATATATCTTGAGAAGAATTTATTATTAACTTTTTTCTTTCTTCTTTTAAATCTTTATCTAAT
>CATLBG010000019.1 GCA_949878595.1 uncultured Clostridia bacterium
TATTTTTATTATAGATATTTTTATATATTTTTCAAATAATTTTTAACTAATTTTTTTTAGTTTTCCACCAAGAAGTTCATTTAATATTTGAACATCATCTTTGCCAATATTTTTTTCTTTAAGTTTAAAGCCTAGCCCCTGCTTTGCAAAAAATTCACCAATCTCTGATTTTAACTTTTCATCAGAGTTAATTTCATTCACAGAGTCATCATCATAATCAATGATAGCAACATTATTAGAAATTGTTATCTCTTTAATCTGTCTGCAAACCATAAGAGATCGCATATACTTCTCTTTTCTTAAAAAAGCAAGTAAACTTCCCAATAATTCAAATCCAGAATCAACTTTTTTTTTATCAAACACTACTTTTTCTTTGTCTTCTGTTTCTTCAAAAGAAATGAGAACTTGTGAAGATTTTGCATCATTTTGTGAATCTTTTTGCAAATTTTCTTTATATGTATCTAAATTTTTGAAAAATTTTGCGTTTTTTTCTGCTAGGCTTCTAGCTGGGAAAATTCTTTAATTCCTGTTCTATTTTTTCAATTCTATCAATAATTGAGCTATCATTAATAATTTTAATTAAAGCTGTTTCAAGCACAATTCTTGGTTGAGCACTATATCTAAGTTCTTGTTCAACCCCACTTAAAATTTCTATCGCTTTAACAATAACTGTATAGTTAGACTCAATTCCCTGTTTTTTCATCTCAGCATAAATATCATCTTTAACAACAACTATTTCTCTAGATTTGTCACCAAGAGTATAAACCAAAAGCAAATCTCTAAAATATGAAATTAAATCATTTGAAAACACAAGTGGACTCTTGCCACTAGAAAGCACTGAATCTAATTCCACAAGAACTTCACCAGTTTGTTTCGCTAAAAGTTTATTTGTAATATTTATTAGTATCTCTCTTTCTGCTATGCCAAGCACTGAAATAACTTTTGAATAAGTGAGCTCGTCTCCTGCAAAAGAAACACATCTATCAGCAATAGAAAGTGTATCTCTCACGCTTCCTTCACCTGCCCTTGCAATCACATTTATGCTCTGTTCGTCAAATTTAACATTTTCACTCTTCAAAACATTTTCAAGAAGCTTTGACAAATTTTCAAGTGACACAAGCTTAAAATCAAATCTTAAACATCTAGAAAGTATTGTTGCAGGAAGTTTGTGAACTTCTGTTGTTGCCAAAATAAAAACAGTATGTTTTGGTGGTTCTTCCAAAGTTTTAAGAAGTGCATTAAATGCACTGCTAGAAAGCATATGAACTTCATCAATAATATATACTTTATAATTTCCCACAACAGGAGGATATTTAACCTTTTCTCTAAGGTCTCTGATTTCGTCAACGCCATTATTAGAAGCAGCATCAATTTCAAGCACATCAATATTTGTTCCTTCTAAAGACTTGCAAACTTCACATTCTCCACATGGTGAACCATTGTTGGGATTTTGACAATTTATTGCTCTAGCAAATATTTTTGCTGTGCTTGTCTTTCCTGTTCCTCTGCTTCCAGTAAACAAATATGCGTGTGAAATTTTATCAAGTTTTATCTGGTTAACTAGTGTTTTAACAATATGGTCCTGACCAATTACTTCATTAAATGTTCTTGGTCTATATTTTCTATATAGTGCTAAATACATGTTTTTCTCCTTATTTTTAAAAATTTTCTAGTATTTTTTATAAATTTATTTTAATTTTCCTTTAATTCTCTGAAGCGTATTATCTATAGCCTTAACTTCTTTATTTAAATTTTTAGCTATCTCATTTTGTTTTTCTCCAGACAAATAGTGAGAAAGCACAAGTTTTTCAAATTTGCTAAGTTCAAGTTCACAAATTTTTAACCTTTCTTCAATTCTCTCTTTGTCAATAAATAAATCAAGAGGATCGTTTGAAATATTTCTATCAACAAAATTATTTAAAACAGATCTTTCGTTTCCACTATCATCTAACTTTGTTAGGCTAATGCTTTCATTTAAAATTTTATTCTTTCCCGCATTAGATTTTTTTATTGCATCAATCATCTGCCTCTTTATGCAAGTTTTAACAAACGGAGCAAACCTGCTATCAAAAAGACTTTCTCCATTATAATTTTTGCAGGCTTCCAAAATTCCTATAACGCCTTCTTCAAACAAATCATCATATGTTCCACCCTTAATAAAATATTTTCTACTAAGTTTACTAACATAGCTTGAATATTCTTGAACAACCTTAACAATATCTGAAGGATTTACATTGTCCAAAAGCTTTCTCCTTAAATTTTATTTCATTCTCTGTCTGATAACTTCATAAATTCCAATGCCCGCACTAACGCTTGCATTAAGAGAATTAACTTTCCCAAACATAGGAATTGATATAACACCATCACATAGTTTTCTAGTGAGAGGTCTAACACCTGTTCCCTCGCCACCAACAACAAGCCCAATATTTCCTTTAAGGTTTGTGTTATACATAACTTCACCGTCCATATCAAGTGCATAAATCCAAACTCCATTTTGTTTAAGTTCTTCAATAGCATTGTTAATATTTGCAACCTTGATAATAGGAATATGTGCTGTTGCACCAGCTGAAGTTCTGATAACTGTTTCATTGACTGTTGCACTCCTGCGATTAGGAATAATAACAGCTGTCGCTCCTGCACACTCTGAAACACGCACAATAGACCCTAAATTATGTGGGTCTAAAATTTCATCTAAAATGATAAATAATGCATTATTATCTTCAATTTTTACATTTTTAATAATTTCTGAAAGTTCAGCATATTCAAACTCTGCTTGAATTGCAATCACTCCCTGGTGATGACCAGTTTCGCTCTTTTTATCTAGTGCACGCCTGTCAATAAATTCAACTTTAATACCATTATTTCTTGCAAGTTTCTGAATTTCTCTAAGTTCTTGGTCAGCCGTTCCATCTGCAATCATAATTTTTTCAATATCAGCTTTAGCATTAATCAGTTCTCTAACAGGATTCTTTCCTTCAATTTTCATATCTCCACCTATCTTTCCAAATCTATTTCTTCAAGAGAAATATTTAAAATTTTATTTAATCTACTATCATTCCCAGTTAAATATAAAAAACCTAATATTGCTTCAAGTGCAGTAGCATAAATATATTCAGTATAAGAAAAGTTTTTTGCTTTACTATGAATATGTGTATTTCTTGCACGATGAGCAATATCTTGCTCTTCAATAGTTAAACTCTCTTCTATCTTTTTAAATGTTTTAAACTGTGAGCCGGCCTTAACAACTGAAGACACAACTTTATTCATTTTATTAACTTTAAACCCAAAATTTAAAGCAACATATTCTCTAACAAAAAGAGTCTGCACACTGTCGCCAACCATAGCTAGCACCAATGGCTGCATTTGTTTTGCCTTTTCAACTGAAATCTTTTCCATAATTTAACCTACAATCAAATTATACCATTTTACTTTATATTTAGCAAGATAAATAAAAATATAAAAACCCAAAATAAAAAGCATATCTATTGAATATGCTTTTTTAATTTAACTTTATGTCTTATTAAGTCTTTGTAATATAATCACTATAGTGTGCAGCTATAGTGCTATAAATTATATCTGCCATCTGATAATAACCTGCTTTGCTTGGATGCACGCAATCAGTATATTCCTTTGTTGTTATATCTGGCAAATATGGATTAACTGGAACTTCTTCATAAGGAAAATTATATTCACTGTCATGTGTAGAAGCAACTGGAATAAAGAACACATCTTCCATATCCTTCAATTCATTATATAAAGCAGTTTCTAAGTTCATAACCTTCATATTTGCTTGAAAGCTGAATTCTCCTGCACTGTTTGTCGCATAACCATCACTATTAACTGCAAAAATTTGGCTTGGACGAAATAAAGTATTTACAACATAAATTGGAATATTTTTGCCTTTATCTGAATTTTTTATTCTATTGATTAAACCTTTAATGCATGTAACTGCATCAGTAGAGTCAAGCTTAATTCCATTTGTTCCAAGATAAATTTGAATACCAGTTGGAATTATACTAATTTCATTACCTTCAGAATCTTGGAAATATCCTGCACCACCATCTGCTGTGCTATTACAATAATAATCAAAATCAAAAGAATCTGTTGTTGGGTTCCAGAAAGGATTTGTTGTATAAGGAGTTGAACCATCATTTTTAACTTCTAGTGTTGTATTTGTTGGATTAAAAGTATATTTAGAGGTCCCTAAATTATACCAACTTGTGCCTGCTCCACTACGACCTTCATGAGTTATGCCATTATCAACAGTTTTATCAGTTGTGCCTTGTGTTCCACGGAATTTTATTTGTCCATTAGAATCCTCATAAACCTTCTGTAGCCATGCTTTATTATTTGTTAAACTATCACCAATTGGAATAATTAGCTGTTGTTGACTTATTACATTAGAAACAAATTTAACTGTGCAATTTGCAGTAAATACTGTTTCTAAATTATCATTAACGATATTTAATGTTAATGTTTTTGTTTGACCTGTTAAATTTGGTGTTCCTGTAATGCTAAATTTTCTTTCATATGGTCTACCAAAATCACTTGCTATCCATTGAAAATGATAATTTTTATACTCTAAACAAATTTGTGAATTATATAATTCAATAGTTTTACCCTCTGCAATACAAAGTTCGTTTGGAAGATATGCATGCACTGTTTTGTTTTTATTTGCTGAATATTCAAAGTATTGGTCTTTTAATCTATAAATTGCAACGCCTGGTTCATAATATTTACCTAAAAATTCGCTATTACCTTTGCATTGAACTTGAATTTTTTCATTTTTTTCATATTGAGATTTATAAATTGTTACTGCAACATACTCACAACCAACTGGGACTCTGAACTCCGTTAAATTTATATTAACGCCTTCTTGCTCTTTAGTTTTTATAACTGCACCATTTTCATCAAACATTGCAACCATACGAATATTTAATTGATTGCCAACATCATCATAAACCGTTACAACTTGTCCTGGAACAACCTTAATATTTGGAATTACTCCATAAGAACCTGAATATTGATTTTGTTGCATACTAGCCAAAGCTGGTGACCATGTATAACCCATATGAACTTCAGTAAACAAGTTTGGTGATTCTATTTTTTCAAAGAAATCGCATTTAATAACACTAATAGAACTGTCTATGATTGTGTCACTTGCATCTAGGCCTGTAATTGTCGCGATGGCTTGTGGTGCAGAATATATAGCTGAACTTTGATTATAAAACTCCATTTCATATTCATCAGCAATAAGTTTATCAATATCTAAATTATTTTTGTTTATAGAAACTCGAATATATCTAGCATTTTCTGGTGTTGTAACAACATTTGCATCAGCTCCAAATTCAGCACCAGAAATAAATTTTCTGTTAATGTCATAAAAAGCATAGTGTATTACTGTAACATTTGTTTGATCTGCAAAAAGAGCATAAGATTTGCCTGGTTCAACTGGAATATGGGTTTCATTACAAGCATAGTTATCATTACTTCCAATATTACCATCTTTTATATTTATATATCCTCTTGTCCAAACAATATCATCAGAAATTAAATTTGTTTTATTATAAATAATTGTGTTTTGATAAGAAGAAAGTCTATCTATATCAATTGCACCATTATTGATGTTTTTTTCTAACTCTGCAATTTTATCGCCAACAATTTTTGCATCAGCTGCTTCTCCAGAATTTTGAAGCGTTTCATCTACTGTAAACTTCTTAAGATCAGTTTCAACACCATTAATTAAAATTACACCCTCTGTACTTACTGTTATTGTTGGAGTTACACCATCACTTCCATTAGCACCTTTTATATTTGCAATAGGACTTCCCCAACTTGAGTTGCTTTTAAAATAAACATCGCAAGTTGTGCTATTTAAATAAAAGTCGCCATTTTTTCCCTGCAAACTTGTTGGAACATCTGTGCCTGTAAGCCATGTTGCACCATCTATACCATCTTTGCCGTCACTTCCCCCTGAGCTAGAACCCATGTTTGAAACCATCGACCAACCATTTGTGGTTAGTTGGTAGATTATGTTATCATCTTGATCTATGTAAAAATCCCCAATATTACCTGGTCTATTTGTTAAGGTTGGTGTTTCTGTTCCATAATACCACATTACTGCATTCTTTCCATCTCTGCCATCTTGTCCATCTGTTCCACATGCAGTAAAACAAAATGCCGAACTTGCCATTATAATAGCTGTTCCCACACCAAATATAGACTTTTTTATCTTGCTCATTATTTGGCGTTTGTCTTTTTTCTTTATATTCATATTTTTCCTCCAAATTGTAAAAAGATTTTATATTTATATATCTCTCACAATTAGTTGTTCACAAAAAAATATAAATATGTATCTTTATTTTTTTATTATAAGCTAGCCCCCCACCTGTCAAACAATTAATAACTTTTGCATAAATATTTATATTTTTCACAATCTAATATTAGAAATATTTTGAAGCATAAAGGAATTGTTATGAGGAAATTATTTTTATTTTTACTTGTTTTTGCAACACTATGTGGTTTTTTGAATTGTCCAATTAAAAACACATGCAATGCCACAAGCGAGTCTCTTCAAACCGATACCGTGCCAAGCAGAAACTACACCGTTGTCATTGACCCTGGTCATGGTGGCACAGACCCAGGTTCAATTGGCTACAAAACTAAAGTTCATGAAGCAAAGCTAAACCTTAAACTTTCTAAAATGCTAGAAAAAAAATTAAATGATGCAGGAATCAATGTTGTAATGACCCGTGAAACCGACAAAAGTTTAGCTGATGGTGCTGGCAAAGCATTCAAAAAGCGTGATATGGAAATGCGTAAAGAACTAATTAAAAAAATTAGACCAAATATGGTAATTTCAATTCACCAAAACTCATACACTAATCACTCACTCCGTGGAGCACAAGTTTTTTATGACAAAACTAGTGACATAAGCAAACAAATTGCAGATTACATTCAAAGTGAGTTTTTGCAAAACTTAAATCATAGTAATAAACATACTAGCCCAGGAGATTATTTTATGCTTAAATGCACAACAGCACCTTCAGTTATAGTTGAGTGCGGATTCTTATCTAATGCAGAAGAGGAAAAGCTGTTGCTAAGTGAGGATTATCAAGAAAAAATTGTAGATTGTATTTATTTGGGTATAGTAAAATTTCTTCAAATAAAATAATAAAATTCAAACAAAAACCCCTAGAACTAGGGGTTTTTATTATAAAAATTAATATTTTGATTTTTGCATATCACTCAACACTTCGCCAAATGGACTAACTTCTTCAATGTTTTCAACATTACTATTCCAGCTTGTGCTTGCAGTGAGCACAGAACCAAATATAATTTTTTCTACTAAATCTCTTGATTCTTTTTCACTCTTTCCCTGTGCCATAAGAGCAGATAAGAGTGCTTCTTCAACATCTTCAAGTTCAGGCATTGTAGTAAAACTATCTCCAGCGAGCTGTTTCATTATTTCATGATTTGAAAGGAGTCTTTCTAAGTCAGATATATATTTATAATTATTATAACAATCTGTGTTTTCAATAAAATAGTCACCATCTTCAATCGCTTCTAACATAACGTCCTTAAAAACACTTGGAGTAATTCCTTCATAATTTTCAGAAAAAATCTTAACAAGCATTTTTGCATCTTTAAGATCTCTTTCTGCATCAGCAAAATATTCTTCATATTCTTTTGTGTTTTTAACACCTAAACTATATAATAAATTATTAAGTTGTCTATCACAAGCAACCTTAAAAATTCTGTCAAACACTTGAACAAAAATTTTATTTACTGCCTCAGAATATTTCATTGAGCCCTCTCCAAAATATGGGTGAAGCACTCTGTTAACACTTTTATCTTTTGCTTTCATTTCATAAACATCATCAGCAAAATCTTCAATTATTTTAAATAGTCTTTTCTTTAATTTATCATCTCCCATAAGATTCTCTTTAAGGTCATCAAATTCAAGTTCTGGAAAAGCTAAATTAAATTCAGAAAGCATTTCAGTCTGTTTTTTAAGACTTTCAATACTCATATCTTGAATTTTATATTTTCCACCTTTACTAAGCAATTCTTCTGCTGTTTCTAGTTTTAAAAGTGAATGACAAATTGTTCCACTCTTGTTATTTTTAGTATCAAGGAGTGGGTCAGCATAAAAAATTCCACTTGTATAATGCTTATCATCATCAATTACAACAATAAGTGCATCATGACCACCTTTTTCTGTTTTTCCATTTTTATCAAAATTATTAATAGTTTTTCTTGCACCGACAATCGCACAAGGAATTCCTGCAGATTTAAGAGACCCCGCAAGTTCCTCTGTTAAATTTTTATTTGCCATTTTTGAGTTTAATGTAACAATTTCATCGCCGGCACCTAATTCTTCTTTTCTATCAAATCCAAGCACATTCGCATAAACATAATAATATGCTTCAAGCTTTGATAAATCTAAAATTTTTCTATCGTTTGAAAAATCCATAATAAGCACTCTCCTACAAGTCTATTTTATCACAACGCCATCATATTTTCAATCCCTAATTATAAATTCAATTAGAATGCCTACACTTTAATTTGTTTACAAAATAACAAAAAGATGATATTATATGAACATGGAACAAGAATTTATTGAAAAAAATAAGCTAGCTTTTTTAGAGCTTGCAAAAAACAATATAAAAAGAGAAGGAATTGAAGACCTATTAAAATGGCTTGAAACAACTGATTTTTTTGAAGCACCTGCAAGCACAAAATTTCATTCAGCAGAAGCAGGTGGACTTTGCTTTCACTCAATAAATGTTTATAATAGACTGCTTAAACTTTCAATAGAAGAATTTGGTGAAGAAAATATTAACTTAGAGAGCATAACAATAATCGCACTATTTCATGACATTTGTAAATGTTGCTATTATAAAACAGAAATGAGAAATGTAAAAGAAAATGGTGTTTGGGTTCAAAAACCATATTATGCTATTGATGATCAGCTTCCATATGGACATGGTGAAAAATCAGTTTATATGATTAATGGCTACTTAAGATTAACACGTGAAGAGGCTCTTGCTATTAATTGGCATATGGGTGGATTTGACAAAAGAGTAATTGGTGGTGACTTTTCAATGTCCAAAACTTATTACAAATATCCAATCTGCACACTCACTCATATAGCAGACATAATGGCAACTTATCTTGATGAGACTGGAGCAGAATAGAAATAAAAAATAAAGATAATTTGATTTCGGAGAATATAATATGGACTATAAGAGACTATCAGAATTACTATATAAAAATGTTCACACAACACCAGAATATTATTTTCAAAAATTTCCTGAAAGAAAACTCCCTGCTGGAGCTGAAGTAACAAGAACTGCTCCAAGTCCAACTGGTTTTTTTCATACAGGCTCACTTTTTGGTGCAATGATAGACAAACTTGCTGCAGATAAAACAAATGGTGTGTTTTATCTTAGAATTGAAGATACTGACCAAAAGAGAAAAATTGAGAGTGCTGCAGACATTGCATTTAACATGCTAACAACATTTAACACAAAACCAGATGAAGGTTTTGCTGGTGAAGGAAAGCCTCAAGTTGGTGACTATGGCAGTTATGTTCAATCTGAAAGATTAGAAATTTATAAAGCTTTTGCAAAGAGACTTGTTGAACTTGGCAGAGCATTTCCATGTTTCTGTAAGCAAAGCGAAGGCAAAGAAGATATAAAAGAACGCCGCGAAAAGCAACTTGAAGAAACTGGAACAATTATAGAACAAGATCATTGCAGAAACCTAGACATTGCAACAATTGAAATGAATATAAAAATGGGAAAACCTTGGGCATTAAAACTACTCTCTAAAGGAGACCCAGATAAAACATATGAATTTATTGATCTTATCAAAGGAAAAAGAGAGCTTCATGAAAACTGCAAAGACATTGTTTTGATGAAAAGTAATGGAATTCCACCATATTCACTTGCCCATATTGTTGACGACACACTTATGCACACAACCATTGTTGTTCGCGGCGAAGAATGGTGGGCTTCACTAAACGCACATCTTGAAGTTTTTAATGCTCTTGGCATTAAGCCACCAAAATATGCTCATACACCTGTTATCTGTAAATTAGATGACAAAACTGGAAACAAACGCAAGCTCAGCAAACGTTATGACCCAGAAGCCGACACAAGATATTTTGTTATGGAAGGCTACCCAACTGTTGCAATAAATGAATATCTTCTAAACCTTATGAACAGCGACTTCGAAAACTGGAGAAAGGCAAACCCAACCCTTCCATACACTGATTTTCCATTCTCAATAAAAAAGATTTCATCAAGCAATCCAATGTTTGACCTTGTAAAAATTAATGATATTTCTAAAAATATCATTTCGAGAATCCCAGCAAAACAATTGCTTAGAAATATTGTTGACTGGGCAAATGAGTTTGATCCAGAATTTGCAAAGGTTCTTTTACTCCATCAACCAATGGCAGAAAAACTTCTAAGCATTGATAGAGAAAATGACAGACCAAGAAAAGATATTGCACATTATAGTGAAGTTAAAAATTTGTTTAGCTATATGTTTAATGAATATTATGACCCAAAAACATCTCTTATTTTCGATTCAAAATTTAGCAAAGAGCAAATTGTTAAACTTCTCAGTGAATATAACTTAGTCTACTCAAGTGAAGACACCAAACAAGAGTGGTTCGACAGACTTAAAACTTGTGCAGACTACTGTGGCTTTGTTGATATGAAAACATATAAAGCTAATCCTGAATCCTATATTGGAAACATCGCAGATGCAAGCAACATTGTTAGAATCGCCTTAACTGGAAAATCTACAACTCCAGATCTTTATGAAATTATGAAACTTCTTGGTGTTGGAGAAATCAAGCAAAGATTTGAATATGTTATCAAAAAATTAAAATAATAAAAATTATAAAAGGAACAAATACTAAATTTGTCCCTTTTTGTTTTGGTAAAATAAAAAAACATGTTATAATTTTTTTATAACACTAAAGGAAAAAATTATGAAGAAAAAAGTTTTAAATATTTTAAAAAAATCTATATTTTTAATATTAGTTATACCGTGCATGTTAATTTTTACATCTTGTGCTGCAGATGGTGCAAATGGTCAAGATGGCAAAAGTGCTTATGAAATTGCAGTTGAACATGGTTTTATTGGATCTGAAGCAGAGTGGCTTGCAAGCCTGAAGGGTCATGAT
The DNA here is from genome assembly GCA_949878595.1 of uncultured Clostridia bacterium. Classification (GTDB taxonomy): domain Bacteria; phylum Bacillota; class Clostridia; order Christensenellales; family UBA1242; genus RGIG1681. Next base: position 11,204 of record CATLBG010000019.1, read on the forward strand.
GGAACCAATGGCGAAGATGGAAATGATGCCCCAGTGCTTAATACATACGAAATGTATTTAAAAGCAAAAACACCAGAAGGTGGCTCATATAGTGGAACATATTTAGATTTTTTAAAGACTCTAACATCAAATAATCTAGACATAACCTCCGATATTTTGAGCAAATGCTATTATAGTGTTTTGACTGTAAACGCTTTCAGAAGCGGTTCAACTACTGGAACAACTGGCTCAGCTGTTATCTATAAATATAATGACGATGGTAGTGCTTATGTTGTAACAAATCGTCACGTTACTGCTGATGGAAGCCGCGGAAACTTTGCAACTTTCAGACTTTATTTACCAAATAGCAACTATTCAATACCAGCAACTTATATCGGCGGTTCTTATGATAATGATGTTGCTGTATTAAAAATAGAAGCCGCAGATGCAATAGCTTTAAAAAATGCAAATGCAGAAGCCGTAACCTTTGACAACCACAAACTTGGGGAAGATTGCTATGCAATTGGTGACAATCTTGGTCAAGGAATGGCAATAACAAAAGGTTCTGTAAACACCGATAGTGAAACTGTTGAAATGTCAATTGGTGGAACAAATAGAACTATTAGAGTTTTCAGACATGATAGCTACATAAATCAAGGTAACTCAGGTGGCGGGTTATTTAATGCAAATGGCAAACTTATTGGACTTACTAATGGTGGTTCAAAAAGTGCTAGCAGTGGTGACCTAAAATATTATGCAATTCCAGCAAGTGTTGTAGTTGCCGTTACAGAGAATGTTATAGAAAACTATGAAGAAGGCAATTTTGCTGGAGTAAAATTTAATCTAGGAATAGAAACAAGTTCAACTTCACACACTTCATACTATGATCCTTCAACCTCTAGTGCCGTTTTAAAAGAAAATGTTGTTATTAAAAGTATTTCAACAAACAGCATTGTAGGTGCATATAACAATTTGGCAGACGCCACTAACAAAATAAAAGTTGGTGACACAATTGTATCTCTAACAATTAATGGAAAAAAATTCAACATAACAAGAACCTACGAAATTGATGAATTAATGCTCCTTGCCCGAATTGGAGACAAAATAGTTTTGGAACTTAAAAATTCCTCTGGAACTCACACCGTTGAGCTTGATGAAATAAGCGTTTATAAATTGGAAATGAGATAAAATAAAAGGAGATATTAACTATCTCCTTTTTCTTCGCTGTCTTTATAAGGGTTTACATGCACCAAACAATGCTTAACTAATTCTAATTTATTTTCAATCTCGTCATGAACTTTCTGTGCAATCTCATGAGCTTCACTGAGTTGAAGTTCCCCATCAAGTGCAATTTCAATATCAATATAAATCATATTTCCAAATAATCTTGTTCTGAGAGAGTCAATTTTTTTAACTCCTTCAATTTGCTTTGCAATATTTTCAATTTCAATTTGAGTTTCAACTGGAGCAGAAGTATCTGTCATTTTTTTAATTGAATCCATAAAAATACTAACCGAAACTTTAATTATCATTAAACAAATAACAAAACCAGCAATGACATCTAATATTTCAACACCTAAAATTGCACCTAAAATTCCAACAAAGCTTCCAACTGATGATAGAGAATCTGAAAGATGATGCCATGCATCAGCCTTAAGTGAACCAGAATTCACTCTCTTAGCAACCCTATATGAAATTAAAAATAAAATACATTGAGTAATAATAGACACAATTGCAGCAATAAGTGAAATAATTCTAGGTACTTCCGATAATTTATATTCACCAGAAATCAAGTTTATTAAAGCATTATATCCAATCAACGCTCCAACTGCAAATAAAGCAAACGACAAAATTAAAGCAGTAACACACTCAAATCTATCATGTCCATACGGGTGACCTTTATCAGCTTTTTTTGAAGAAATTTTAACACCTATAATAACAATAATTGTTGTGAATACATCAGAGAATGAATGAACAGAGTCTGCAACCATTGCATAAGATTTTCCTATTAAACCTGCAACTAATTTAAAAAGAGATAAAACCAAATTTGTTATCAAACAAATTATTGAAACTCTAATCACTGCTTTTTCATTATTTTTTTCAGCAAGTCCACGACTAGAGTCATTTTCATCATCAACTATTGTTGTAGAAATCCTATCTTCAGCAGCCTTCAAAGCCAAACTCTTTTTATTTTTCATAACAACCTCTATTTTGGTTTTAAATTATTTTATTCAAAATCAAGATTTTTGTCAATCTATATTATTAATCAAAATAAAAACCACTTCAGTGGCTTTTATTTCTTTATTATCATAGAACTTTCCATTTCTTTTGGAATTTCAATCCCTAGCAATTCCAAAACAGTTGGAGCAACATTTGCAAGTGTTCCATCTTGTTTTAGATCTGCGTTTTTAAATCTTTCGCTAACCAAAATAAACGGAACTGGATTTGTTGTGTGTTGAGTTAAAACATTTCCATTTTCATCAACCATTTCTTCACAATTTCCATGGTCTGCTATAATTATACATTCGCCCCCTTGCTTAACAGTTTCTGTTGCAATTTTATATGCACATTCATCACAACAAGCAACGGCAATCTTCGCTGCTTCAAAATCACCTGTATGTCCAATCATATCTGGGTTTGAATAATTAACTAAAATAAAACCATATTGTTTGCTGTCAATTGCTTTCATTAAATATTCAGTAATTTCAGGAGCTCTCATTTTTGGGTGAGTTGCAAAGTTCTTATCATTATAACTATCAATAAGTTGCCTTTCTTCACCATTATATTGTTTTTCAATTCCTCCATTAAAGAAGAATGTTACGTGTGCATATTTAGTTGTTTCAGCAATATGATATTGCTTTAAACCTGCCTTAGAAACATAATAAGATAGGTTATCTTCAACAATTTTTGGTGGATAAATAGTGTTTAAATGAGAAAGCTCTTTTGCATACTCTTGCATAGGAGTCATTAAAATTTTATCTAAATTTTCTGTTTTAAATTCACTAAATTCAGGATCAGTCAAAGCAAATGTAATTTCTCTAGCTCTATCTGACCTATAGTTATAAAAAATTATAGAATCACCATTTTTAATTGTTCCATTTGAATCAATTAACATTGGTTCACAAAATTCATCAGTAATATTTCTTTCATAACTTGTTTCAATTGCAGTTTTATAGTCATCAAATTTTTCACCTTCACCATAAACATAAAGATTATAAGCCTTTTGAAGTCTATCATAACGCTTTTCTCTATCCATTGCATAAACTCTACCACAAATTGTAGCAATTTTTGCATTAGTTCCTTCAATCTTTTCAGCTGTTTGATTTAAAAATTTTATGCCACTAGTAACAGCAGTATCTCTTCCATCAGTTATTGCATGAATATATATATTTTTAATATTATAATTTTTTGCGGCATCTAAAATCGCAAACAAGTGCGTAATCTTAGAATGAACACCACCAGAAGATAAAAGACCCATCAAATGAAGGTTTGTTCCATTCTCCTCTGCATACTTAAAAGCCTTTATTAAGCTTTCATTACCCTCAAATTTACCAGTTTTAATTTCGTTGTCAATATGAAGCAAATCTTGTTCTATAACTCTACCGGCCCCTATAGTGAGATGTCCAACCTCACTATTTCCCATTTGACCTTCAGGGAGTCCAACTGCATTGCCAGATGCCTCAATTTGTGTGAAAGGATATTCTGATTTAAGCTTATCAAGAAAAGGTGTTCCTGCAGCAATAACAGAATTTCCTTTTTGCTCTTTGCTTATGCCAAAGCCATCTAATATACATAAAGTAACCATATTTTCTCCTAAAAATATATTTTTTATTGTTTTTTTTACAATTATTTGCATTTTTTTAAACATTTAAAATAAAGATTCTTAAATTTTGGAATATTAACTTTAACACATGTAATGCAATTTGGTTCTTCCTTAAAACTCATTGTTAACACACCTGTTTTAATGCTATCAAAATATTTAATTTTAGCATTAACTGGTTTAACTTCAAAAAGTTCAGGATTTGTTACATATGCAACTGCACAACCATCATGAGTGGCAATTCCATTTTTAACATGCCTGTCTTTATAACTTCTAAAAACAACTTCCAAAACAGAGCCAGTAAGATTTGTCATTTTAGTTTTGAAAACCTCTTGCCAATCCAAATAGGCAGTATGTCCCATTTCCATAGGAACAATCTCAATTTTTACTCCACTATTAAACAATGCCTCCCCAGCCTCTGGGTCGGTCGCAATATTAAATTCTGGATATGGCATTTCTGTGTCTGAGACTTCCTCAATTGTTCCTGCCATCAAAACAACTCTATCAATCAAGCTCACAGCATCTTTGTGTTTTGTTAAAAGTTTTGCAAGATTAGTTGTTGGTGACATGCAGATAACTGTCACTTTTTTATCAGAAGCTTTCAACGCCTCATACATTTCCTCAACTGCATTAGTGTCTTTTACTTCTCTTTTGGTATCTTCAAAAACATATTCACCAAGACCACCATCACCATGCACTGCGACTCTTGCTCTCTCTTTTTTAAAGCACTTTCCATCTCCCCTAACAACAGGAATTTCTGGTGCATCTATAAGCTCTAAAATATTAACTGTATTTTTTGCAGATCTAACAGGGTCCACATTTCCAACATCAGTTGTAATCAATTTAATATCTAACTTTTTACTCTTAACTGCAAGTAAAATTGCTACGGCGTCATCAATACCTGTATCGCAATTAAGTATCACTGGAATTTTTTTATTATTTTTCGTTTGCAAAATAAAACCCTCCATATTTTTTCTACCATTTTAGTTTATCACAACTAATTAGATTTTGCACACTTTTTTTGCATAAAAAAATATGGAAAATAAATTTTCCATATTTTATTTCATTATTTAAAAAGATTTAAGATTATATTTTTATGAGATTCAGAAATTTTTCCCTCATTTGCAAGTTTTTCTGCACTTGACTTTATATTGTTGCTGCTAATTTCATCAATGTCACTAGTCATTCCGGAAAGTTTATCACCCTCGTTTTCAGAAGAATTCTTCAAAATATTCATCATATTATCAGAGCCTGTAATTGCTTCAACAAATGCGTCAGATTTAACTTGATCGTCTAATCCTAATCCACTATTGTTTTCAGAAGCCTTAACAACTTCAACAATTTTTTGTCCTGCAGCTATATCTTTGTCAACAGTTTCCTCTGAACTGTTTCTAATAAAATCAACAAATATATCTTTAATAACAACTGCTGAATCATTGTTTCCAATAAATTCATCGGTCAAAGAACTATCAACAATTTCTAAAATTGCATCTTTGCTTCCTTCATCTTTAACAATATCTTTTAAAACATTTGAGAAATCTTTAAGGCTAACATCTCCTATGCTAGAAGATATGTTATTTACAACCTTAACAGTTTCAGCTATAGCTCTAAAAGTTGTTTCAAAGCTGAAGTTAGGATTCTCTTCATAACTCCATCTCTTTTCAATATGATATTTAAGTTCATTCTTAATCTTAGTGTTTGTTTCAACATCATCACTAAATTTAACATTTTCGCTATCGATATATCCAACAATAAATGACTTTAATGATTCAGAAAGAATTTGAGATCTTCTTGCATAATCAATTACTTTGCCAACAGTTCCAAGTTCTTCAGCAAGTTCAACTTCTGGCATTTCTAGCAATTTGTAAAACTCCATAAGCCCATTGACAACATTTTGCATATTGTCTGCCTCTGCAGTCCAATTAATTCCAGCAATTTGGTCGTTTGTAAGGTTTTGAATTGGATTAACCCCTCCAACCATTGAATCATATAGAACTTTCAAAACTTCATTAAACACCCCTGGAAGATTATTTCTAAACTCTTCAGTTTCAGATAGTGTGTTAATAAAGTCCCTAACAAATGTTTTGTTGTCACTAAAATAATTAATAACAATATTTTCACCCTCTGGAGCTGTGCTTGTTATAGCCTCAATAAAGTGGTTAGGATCATTTGCAACTTTAATAAGTTTAAATAATACTTTAACATTTGTATTTATTCTGTCACTGTTTTTAACTGAAAAAACATTCAAAAGTTTGCAAACAACTGGATTAAATTCACTATCAGCCAATGGATTATTAACGCCCATAAAGCTTTCACCATTAGACCACTTGTCTGACATTGTTGGCAAAATTTCAACAACATATCTATTAATAATTTCAGATCCAGTTAAATTGTCATAAACATTAGCAAGCCTATCAACAGATTTGTTATCTTTAATATCAAATTGATTTACAACAAAAGCATCTTTATATGCATTATAGGTTTTAATAACTGCAACAAGTTCATCTGAAAAATTCAATTTAAGATCACCAGCAGAAACGTTAGTTAAATATCCAAAAGTTTTTCCACCAAGAGCACTTAGCCCCATAGCATTACAGAAACCACCAACTATCGATTTGTCATACTGCTCTTTTATTTCACTATATTTTTCAACATAAGTTTCAATTTGTCCAATCTTTTCATCTTCTTTATAATAAGGCCTTCCACAAATTAGAGAGGAACTAATTCCTGCCGCATATGCACTGCCTTTCTTTTCTTCACTTTCAACAAAATTATTACAAATATTCATAGCACCAAACACGGGAACAGCAAAAGCAAAGAATATTACACACATTGAAAGAGTTCCAACTAATCCACCAACAAGTCTAAGCCAAATACTTTCATGTTTCTTTTCACCTTTTTCCTTTCTACCTTTTCCACCTGCGTGCTTAATAATTGCCCATATTATTGCGTATATAATCAAACTAAACAACCACAAAACAATAAATAGCAAGAAAAATACAACTATATTCATAACAACATTAATTAATCCTGTTGCAAGTTCATTGGTAACAGTTTCAACAGAAGCCATATCACCAGTAATGTTAGACCCAATTAAGTCGTTAATTATATCACCAAAATCAAAACTAAAATTAAATATAGTTATAGTTGTTCCATGAGCAACCTGTTTAATAATTGCTTTTGCTATAAGTGGAGAACAGAAAATAGCAATAATTAAATCAATTACTAAAATACCAAATCTTAAAAGTGATTTTTTCCAACTTCTAAGCATTCCCCATAAAAATCCAAAAATCAAAAGTCCAAGAAACACAGAAGATAATATTAAAAATATATTCATTTTATTTATTCTCCTTATCATCATATGGTAAATAACAAAGTTCAATGCCTGCTTGTTTTAAAAGTTTAACAGAGAAGTTATCAGGATAATTATATCCGTAAACAATTCGTTTTATTCCTGCATTGATAATGAGTTTGGTACAAATAACACATGGTCTGTGAGTAACATAAATTGTAGAATCATTAACAGAAATTCCAAGTTTTGCAGCCTGAACAAGTGCATTTTGTTCGGCATGCGTAGCAAAACAAATTTCTGCTCGTGTTCCACTTGCAATTCCAAGTTTATCTCTCAAGCAATAACCTCTCTCTGCACAGCTCATAACACCAGCTGGTGCACCATTATAGCCTGTGGCAATAACTCTTTTATCTTTAACAATAACTGACCCTACCTGTCTTTTATCTCTAACACAAGTGCTCCAGGTAGACACAATTTTCGCCATTTCCATAAATCGAGAGTCCCATTTTTTTCTTTTTTCAATCTTTTCATTTTCAGAAATCTTTTTTTCTGTAACACAATCAAGCAAAGCTCTTTCAAAGTCATCTGCAACCAAAACTTCATCTTTAATTATTTTTCCCATAACAAACTCCTATATAC
>CATLBG010000020.1 GCA_949878595.1 uncultured Clostridia bacterium
TATAATCTATCTAATTTGACATTTTTTTACTATAAATTATAATAAATTTTAGTATAGTTATTTTTTAAGTTTCAGGAGAACATATGCAAATTTTATTTGAGATTTTGTTTGTATTTATTTTATCAGCAACCTTTGGTTATATTTTGGAAGTTGTTTATAGAAGTTCAATTCAAAAAAGACTCATTAATCCTGGGTTTTTAGTTGGTTGTTGTTTACCAATTTATGGGATTGGTGGTGTCGCATTATATCTCTTATGCAAAATAGATTTAAGTTTCATCTCTATACCTGCCCTTAGAGTTATTTCACTCATGATAATTGCAACTTTGGTTATGACTCTCATTGAATATATTGCAGGAATAATTTCAATTAAAGTATTTAAAAATAGACTTTGGGATTATTCTAAACGCTGGGGAAATATTCAAGGCATCATTTGTCCTCTGTTTTCACTCTTTTGGGGCATTTGTTGTATTCTGTTTTATTACCTAGTATTCCCTTGGATAGGAACAGCTGCAAGCTTTGTTTCTAGCAACATAATTTGTATGTTTTTTGTTGGAATTTATTATGGAGTATTCTTTATTGACCTTGGCTATTCAATGCAAATTATGACAAAAATTAGAGCATATGCTCTTAAGGCAAAAGAACTTGTTGATTTTGAAAACTTCAAAAGAGCTGTGGCTGAAAAGTATGAAAAATTTGCTGGCAAAAAATCTTCAACATTCTCATTTAAACTCTACACAAAAATTTCTAACTTTTTGGAAGAACACAAAATTTCAAAAACCTCAAATACTGATACAAAAGCTAATGAAAGTAACAAAACCAACGCTGAAACAAATGAAAATTCAAAAAAATAAAACGAACCAGTTTTGGTTCGTTTTTTATTTTACAAGTTGTCTTGCAAGATATACACCCATTGCACTTGACATCATTAGTCCTCTTGTCCAGCCACTTGCATCTCCAAGACAATAGAGGTTCTTAACACTTGTATTTAATTTTTTATCCATCTTAACTCTATTGCTATAAAACTTAAGTTCTGGAGCATAAAGAAGGGTTTCATCACTGCCAAAGCCTGGAACAACTTTGTCCATCTGTTCAATGAATCCTAAAATTGAAATCATTGTTCTATATGGTATTGCAGATGTTATGTCGCCAGCAACGGCATCTGGAAGTGTTGGCTTAACATTTGTTCTTGAAAGCTCTTTTTCCCAAGTTCTCTTGCCTGCCTTTATATCACCAAGTCTTTGAACTAATATTCTTCCATTTCCAAGCATATTTGCCATTTCACCAACTTTTTTTGCATAGGCAATTGAATCGTCAAATGGATATGTAAATTTATGTGAGCATAAAATCGCAAGATTAGTGTTATTTGATTTTAGTTCCTTATAACTATGACCATTAACAACAGCTAAGTTGTTATCATAATTTTCTTGAGCAACAAATCCGCCTGGGTTTTGACAGAAAGTTCTAACTTTGTTACAGAATGGCTTTGGATAGCCAATTAGTTTTGACTCATATAAAGCATCATTTACTTTTTGCATAATTTCATTGCGAACTTCAACTCTTACACCTATATCAACAACACCTGCTTCTCTTTCAATTCCATGAGCTTTGCAAACATTCTCAAGCCAATCAGCACCTTTTCTTCCAGTGGCAGCAATAACAATGTCTGCATATATTTTTTCACCATCAACAATTGCACCAACGCAAGTTCCATTTTCAATAATAAGGTCTTCACAAGTTTTTTCTGCCAAAAGATTTACACCATTTTGTATTAAGAAATTTTCAATAGCTAAATAGAGTTCATGTGCCTTTTCTGTTCCTAAATGCCTAATTGGGCAATCAACGAGTTTAAGTCCTGCAATGCTTGCAGCCTTTCTAATTTCTCTGATTTCTTCTGTTTCCTCTGCACCTTCAACACGAGTATCAGCACCAAACTCTAAATAAATTTTATCAGTATAACTTATAAGTTCTTCAATATTATTTTCACCAATAAGTGTTGGAAGGTCTCCGCCAACTTCATATCCAAGGGAAAGTTTTCCATCAGAAAACGCACCAGCTCCACTGAATCCAGATGTTATATTGCAATAGGGTTTGCAGTGAACACACTCTTTTGTTTTAAATTTTGGACAACTTCTATTTTCTATCTTTCGACCCTGTTCAACAAGAGTAATTTCTCCATCAAATTTTTGTTTAATAAGCTCAAGTGCAGAAAAAATTCCCGAAGGTCCTGCACCAATAATTAATACTTTTTTCATATTTTATTTCCTTTAATTTTCTTCTAAAACCAGTGCCATCTTTGGACAAAATTTTGAGCACTTTCCACATCTTATACACTTTTCGTGGTCAACCTCAGGAGCCTTGTTTCCACTTTGACTAAGTGCTCCAACTGGACAAATTTGAACAGATGGGCATGGGTGATTTTGTGGACATCTTTCAACATATACTTTCAATTTTTTATTCATAATATTCTCCTCATAAAGCAATATTGCTTGTTGGAACAAGTGTTTTTGGATCAACAATGCTTTTGCCTTCTATAAAATTATAATAACCCGCTGAAGCTATCATTGCTGCATTATCTGTGCATAAATTTAGTGGTGGATAAAAAACACTTGCACCAATTTTTTTCGCCTCAGCATCCATTTTATCTCTTAAATATAAATTTGCTGACACACCACCAGCGAGAGCAATCTTATTATATCCAAATTGCTTTAGAGCAAATATTGATTTGTTCACAACCTGACAAATAGCCTCTGATTCAAAACTAGCACAAACATCTGGAATAGAAATTTTTTCACCTCGTTGTTTTTTGTTGTGAATATAGTTTATAACAGCCGTCTTTAAACCACTGTAAGAAAAATTATAATCCTTGATTTTTTCAAAATCCATACCTGTAAATTTTATGTTTGACTCACCAAATTTTGCTTGAGCTTGAACGTTCGGACCACCAGGATATGTGAGTCCACATTCTCTTGCAACTTTATCAAAGGCTTCACCAATAGCATCATCTGTGGTTGTGCCAATAAGTTTTCTTTCTGTAAAACTTTTCATTTCTACTAGAGCTGTGTGACCACCAGAAACTATTAAACATACAAACGGAGGCTTAAGCTCGCTATGTGCTATATAGTTTGCTGCAATGTGTCCTTCAATGTGATTAACCGCAATTAAAGGTTTGCCAGTAGAATAAGACAAAGCCTTTGCAAAATTTACTCCAACAATAAGAGCACCTAACAAACCTGCCCCATAAGTAACCGCAATTCCATCAATATCATCAATAGTTACTCCCGCCTCTGCAAGTGCCTCATGATAAACAGTGTCTATATTTTTAACATGATTTCTTGAAGCAATTTCAGGTACAACCCCACCATAGAGTTTATGAATATCTATTTGTGTAGATATAATATTTGAAAGAACTTCCCTTCCGTTTCTAACAACAGAAACAGAAGTTTCATCACAGCTAGACTCTATCCCCAAAATTAAAATATCTTTCTCTACATTAGTCATTTTTTCCACCTAAAAATTTAATAGTTTCGCCTAAAAAGCAACAAAGATAGATAACCGTATCTATTGCCCAACCAACACAAAACAAACCAAAAGTAAAGAGATAAATTATACCTGTTCCAATCTTACCCTCTATAAATCTATGAACACCAAGATATCCAAAGATAACACAAACAACAAGTTTTAAAAAAGAACTTAAAAATTTACTAGAATCTTTTGTTTTGTGTTTAGTTAAAATTTCTTCATTTTCTTCTTTGTGTGGAACTCTCTTAATTTCTATATCTTCTTGAGTAGTTTTGTTAAAATTTTGATTTAATTCTTCAGGCTTTTCAATTTTTTCTTCTTTTGATTTTTGTATCGATTCAGAAATTATTTCTTCAATATTGCCACAATAAATACACTTAAATGTTCTTTCATTAAGTCTATCACATTTATTTGAGCCACAATTTTTACATCTAAATCTATAAATTTCCATAAATTTTCCTTCGTTTTAATTTTGTTTATCTTGTTTTAACTTGCTAATGATAAAGTCTTGAATTTCACCAGAAAGCACTGCATCAGTATCACCACATTCAAATCCAGTGCGATGATCTTTTGCCATTGTATATGGGCAGAGCACATATGAGCGTATTTGACTGCCCCACTCAATTTTCATTTGAAGCCCTAGTTTTTTAAGTTTTTCTGTTTCTTTTTCTTTTTCAGCCTTTTCTGCCAATTTTGCATACAACATTTTCATGGCAGTTTCTTTGTTTTGAGTTTGACTTCTTTCATTTTGGCAAGCCACAATTATACCCGTTGGAATATGAGTTATTCTAACCGCTGACTCAGTTTTGTTTATATGTTGACCACCAGCACCACCACTTCTAAATGTATCAATTTTAATCTCGTCTGGGCTTACTGAAATTTCTGCAGTATCTTCAATTATTGGAGACACTTCTACACTTGCAAATGATGTGTGTCTACGTTTGTTTGCATCAAAAGGTGAAATTCTAACTAACCTATGAACACCTCTTTCACATTTCAAATTTCCATATGCATTTTTGCCGCTTATGAGCATGCTAACTGACTTATAACCTGCACCATCGCCATAGAGATAGTTTACAATCTCTGCCGTATAGCCTTGTTTTTCTGCATACATTGAATACATTCGTTGCAACATTTGAGTCCAATCCTGAGCCTCTTCGCCACCAGCACCACTATGAAGCTCTATAAGTGTGTCACAGCCATCATGCTCTTCTGAATAAAGTGTTTCAAGATAAAGTTTTTCAACTGACTCTTTTGCCGACTTAAACTCACTCTGAAAATCTTTCCAATAATCAGAGTCAGTTGGTTCACTCTGCAACATTTCATATAAAACGCCAAGGTCACTTATTTTTTCTCTTGCACTATTTATTTGATTTAATATGTTTAAAACAAACTTTTTTTCCTTTCCAATCTTCTTAATTTTTTCAATATCAGAAAAGTTATTAGGATTTTGTTCTTCCTGCTCATAAAAAATTAAATTCTTTTTAAGTGTTTCCTCGTCAAAGACAGTATACTGTCTGATTTAACTTTTCTGTTAATTTGTTCAATTCTTGAATATCAAACATGGTGTCTCCTTGCACGACTATTATAACTTTATGCTCATAAAAAATCAATATAATTATGTCTACAGTGAAATTTTCATAAAAAATAAGCAGGACTGCCTGCTTATTATATTTTATAACCATTAACCACTGTGCTTCCGAATCTGTATTTTGAAACTAGTCCATCAACTTCAATCACTTCATCACACTCAAAAATGGTTTTTGGAATATTTTTTTCATCAACCTCAATAATCTCTTCTTTGGTTTTTTCTTTCAAAGTCTCAAAATCAGCATCAGAACTGAACAAAAATTTACTTACTTTTTCAAGTTCTTCACTCTGAGAATTTTCTAAGCTTAGTTGCTTTTCAGTTAACTTCAGTCTTAAAAATATTAAAGTTGGAATTTTCGCTTGATTTTCAATTATTTGCTCTGGAACTCTTGCCCCTTTACCTATTTTTTTATCATAGAAAATATTATTATAAACTTTAATTTTTTCATAGTTAAAAAACTTAGCAGTATATGCCATTTTGAGATTTAAAAATTCTTCTATGCTAAGCTCTTTCTTCAATCTAAAAATATTTTGATTTCTTAAATAGTTGCTATTAATAAATTTATCAGTGCTTGAAGAAACAAAAAGTGATTCTCTATTTTTTAGAAAAGCAACTGGTTCCTTAGCCACACTTTTAATATCTACGCCAAATGGATTAATATTCCCCTTGCCAAGAAGTTCCCAGTTATAATTTTTTTCTGCAACACTGATATACTTAAGCAGAAAGGCATACCTTATAAGTGAACTATATTTAAGCCAATCTTTTTCACAGATTCTTTTGTACATATCACAAAGCGGCTTAACTGCATCTGTCGCATTTGAAAGTTTTGAAAGTTCTTCGCAAATCTCTTCACTTTCTCTATACTGATTTTTAAAAAGTAACAAAACATCTCTTTTAATGTTATAAGATAAAATTTTATACTCTTTTGCCTTCTTTAAAACATCTTCAAAAGAAAGTCTATTTTTACCAAAAAGCAATTCATTTAAATTATGCAAACACTCATATTTTTCAGAATTAACATATCCAAAATCTTTTAGAATTTTTTCTAACTCTTCATTTTGGTAATTTTTAGCTCTCTTTGATGAGTGCATTTCATAAACTGAGCCATTATCTGTCGCGTTATAAATTTTGCTAAGTTTTCTAAAGATAAAGAAAAATGCAATTCCCACAGACACACAAGCAAGTGAAATTAGGCTAGCAAAAATTAGCTCTAATGTATTTAAAAAATAAAAACTAAATGGTGCAATCACACAGAATATTCCAGTTAGTAGGAAGAAAATAGATAGAAAATTAAATGTATGTTGAAGAGTTTTATTTTTGATATTCATTCCAAGTTTTTTATTATAGTCTTCTAAAGTATAATTATATTTTTTTTCTATTATATATTTTTTTTCACCAAGATCTTTTGTTTTTTCTATGACAACTTTTTTATAATTTTCAAACTCATTAGCAACAATGCTTCGCTCCGGCATTTCACCATCGCTAGAATAGCTAGCTAATGCATAATATAAAATTCTAATATAATTTAAATTGAGATCCAACGTTTCAAAACCAAGTTCTGCAGAATAATCTCTCATAAAAAGGCAAATTCCCTCAAGTGAATAATTGCCATTCCAATAACAAAAACTTGGGAGCTCAGATGTCTCTTTGCTCATTAAATTTTCATAGGCATCATAAAAAGCAAGCATGTCTTTAAAAAAAACTGCATTTTTGAATTCATCTACATTCAACAAAACTTTGCTGTCAAGATTGCTTAATAATTTTGCCATTTTTATCTCCAAATTTATTTTAACATAAACACAACAAATTACTCAAATATTTTTAATATACTCACAAAAAAAATCAGGACAGCTAAACTATCCTGATGTTGGTAATTATCCTTTGTAATATCTTTTGTAAGTCACTTATTTCTTTAGTTTATCAAAATTCTTCTGTTTGCCTAATACTTTCTCATTTGCACATCAAAATTCTTTTGTTTCTTAAAAAATCATTTGTAAACTAAAATTCTTTCGTAATTTAACAAACCTTGCGGTTTATCGTCATCTTTAGTGACTAATCTACTTTTTCTTTTGTGTAATGTTATTCTATCATAAGTTTTTTTAAAAAGAAAGCTATTTCGCAATAAAAGACAAAACAAGTGCTTTTTAGATTTTTTATTCCATTTTTAGACAAAATTTACTATTATTCATCAGCTTATCAAGTGCTCTAAATTTCTTAAATCAAAATATTTCAATGTTTTAATTGTGTTTTTAATAGAATTGATTTAAAATAAAAACATGGAAGTTGGAATTGATATTGAACAAAATAATAGATTTAAGGACAAATCACAAAAGTTTATTAATACAATTTTTTGCAGCGAAGAAGTAGACTATGCTGAAAGCCTTGCCAAGCCTTATGAACATTATTGTGCTTTTTGGTGCATTAAAGAGGCTGTTATCAAGGCGTTTGGAAACCATGTATTTAACCCTCTTGATATTTGCACGCTTCATGACGAAGCTGGAAAACCCTTTGTTAAACTAACTGAAAAAATAAAAAATGCTTTAAGTTCTAATAACTTAAGAGAAATCAAAATTTCTATTTCACATGCAAAAGATTACACCACAGCAGTGTGCATAATTTGCTAAATAAAAACACTGGAGAATTCCAGTATTTTTTTATTTGTTTTCTTCAAGCCATATTTTAAGTTTATCAACTGCCCTGCCCCTGTGAGAAACAGAGTCTTTTTCTTCCTCAGTTGCCTCGCCAAATGTTTTGCCAAGATCATCTGACAAAAAGATACAGTCATATCCAAAGGCATCACTGCCTCTTTTTTCTTCTGTTATGTTGCCATATGTTCTGCCAACAAAGTGCAAAATATTTTTGCTGTCACCATAGCAAATGTTACATTCAAAATATGCACTTCTATCTACCTTATCTGCAAGATTCTTAAAAACTTTCTGTCTGTTTGCCTCGTCATCATGGTTTCCTGCATATCTTGCTGAATATATGCCTGGCTCTCCATTAAGTGCATTTATAAACAATCCCGAATCATCTGCAATAACAGCATAGTCTAATTTTTTTGACTTCAAATAATCTAAGATTGCTCTTGTTTTGATTTCTGAATTTTCTTCAGTGCTTGAACCATTTTCTTCAATGTCATCAAAAAATCCAAGTTCTTCAAGTGAAATAATGTTATAACTACTTAAAATATTTTTTACTTCTTTAATTTTGTGTTTATTGTTTGATGCTAGCACTAATGTTTTCATTTTTCTTCTTCCTATTTTGATATATTTTTTTAATTAAAACTATCGCAAAGTATACAAGTATTGCAACAATTGTTCCAAGCACAAAGCCTGCAAGAACATCAGTGAAGTAGTGAACGCAAAGAACAATTCTTGAAAGTCCTACCAAAAATGAATATATCATGCCAGGAACTCCAAGCTTCCATGAATGCATCATAAGTGAAACCCCAACAGCCATTGATACTGCTGAATGTCCTGATGCCATTGAAAACCCATCAGGAAATTTATATTTAGCCAATTCACACATCTGTGCAAGTGCTGGATCTGCAACGAAAGGCCTATCTCTTCTAACAATAAGTTTTATTGCAAAATCATTTAAAATATATGTTAAAAGTGCAGCTGCTGCAGCACATATTGCAGCTTTTCTTGTCTTTTTAAAAACGAAAAGAATCGCCACAATCCCTAATATAAACCATACACTTCCGCCATATGTTATAATTTTAGCAATAGTTGCAACTACCTTGCTTTCGCCAAAGGTGTTAACTATCCACCTAGAAATTTGAATATCCATTTTTTCTCCAATGTAATTTATAATTCAATAATTTTGTCAATGTCTGAAATTTTGACTAATTTTTTGAAACCATTTTGTTTAAGTTTTTCAACAAAGTTGTTGAAATTTTTAGGAAAAGCAAAAGTTGAAACTGCAAAGTCTCGTTTTGTAAGTTTGAGTTTTACATTCAAAATTTCATCAAAACTTGAATTTTTGTCATAAACCAAAGCAAGATTTTTGTTTGGAACAACTAAGCCCTTTTCAATCATAAGCATAACAGTTGAATAAAAGCCAATGCTAAATCCAACTGCTGGAATTTGAACACCAGTAAATTTTTCAACCATCTTATCATATCTGCCACCTGCACCTATTGCCCTGCCAAACTCATCATCATAAACCTCATAAATTGTTCCTGTATAATAACCCTGTCCACGAATGATTGTTGAATCATAAATAAGTTTAAATCCACTTGAAATATAATTTTGAACGGTATTTATAATTATGTTTAGACTATTTATAATTTCTTCAGAAATTCCTATAGTTTTTAATTTTTTAAAACTTTCTTCATTGCTAGCTGCAGACTTTAAGTCTCTAAAAATATCAATCAAAAACTTTACATTATTTTCACTATAACCATTAGAAATAAGTTCTGCCTGAACACCATCTATGCCAATCTTATCAAACTTATCTAGGCTAACACAAACTGGAATAATTTCATTTCCAGCAAAACCTGCCTTTGTTATAATTTCATTCAAAACTCTTCTATCATTAATCTTAATAGTTAAATTTTTGAAACCTAATCTTTCATAAGAAAGAACTCCCGCATGCAAAAGCTCAATTTCTGCAATTGGTGAGCTTTCACCCAATATATCAATATCACACTGTGTAAACTCACGGACTCTTCCCTTTTGTGGACGCTCTGCTCTAAATGCCTCATCTATCTGTATTGCCTTAAACGGATATGGCAATTTTTCCTTATTGTTTGAAAAAAATCTTACAAGAGGAACAGTAAGGTCATATCTAAGCCCTTCTTCAACTATGTCTGTCTCTGTTAAATTTGGTTTAGACAAATCTAATTTTTCACCACGCTTGATAGTTTTAAACATCAATTTTTGATTATCACCAGAATCACCATTTGTAAGCAAATCTAAGCTTTCCAAAATAGGAGTCTTAATTTGTAAGAATCCATTTTCTTTATATGTGTCAATAATTACTTTTTCCGCATAACTTCTAACTTCCATTTCGCTTGGAAGATAATCAACAGTACCCCTAACTGGACTTGTGCTATATTTCATATTGCCCTCAAAACTTAATAATATAATAAGTATATCAAAAAAAACAAATTTTGCAAAGAAATTGCCACGTTAATTTTGTTTTAAAAATTCTTTAATTAATTTTGTTGCAGTAACTTCAATTTCTTCAAGGGAGTTTTCACTAGCATTTATCCAAACTACATTTTTTTCTTTGTTATACCAAGTTTGTTGACGCTTTGCAAAATGACGCTCTTCTTTGAATAATTCATCAAAAAATTGATCAAAATCGTCAAACTCCCCATCAAGATATCTTACCACAAATTTTGCCTCAAGACCTAATAACTTTAAAAAATTTCTATCTGCTCCATTAGCCAAAAGATTCTTGATTTCAGCAAGCATATTTGGCATTCTTTCTCTTAGTCTAATTTCTATCCTTTTATAAATATCTTCTCTGCTCCAGCTAATGCCAATTTGAAGCACATCATACTTTGGCTTATTTGGTATTTTACATGCAGAATTTTTTTCAAGACACCTAATCAATCTTCGTTTGGTTTGCTCACCAGAAACATCAATATTTTTCTCTCCACAAATTTTTTGAAGCTCTTCCAAAGTCAAGCCTTCATATTGTCTTCTAAGGGCTTGATTTGGTTCTGACTCTGACAAATTATAACCTTCAACAACTGATCTTGAATATAGACCTGTGCCACCAACCAAAAAAGGAACTTTGTTTCTTTTTATAATATCATCTATAGCATCGTATGCCATTTTTTGAAAATCATAAAGCGAAAACTGCTCACCAAGATTTGCCACATCAATAAGATGATGCGAAACATCTTTCATTTCATCTTTTGTTACCTTTCCCGAACAATAGTCAAGGCCCTTATACACTTGTCTTGAATCGGCAGACACAATTTCACCATTAAATTTTTTTGCCATAGCAAGCCCTAAAGAACTCTTTCCTGAAGACGTTAAACCTATTATTGAAATTAATTTTTTCATATGCTACCAATCAACCACTTTGTGGCTTCCAACCTTTATATCATCATAATAAGCAAAATATTTATCCTTTTCTGCTTTGGATTTTTGCTTTTGTTTGTTTTTTTGAATTATTTTTTTCTTATTTTGCGTTTTTTTATCTTCTTCCATTTTGATCCTTTATATTCAAGCAAACAAGTGTTTCAACATTTGCCGTTTGTGGAAACATATCATATGGCTGAATATATTCAATTTCATATTTTTCTTTTAGAGAATTTAAATCTCTTGCAAGAGTTGCAGGATTGCAAGAAAGATAAATTATCTGACTTGGCTCTGAATTTAAAACCGCCCCCAAAACTTCTTCACTCACGCCCTTTCTTGGCGGATCCAAAATAAGCGAAAAATCTGATTTAAGTTTATTTGCAAGCTCTGGTAAAACCTTTGCACAATCACCACAAATATTTGTTAGATTATTAAGCTCGTTTTTTATTTTTAATTCATCAGCATTTTTCGTTGCCTCAGGAACAATTTCTATTCCATAAACATTTTCCGCATGTGTTGCCAAAATTGCAGATAGCAAACCAGCACCACTATATGCGTCAATAATATATCTATGGTCTTTAATTGAATCAATTATTTTTTCATATATTTTGTATTTAATATAATCATTAACCTGCAAAAAACTTCTATTATTAACTGAATAATTTAAATTAAATTCATCAATACGTAATTCTGACAAACCATAAATAAAATAGTCCTCTTTGCCAAAAATAACATTATTATTTAATTTATTTACATTTTTAATAATTCCAAAACTATTAAACTCATTATTTAATTGCGTAATTAATGGCTCAAAATTATTAAATTTTTCATCAGTAACTACAACAGTCAAAATGAATGATTCTGCATGTTCACGAACCACAATATGTTTTACTATTCCCTTTTTTGTAGATTCATTATAAGCACTAACATTTTGTGAAATCATAAAATTCTTAAAAATAGAAATTATCTTTTTTGCTCTTTCACTCTGCAGAAGGCAGTCTTCAATTTCTATAATCTCATGACTGTTTTTTTTGAACATTCCAATTTTAATGTTTCCATCAACATCGCAGCCAACTGGAAATGAAAATTTATTTCTATATCTATATTGTTTTTCGCTCGCCACAACATCATTAACTTTTGCGTTTATTTTGGCATATTTATTTAGAGCAGTCTCAACAATGATTTTTTTTAAAGCAAGTTGAGAAATATAATTTAAGTGTTGAACATCACAACCCCCACACTTGCCAAAATACGGACATGGTGCTTGAACCCTATCTTTGCTTTCTCTTAAAACCTTAACAACCTTTGCAACAAAATAATCTTTTTTATCAAAAATAACATGAGCTAAAACTCTTTCACCTACGCATGCAAAAGGAATAAAAACAATTTTTCCATTATAGCTTGCAACGCCCTCTCCATTCACGCCAAGCCTTTCTATTTCACACTCAACTTCGTCATTCTTTTTAAGCATGGTTTCACTCATATTTTTCTCCAAACAAATTATAACACGCTTAGTTAAATTTTACAATTGTTTTTATATTTGACTTAAAGTTTAAAAAATTTATAATAAATCTAATGGAAAATATATGTAAAATTTGCCCAAGAAATTGTGGCATAGATAGAAGCAAAAATTTAGGTTTTTGCAAAAGTTCAAATAAACTAAAGGTCGCAAAAGTTATGCTGCACTACTTTGAAGAACCACCAATCAGCGGCACAGAAATAAACGGAAAACAACCAAGTGGAAGTGGTGCAATATTTTTTTCAGGTTGCAATCTTAGGTGTTGTTTTTGCCAAAACAATGAGATCTCTCATGAGTGTTTTGGAAAAGAAATTTCGATTGAAACACTAGCTGACATATTTAGACAACTTGAAGCTGCTGGTGCATATAATATTAATCTAGTGACACCAACTCACTACGCCAACCAAATTATTGAATCACTCAAAATATATAGACCAAAAATTCCTGTAATTTGGAATACATCTGGCTATGAAAAGCCTGAAACAATTAAAAGATTAAAAGATTATGTTGACATATATCTTGCAGACTTTAAATATTTTGATAGTGAAATTTCAAAAGAACTTTCGCTAGCTGAAGATTATCCAAAAATGTGCAAAAACTCTATTTTGCAGATGAGAAAAAATCAGCCAAAGGATATTTTTAAAAAAGGACTTATGAAAAAAGGGTTGATAGTTAGACATTTAGTTTTGCCAAACTGCACAAACGATAGTAAAAATATTTTAAACTGGATTGAAAAGAATTTAGGTAAACAAACATATGTTTCAATAATGTCTCAATATGTGCCAATGGCAAAAGCCAAAGAAAACCAAAAAATAAATCGAAAAATTAAACCCATTGAATATAAAGTTATTTTAAATTTTGCTGAAAAATTAGGATTAATCAACTCTTTTGTTCAGGATTTAACTAGTGCCGAAGAAATTTATACTCCAAACTTTAAAGAACCAAAAACTGACTTCGATTTTTAATTTAATCAACTTTTAAATGAATAATTTTGTTTGATTTAAAAAAATATATATGATACAATAATTTTGCAAAAAGGAGAATTTAAATGAAAGTATTTGTGTGTGGCTCTGTTGATAAAAGGATTAAACCACAATATCTAGAAGGAATTGACAAAATAGCCGAAAATCTTCTCTCTCACAATGATGGAGTTATGATGGTGGGTTCACAAACTGGCTCAATTGGTGCAATGTATAACAAAATGATTGAAGGTGATGGCTTTGTTGATATCATTGTTCCAACTCCATACGCTGATGAAGCAGAAGGTATGATTGCAAACTCAATAACAAGAGTTGACACTCTATTCATGCTTCAACAAGTTGCTCTGAGAAACACAAGAGCAACAATAGTTCTTCCAGGTGGAAATGGAACCTTAGCTGAACTTTATATGATTACTGACTCAATCAAAAGCAAGTTCGACACTGACATTGTTATTATTTATAACATTAATGGCTTCTATGATAAAATTAAGGAAATGAATGACTTTATGCTTGAAGCTGGCGTTTTAAATGAAAGTCAATATAAGTATTTCACATGGTGCAAAACAGCTGATGAAGTTATAGACCTTTTGGAACGCATTAGACAACATGATTTAAAAAGAAAATAGTAGAAATTCTACTATTTTTTTATTGTTTATTTGATATTTTATGGCAGATTTGCTATAATGATTATAGGAGGCAATATGGAAAAAATTATCCCAGCATTTTATGAGAACAATGTGCCTATCTGTTTTTCTGTGAACGATAAGTATGTTCCATTGCTTGCGGTTACAATTCAGTCCATGATTGATAATAGCTCTGACAAAAACAATTATGATATTGTTATTTTAACCACTGGCATTGATGCAAGAAATCAGATGCTTCTCTATTCTATGATAGCCAGCCACAAAAACTTCTCAATCAGGTTTTTTAATGTTGGTTCTTCAGTTTATGGCTATAACTTTTATATAGAGCACCCAAAGGGTGGCACAAAATATTCAAACGAAATTTACTTTAGAGTTTTAGTTCCTTCACTTATGCCAGACTATGATTATGTTATCTTTTTAGATGCAGACCTTGTGGTTAATGCAGATATTGCAGACCTTTTAAAAGAAGACTATTCAAATTCTTTAGTTGGTGCAGTGAGAGACTATGAGGGCATTGCAGCCTGCTATAACAACAACTTAGAGAGAACAAAATATAGATTAAATGAAATTGGAATCAAAAACTTTGAAAACTATTTTGTTTCAGGCGTTTTGGTTATTAACACAAAAATGTTTAATTCTCTATTTTCTGCTGAAGATCTTATGCGTATGGCAGTTTCAAAAAACTGGATTCAGTTTGACCAAGACCTTTTAAACTTTATTTGCAAAGACAAAGTTAAAATTTTGGGGGCTGAATGGGATTTTGTTGAAGACATTTATGGACAATATCAAAGCATGCCACAAAATCTATTTGACGAATACACAGAAAGTGAAGAAAACCCAAAGATAATTCACTACTCAGGTGCAAGAAAACCATGGAAAAATCGTACATCAAAATATAGTGCAGAGTTCTGGAAATATGCAGAAAAAACTCCATTCAAAAATACACTAAACCACTTAAAAGTAGTTCTATAAAATGCAAAATACAAACAAAAAATCTAACCTAAATTAAGGTTAGATTTTTTTGTTTTAATATTATTTCTTGTTATGAGCGTTTCCAGTCATAAAGTCCCATGCCAGTAATTAGATTACTTGCATTCCTTGCTGGGTCTTTAATAGATAGATTTGCATTTCCAGATTTCCATGAACCAGTAGTATCCTCAAATGTTGCTGATTTTAAATTGCTACAACCTTCAAACGCAAGTTTTTCTATAGTGGTAATAGGGCTTGGTATTATAATCTCAGTTAAACTGGTGCAATTATAAAATGCTGACTTGGCTATACTGGTAACTGAACCATCTGATGGAATAACAGTTGTACCACAACCATGTGTTAACTTTTTCGTACTTCTTTCAATTATTGCATTGCTCTCCTTTCCTGAGTAATCTTTACTTGTATATGTGCTGTTTCCATCTACTACTTTTAATGTAGTTAATTTATCGCATTTAGCAAAAAGCTTAGTTCCTATGTTTGAAACATTTGAACCTATTGTTACAGAGGTTAGACTTGTGCAACTATAAAATACAGATTCTCCAATGCTACTTACCTTATTTGGAATTACAATTTCAGTTAAACTACTGCACTTATAGAATGCACTTTCTCCTATGCTAGTAACACTGCTTGGAATTGTGATTGATTTTAAATTAACACAACTCATAAATGTGTTTCCTCCTATACTGGTGACACTATTTGGGATTACAACAGAAGCCAATGCAGAACAAGAAGCGAATGTTGAATCTAAACTTGTAACACCATTCGGAATTACAATTTCAGTTAAACTACTACAACTATAAAATACACTTTTCCCTAACTCTTTTAGAGTTGATGGAAGTTTTACTGAAGTCAAATTTTTACAACTAAAAAATGAATATGCTCCTACACTTGTAACCCCTTCACTTATAACCAATGATTCAATAGATTTATTATAGAAAATACCACTTATTCCATTTGTCTTTTCTTCTATCCCAACAACTTTTTCTCCTTTATATGTTGCTGGAATAACGATATTTGTTTCTTTTCCATTAAAGCCTGTTACTAAATAACCACCAACTGAACTTTTATATGAGAAGGTTAGATATGAATATTTATAAGTTTGTGTGAAAGTTATTTTCATATTCCCTGTAACATTATACTGATTAGTAGAAGTTTTACTTGCACCTGTTACATTAAATTGACTCAATTGATAATCTTGATCAAGTGCATATGTTATGGTAAGGTTATCACCATAATAAACTATTGCATTGTTAGAAAGGGTTGTGGTTCCTCTTTTTACTGTAACACCACTAGGAATTGTTCCTAGGCTATATTCAATTCTACTTACCTGTTCCCAAGACAAACTAGATGTGCTAGAAAGCTCTAATGATACATCTCCACCAACTGTTATACTTCCACCATTGTTTGTTGCTGTATTATTAACCTTAAGTGTATAAGTTGTGCTTTCTTTTTCTGACCAGTTATAGCCATTCTCTTGTTTTGTATTAGATGTTGTTCTCTCTGTGCTTGTGGTGTATGTGAATGTTAAGCTGTCACCATAATAAATTTTGCTGTTGCCAGTTAAGGTTTCACCTTCTCTTGTTACTGTTACACCAGCTGGAATTGAGCCAAGAGTAAATTCGTTTCTGGCTTCGGTGTAGATTATGTTAAGTTCACCAGTAACTTTCCATAGGTCACCTGTCATGTGCTCTGCCCACTCTAATCTAAAGTCCGTTTTGTGGTGACCTATGCTCTCTGAATATGTTATCTCTAACTCGTCACCATACTTTATTGTTGCACCATCGTCTAATTTCTTGCCTTCTCTTTTAACAGTAACTTGTTTAGGAATGGTAAGTGTATACTCTGACAAATCTTCTGTGTAGATTATATCTAAATTGCCATTGCACTCTGCAATCTCATATTCATA
>CATLBG010000021.1 GCA_949878595.1 uncultured Clostridia bacterium
ATGAATATGATTATATGAGAATTTTGGTTAACAAAGATTTATTTGATGGGATTATGGTTTCTTATTCTTGCTTTGGTTGGGAAATTTTTGAAAAAGTTCCAAGCTCAGTTTTTTCTGATACTATGGAAGTTACTTTGATGCGTAGCAGATGGATTGAAAAAAAAGACAAGCTTCAGCTTTTGCAAGTTTATATGGAAAGTGGTTATTCAGATATTGGAAAGCTTAGAAAAAGTAAATATAAGCGTTCAACAATCTTGGGATTGTCTGTTGGACTGCTAGCAACACTTCTTCTTTGTGTGTTTATTCATCTTGCAATTAAAGCTAGCTTTATTGCTACTTTTGTTTGCTTTGTGATAGTTTGTGTTTTGATTGTAGCAGTTCTTATTTGGTTGCTAATTGCTTTATCAAAACTTAAGAAAGTTGAAGATAGGCAGTATGAACATCGAAGAAATGAAATGGTTTTAGAAATTGAAAAGATTTGCAAAGAGGCTTCTTCAATAGTTTATGGCAAAAATGTGAAGGGAGGTGAAAATGGACAAGCTTAACACTAGGCAAAGAGAAATACGCTCCACAAAACCTTTTGAACATTTGGTTAAAATTAAAACTGAGGGTAATAACCTTGGCTTAATTAAAACCGCATTAATTGCTTTGTTTTTGTTAATTGAAATTGCAACAATGGCACTGGGTGCATTATTCTTGGTATCAATTATCAGATGGTATATGTTGTTTGCTGTGCTTATGACAATTGGAACATGTCTTTATGTTTTATCGTCAAGTAGAAATAGTCAATCTAAAGCTGTGTGGTTAATGTTTTTGATTTTATGTTTTTCATTTGGTTATATTGTTTTTTACTTTTCAGATGAACACATATTTTTTAGAAGACAGAAAAAAAGATATGAAGAAATTTTTAAGCGTTCATATAATTTTCAATCTGAGTCCGAAGTTCCAAAACAGGCTAGTGAAGAAGTGAAGAGAAATGTTTCTTTCTTTGAAAAAACAGGAAACTTTTCAGCATATACAAATACGACATTAAAATATTTTTCAAGTGGTGGTTCTCTTTTTGATGACATGCTAAGGCAAATTGAAAAAGCAGAAAAGTTTATTTTTATTGAATATTTTATTATTTCTGATGGCGTTTTAATGCAAAGATTGATTAATATTTTAAAGCGAAAGTCAGAGCAGGGGCTTGATATTAGAATCATTTATGATGATATGGGAAGTCATCGAACATTTAAACTGAAAACAAGAAAAGAACTTAAAAAAATGGGAGTAAAAATTTATAAATTTAATCAATTAATATCTTGGTTTTCATTTGGGCTTAACTATAGAGACCACAGAAAGATTGTTGTAATTGATGGAAAGGTTGCATATACAGGTGGTGCAAACTTTGCAGATGAATATATAAATGAAAAACGTATGCATGGATATTGGAAAGATGCAGGCGTTAAACTTATTGGCAGTGCAGTAGATGGATTAACACTTACATTTTTAAGGCAATTTCAGTTTGTTTCAAAGCAGGTCGCAGAATTTTCGCCATATGTTGGATTAAGTGAAAAAACTGATAATAATAGTGTGGTCGTTCCTTATGCAGATGGGCTTGATTATGATAGAACAATTGGTAGAGATGCCTATGCGAATATTATTGCTGGAGCTAAACAAAAGCTTTATATTATGACACCTTATTTTGTGGTTGATGACGTAATATTTTCACTATTAAAAAATAAGGCTGAGAGTGGGGTTGATGTTCGAATAGTTTTGCCAGAAATTCCTGACAAAAAGCCAGTTTATAGAGTTTCTAGAAACAATGCTGAAAAACTCTCAGAATTTGGAGTTAAAGTTTATACTATGAAAAATAGCTTTGTCCATAGCAAAGTTGTTTTAACAGAAAATGCTGCAATTGTTGGTTCAATAAACTTTGATCTCAGAAGTTTTTATCAACAATTTGAAAATGCAATTTTTACGAATGATAAAAATTTTATGAAAGATATTGACAATGATTTTGCACAAACTTTTAAAGTTTCAACTTTAGTAACTAAAGAAAAATATTACCGAAGCAATCTTATTAATCGTATGATTGCAGGAGTTCTTGGAATTGTTGCACCATTTATGTAAAGTCAAAAAAAAACAGGTGAGTGAAAATTTACTCATCTGTTTTTTTGTTTCTAAATTGCATAAAATAAGCAAAAATTAAATTTATTTTGCAATATAATATTTTTTAACACATTCATTAAATGCTTTTGCAGTTTCTTTTGTGTTTGCAGCAATAATATATTTGTTTTGCTTTTCAATTATTGTTCCACCAGCTTCTAAAATTAGTAGTCTGCCTGGTTCAATATCCCATCTAGAGTATGCACCAAAAATTGAGCCACCAAGTCTTCCAGCAGCAACATTTGCAAAGGCGGCAGATTGGGAACCAAGTGCACGCTCGTGTCTTGAAACAGAAGTGGTTACATCACGAAGCAAGTCTGTTGCGTCAAATTTGGCTGACTTTGAAACAACAAAGTTATATAGAACCTTGCTAGGTTCATTTGAGTTAACATGAATTGGTTTGCCATTAAGGAATGCACCACCACCAAGTGTTGCAGTGAACATTTCTTTTTCTGTTGGAAAAAACATAACAGATGCAATGTTTTTTCCGTCTTGAATTAATCCCACTTGAATGCACCAGTGTCCAAGATTGTTTGCGAAATTTATTGTTCCGTCAATTGGGTCAATAGTATAGCAGTTTTCATTCATTTTGCCTTCTGGATTATACTCTTCACTAACTACTGAAAAACCTTTGAATCTTTTATTCATTTTATTAATTAAAAATTTTTCAACGGCAAGATCAAGATCTGTTACAAGGTCATCTGAACCTTTGTCTAGGATAACTCTGTTTTTGAGCCCTGCAGCAATAATTTTGCTGGCCTGTTTAACTTGTTTAATTATATATTTTATTTCTTTGTTGTATGTTGAATATTTCATAAATTCCTTTGAATTATAAAATTGTATTTGTTGTGTTACTATTTTATTATAGTTATATTAGGGTTAATGTCAAGTGAACGAAATTGTTTTAAGCTCTTGAAAATTAAGTTGGGTTGTTGTATAATATCTTTATAAAACAAATATGGAGAAATTATGAACATAGATCCAAACAAAATTATGGTTGTTAAGTTTACACTTAATGTAGATGATAGGTTTCAAATTGACAATAGTAACACTCATAGGAAAATTTATATCCCGATGGGATTTTATGATATTGTTATGCTTTATAGTGAGGAGCACTATACTCATGAAGATCTTGCTGAATGTTATATTAATTCAGATCCAAAACTTAAAGCTGAATATGAAAAATATAAAAAGAAAGAGGGAAATGCCGCTAAAGATTTTTTGGTTTTAAACTATGAGGCAGTTGCGGTTTCTGATAGAGATACAAAAACTAGTCCTGAAATGTTTTGCAATTTAGAGAGTAATAGTGGAACAATGAAAAAAATAATTAATGAATATTTAATTAAGGGATATAAAATAAAGAATAAAGCAAACCCTATGCAGGGTGGATCATATGGATTAAGATAACAAAATATAAAAATAGCCTACACCAAGGCTATTTTTATTTTGTTAAAAAAAGAAAAGTAATTATAATATAAACATATAAAAAATATGCCTCTATAGCTCAACTGGATAGAGTCGCCGGCTTCGAACCGGAAGGTTGCGAGTTCAAGTCTTGCTGGAGGCACCAAATATATGCAACAAAAAGTCTTTTTTTGAAAAGGCTTTTTTCATTGTAAAAACCACAATATACAGTGTTTTTTGAGTATTTTATCATTGCATACAGATGTGACAATTTTTGAGATTTGAAAATTGGCATATTCAAGTCTTTTTTCAAATTGTAAAAGTTTTGCTGCCGAGCCGAAGGCGAACGCCACGAATGTCTTTTTTTTGATTTTTTGCCCAAAATTTTGATAAACAAGAGAACGAACAAACTGCAAACTTGTTTGCAATGTTTAGTGAGTGAACGCAGTTTATATAATATATTTTTTATCAAAAAATTGGCTGTCGCAAAATATGGGATATAAAACGGCTTCGTTCGCAATTATCAATGCAAGCATTGCTGTTGCTCGCTCATTGTTTTATCAAAACTTCAAAAATCAAAACTGAACACCGAGAAAATCAAAAATAATCAAAATAAATCAAAAATAATCAAAAAATCAAAATTTCAAAGCCAAAACCGATTGCAGTTGCAAAGAGTTGTGGTATAATAAACTTGCTCAAATAGAGCGATAAACAGTAATTTAGAGGAGAAAAGAAATCATGGAGGATTTTTTTCCGAACTATTTAAGACAAAATATTCAACCCATCAAATTAGCAGAGTGCAAGTCAAAAGGCAAAGTGATTTGTTCTTGCGGTTGCGATGTATTCGATTACAATTATTTGTTTTTTAAATATACGCCGACCGAAGAAATCAAAAAAATGGCTGAAATAAGTAAGCGTGATGACGAAATGCTAGAAAAACGCGTCGGACCGTATAAAAATTATGTTCGAGGCGACATTAAGTTCCTTGCGGGCTGGACTATTGTTAAAACGACCGACGGTAAAGAATATTGGGTAATGTTTGTGGGCAGTCATTCAACACATTACGACACAATAGAAGAAGCAATGCAAGCTCCGAATTATGTGGGACATGTTGAAAAGTCGCCTTACGACCCGAATAAACCAACGGAGTATAATTATATTTTTGCACAATGCAAGCATTGCGGAAAGAAATTTCTTTTGTTGGACGACAGATATTACGGCTACGACGGGTTGTGTACTCACTGCGAACAACCTAATAAACCTTATCTCGATTCGGGCAAATTAAAAATTAAAAAACCACACTGTGTCGGAGCGGGATACAAAATTTTTGTCACGATTGACAGTACGGGCAAAGACGATTTGTTTGAGGGTACCGACGGCGTAATAACCGACGAAAATTGGAAGGACGCTTTCAATTGGATAAAAATCGACCTTGAATGTTCGGAATGCGGTAAGAAAAAGAATGTCTTAAATCTTGAAACAATGTAACAACTAAATTTCAATTTATCGATGTTTATAATTGCACAAAATTCACGAAGCAAAAGTTCGTGATTTTTTTGAAAATACCGATGCAGAATTCAAAGATTTGTGGTATAATGATTGCAGGAGAAAAAATGGATAAACAAATTTTAATTGACAACATAGAAATGGTTCACACAACAGAGATGGGAATCGATAGGATTAAAAGAAATTTGAAGCTCGACACAAATGATGTTGTTGAATATTGCAAGGGAAAAGTTTTGGATAAGCAATGTAAGATTTATAGACACGGCAAAAATTGGTATTGTGAAATAGAAGATGTGATTATCACAATCAATGCTTATAGTTACACAATAATCACGGCACACAAAATAAAGTAAGATCACGAATCAAAAGTTCGTGATTTTTTAATAAAACTGATACAGAATGTAAAGAGTTTTGGTATAATAAACAAAGGAGGCTATAAGAAATGGCAAAATTATATTTATCAAACGATAAACAGCAAACTCTTATGTTAAGAAGATTGATAGCGATAGATGCGTTTTGCGGAACAATGGAAATAGGATATAGAATGCCAAAAGTTGATGCAGAAGAAATAAAAGAAGTCAAAACTGTAATAAATTATGCAAATCAACATATAAAAGAGCAGTTAAAAAATTGTGAGGCTTTTTCTAAAATATCACAAAAAGAAATAGATGAACAATCTGACTGTAGTAAATTTTCAATGATTATAAAGGCAACTTTGGGCACTTGTTGTGTTTTGTCTGAAGAGTCCGATATGGTCTTGGCGGAATTACAACGATTAAATAAATGTAAAACAATACAAGAAGCATTAAAAACTGGCAAAAATGTTATTATGATTATTTAACATGTTAAATAATCACGAGCAAGGTTTCGTAGTTTTTTAAGAATAAGAATTTTGATTAATTAGATTTTTATGGTAAAATAAATATAGACAAATTCAATGTATGTCGCGAAAGCAAGAAATTAAATACTATTGTAATGATAGTTAATTATATAAACTAAAGTGGGATTATGAGCAAAGAAAATCAAAATAAAAAAGAAAAGAAAGATAAAACACATATAGGTGTTAAAATTATGGCAATTTCAATATTGCTAATATTTTTCTCGTGCATAATCTTAGCAGTTGTTTTAGGTGAAATGTTTGGGCTTAAGTATATGTTAATTTGCCTAGGAATTGGAATGGGCGTTGTTCTTTTAAGTGGAATAATGGCTTCTGTAATAGGACAAATAAAAACTTCAATATGGTATATTAAGAGAAATGAACCTATCAACTCCAAAGCAATAGTCAAAGAGTGTCATGAAATTTATCACGATAAAGACTATGATTATGTTTGTTTACTTAAGATAATTTCAAGTGGAATGGACGCCACTGCTTTTAGCAATGAGTATTATGATGTTGGTGATATTGTTAATATTTATGGTGTTTTATATGGCAAAAAAAGCTTGGTAGTTTCAATTGTTGAGGAAACAAAAAAAGAGGAGGAATCTAAATTTTAGATTTCTCCTCTTTTTCAAATATTTCATTGATTTTATTAATTTTTGGTAAGACTAGTGTGTGAAGCTCGTCAATAAATTTCTTTTTTGACTTAAAACTACGAATTGCATATTGTTCTATTTTTAACATAATTTTAAAATTTGTCCAACATCTATTTTTTAACTTATAGATGTTTTCAGATTATTTTATTGATAAATTATTTTAACCTATGATATATTATTTGCATAGGAGAAACAATGAGAATGCTTTGGAGTCCTTGGCACGGTTGCCATAAGTGCAGCCCAGGTTGTAAGAATTGTTATGTGTTTTATTTAGACAAAGTTAGAGATAAAGATGCAAGCATAGTTCATAGGTCAAAAACGAATTTCAATTTGCCTCTCAAAAAAACAAGAACAGGTGAGTATAAAATTCCACCTAATAGTGAGGTTGCAACTTGTTTCACATCAGACTTCTTTTTAGAGGAAGCAGATGAGTGGAGAGAAGAGGTGTGGAAGATTATAAAGATGCGTCCAGATGTTAAGTTTTTAATTTGCACTAAACGCCCAGAGAGAATAGAAAAATGCTTGCCAGCAGATTGGGGCGAGGGTTATAATAATGTTGGTCTAGCGGTGACTTGTGAAAATCAAGCCATGGCGGAAAAGAGACTTCCAATTTTTGAAAATATTAAGGCGTCAAAAAAATTTATTTTTGTTGCACCAATCCTTGAATATGTTGAACTTGAAAAATTTTTATTGACGGGAAAGTTTGATAGAGTTTGTGTTGGAGGAGAGTCTTATAGCTTTGCTAGGGTTTGTAATTTTGATTGGATTAAGCAAATTTATTTAACTTGCAAAAAATGCAAAGTTGAATTTGATTTTCATCAAACTGGTTCAAACTTTGTTAAGGATGGAAAAATTTATAAAATTAAACATAAAGATGAATACTTGCAGGCAAAGAAAGCTGAAGGATTGCTTGAAAAAGAATATGGAAAAATAGAAGTTTAGGAGGAGATATGAAAACAGTAATAATAACAGGTGCAAGTGATGGTCTTGGCAAGGCTGTTGCAAAACTACTTTTAGATAAGGGAATGAGAGTTGTTAATATTTCACGTTCAAAATGTGATTTGAATGGGGCAGAAAATATTGCTTGTGATTTATCTAATCAGGAAGATCTTGATAGAGCTGTTCAAACTATTAAGGAAAAATATTCAGACTTTGATGTGCTTATTAATAATGCTGCAATTGTTGGATATGCACCAATAAATGAAATTGATTATGCAAAGTTTGAAAAAACTTGGAAGGTCAACACCATTGCTCCGTTATATTTAATTTCTAAGCTTTTTGATTTGATTGTTGAAAACGCAGCAGATGTGATTAACATTGGCACTACTCACAGTCAACATGCACACCCAGGTGCAGAAAATCAACTTGCATACTGTGCGAGCAAATATGGTCTTCGTGGTGGTTCATATAACATTAGTATGGAGCTTAAAAAGACAAAGGCAAGACTTGTTCATGTTTACATGGGTGGGTTTCAGTCAAAAATGCATGAAAAAGATTATGGCAATGTAATGACCGACCCAGAAAATTGGATGAAACCAAGCGACCTTGCCGATATAATTTTATATATTATTAATCTTCCAAAACAAATTGAGATTAGTGAGATTACTATTAATCGCAAAGGCAGAAGAGGATAAAAAAAGACCAATAAACTTGGTCTTTTTTATTACAAAAGAGCATTTAAAAAAGGTGCAAACAAAATTTTAATATGTTAAAATATATTCATAGGAGAGTTATGGCAACAACAAAAGAGTTTAAAGAATATGTTGCAGATAAGCTTGGGCCTATGGGCGAAATTAGCATAAGGCCAATGATGGGCGAGTATTTGCTCTATTTAGATGGTGTACTTTTTGGTGGAATTTATGATGACAGAGTTTTGATTAAAGTCACAGCCACAAATGAAAAGTTTAATATGGAAAAAGAAATTCCATATGCTGGGGCAAAGCCAATGTATAGACTACTTGACTTAGAGAATTTTTTAAGTGCTAGAGAAATAATTCTTGATACTATTGATGGCTTAAAAAAGAAATAGGAGAAAATATGAAAAAGATATATTTCGCAGGCTCAATTAGAGCTGGCAGAGAAAGTGCAGACCTTTATGCGGAAATAATTAAAAGGCTAAATGAAAATTATCAAGTTTTAACTGAGCATGTTGGAAGCAAAACTCTAACATCATTTGGAGAACAAGACCATACTGATGAATTTATTTATGAGAGGGATATTGCATGGCTCGCTGAGAGCGATGTGATTGTTGCAGATGTTTCATATCCAAGCCTTGGTGTTGGATATGAACTTGCTTTTGCAGAAAAATTAAACAAGCAGATTATTTGCATATATAGAGAGCAAGAAGGTAAAAGACTCTCAGCTATGATTGCAGGAAACAAGAATTTTACATTAATTAAATATACAGATGCAACGGTTGTTAGCGAAATTAAAGATTTTATAAAATAGGATAAATATGGAAATTATAGATTTTTTACCAAAATATCAAGATGAAATAAACAAGCTTCAGCAAGATCAATGGGGTGAAGGAACAGATACAGATGATATTGTAAATAATATAGAAAATTATTTTGTTAAGCTTGTGGTTGATGACGGAAAACTTATTGGGGTTATTGTTTGGCATTATGAAAATAAAGATATTTGCTTTTTAGACCTTATAATAATTAAACCTGAATTTCAAAGAAAAGGTTTAGGCACAAAGCTTTTTAAAATTTTGATTGAAGATGCTTTGGCTAAGGATAAGCAAACTATAGAGTGTGAAGTTATAGAGGCAAAGGGAAAAATTAATGCGAAAAAACTGCTTGAAAATTTTGGCTTTGTTAAGCAATATAGTGAAAAAGGCTATTGGGGAAAGACTTTGCCAAACTTTAGTTGCAGAGAATGTGGTTGTAAGCCTTGCACTTGTACAATGCATAAATATAAAAAGGTTCTTCGCCCAAAGTTTAGTGAAGAAGAGCTTAAAAAACTAAGAAAAGAAAAAATATTTCTCTGCATATGTGCCACAGGGAAAACTACACTTGCTAGCATTGATAATCGTTTTGTTGATATTGATGGTGAAGAGGCTAGATATAAATATGGTATAAGCGAAGATTCAACATATAAAGATATGGCAAGATTGTGGGACGAAGGAAAAATAGTTAAAGATAATAGTGAGGACTATATTCACAGCAAACTAATAGAGCACTTGAATAATGGCAAAATAATTTTATCTGCAACACATAGACACATAATAAAATTTTTAGGTGAGCAAAAATTATCATATGTAATAATTCAATACTCGCCAGATGAAATGGAAGATTTTAAACAGAGAATGAGAAATCGTGGAAACTCAGAGGAGTTTATTCAAGCAATGCTTGGGCATAGAGCTGAGGCGTATGCTAATCACAAAAAAGATCCCAATGCAAGTTTGGTTTTAGATATTCATGCAGGCGAATTTTTGTCTGACTTAATGTGGCAAATTTTTGGCAAACCACAAAATAAAAAATAAAATTATAAATAGTGTTAATGAGAAACTATAAGTTAATGCTTAGGAGAAAAAATGAATATAGGAATAGATATTGATGGAGTGCTAACAGATGTTATGTCATATCAAATAGACTTTGGCAGCAAGTTTTATATAACAAAAAAAGGCAAGCACCTAACTAGGCCAAACCAATATGAAAGCAATGAAATTTTTGAATCTTCAGAACAAGATGATTATGAGTTTTGGAATGATGCAATAAGGACATATTTAAAATTGTCTCCAAGAGCTTTTGCAAGTGAAGTTATAAATCTTTTAAAGTCAGAAGGTCATCAAATTTATATAATAACAAATAGGGCAGAAAATTTATCATATTGCAACATGACAAAAGAAGCTATGATGAGCAAAGTAAAAGCTTGGCTTAAAAAGTATAAAATTAAATATGACAAGCTTATATTTTCAAGTGGTAGAAAACTAACAGAACTTGCTGAAAACAAAATAGATATTATGATAGAAGATTGTCCAGCAAATATTGAAGAGCAGTGCAAACACACAAAAGTTTTTTGTTATGATGCAAAATACAATGAACACATTTCACACAAAAACGTAACGAGAGTTTTTAGTTGGTATGATATCTATGACAAAATAAAAAACGCAAAATCTTCATAAATCCTGTGTTTTTCATGTGTTATGTTACACATAACACATGAAAAACATAGAAAAAGCTTTAAAATCAAAGGAGAAGTCATGGAACTATTTGACCTTTATGATGAAAATAGAATAAAGCAAAATAAAACTATTCAGAGCGGAAAAAAGATTTCTTGCAAACTTAGCAATGTCATTGTTAAGGTGTGTGTTTTTGATAGTTTAGGCAAAAAAATGCTGATTCAGCAAAGGTCAGCAAGCAAGTCTGTTGATCCAAATTGTTGGGACGTAACTATTGGTGGTCATGTAAAATCTGGAGAGTCATCTGCTGAAGCTGCAAGTCGTGAACTGTTTGAAGAGGTTGGAATAAACTATAATTTTAAAGGCGACAAACCATACTTAACTTTTAATTATAGCCATGAGTTTGTTGATTATTATTTCATGACAAAAGATATTAATATAGACAAACTTAAATTTAACGATGGCGAAGTTCAGTCTGCAAGATGGGCAACTGAAGAAGAAATTTTAGAACTTATTGATAAAAAAATTTTTGTATGTGATTATAAAGAACTTATTTCATTGCTTTTTAGAGTTAGACAAAAATGTGGTGCAATCAAACATTTTGTTTAAATAGTGAGGGTAATATGGCAGATGATAATTTTGAATCAAAAAAGGAAAGGAAAAAATTTAATTCAATCCAAACTATGATGATATTTTTAATCATTATGTTTTTTGTTGGTGGAACTATAGTTTTGTGCATGGGGCTTGTTAGGTTTGCAAATTTTAACATGGCGAGAGAAGTGCAAGCTACAATAGTTAAAGTTGACAATTTAATAGTGGAGAGTGAAAGTGCTGTTGATGTGGTTTATGAATACGAGGTTGATGGCGAACTAATACAATCAAAAAAAAGATATAGAGATTCAAAAACTATTAATAGTGATGGCTCACTAGTTTACTATGAGGGCAAAGATGTTACAATTAGAGTTAGCAAAAATGATGCAAGCAAAATAGTGGTTTTCTCCATAGCAGAAATTTTAGCAATAGTTTTTGGAGCAGTCTTTGATATTGTTGCCATGGTGCTTTTATATTTTGGATTTTTAAGAAAGCCTAGTGTTGTGGCTTTAATTGAAGATTATAATAAGGCAATTTATGAAGAAAGAAATGTTGGCTCAGATGATTCAAGAATAAATGAAGCAAGAGCAGATGAACTCAACAAATTATCACCATACTCAGTCAAGCATAAACTTGGAATGTTTGGAGTTTGGAAAAAACGACTTTCAGACAATTTTAAAACCACACCTCTCATATGGCATATTTTTTGTGTTTTATATTTTGTTGCACTTGTTGTTTGGGGCATAATTGACGAAGTAGTTCTTCACACCTATAAAGGTTTTGGCTTACTGCTTTCAAATATTTTTATTAGTCTTATTATCGGTTTATTAGTTTTTGCAATAGTAGGCATGATATGTAAGTTAATTTTTAACCTTTGGCTCAGCCTTACAATAAAAACAGGTAAGTTCACTGAAGAAGCCGTTGGCGAGGTGCTACTAACTAGTTTCAGCTCAGAGCACATAGTTAACTTTGGCGAGTTTGGAAAGAATAATGTTTTAAAGAGAACCCACAAAGTTATTTTAAATATTGATGGCAAAAAGAGTGTGGGCTATGTTAGTGGACTGCTTCCTCCACCAAAGGGAACAAAGCTTAAAGTGCTTGTTAAACCAAATAGTTTCAAGCGTTTTATTCTTGATATAGAAAAATAAAAACAGTTATCCTGTCAATCTTAAAACTATAAAACAAAAGAGAGAGAAACAATATAATGTGGTTTTTGATTTTTATTATATTTATTGCGATTATTTGCTCAATTGTTGCCTTTATTAGAATTAGAAAAAATAAATATGTTAAATTTATAATGGAAAATAGTATTGCCATAAAAAATTTAATAGATAACAATAATAAATATAATTTTTACAATAGTTCAAAAAATTTTAATGAAAGACATGTTTATGACAATGAAAATTTTTATGAAGGCATTTCTTGTGAAGACTACTTAATTTACCAGCTTCAATATAAAAAATATGATGTAGAGAAAGAGATAAATAATTTTAATTACAATAAAGAAAAATATAAGTCATATTGTAAAGAAATTTCTGAAATTAGTGAATTTGGCAAATATGTTGAAGAAAATAATAAATTAAACAAAAACTATTTGCTGAAAATTGAAAAAGAACTTTTTAATCAAATGGTGTTAAAGCCAGCAACTAATTTTAAAATACATGTTGTTTTATGTTGTTCTAAAATTAATGGGGTTGTTTATAGAAACAAGAAGCAAGATTTCTCATCAGAACAAATCACTTTATTAATAAAAAGATTGAATAATAAGAATAGGGATTTTTATAATGACAAAGAAATATGGAATGCTCTATGTAGGGTTGAAAGGGGAAGAGTTTCAAATAAAATGAGATTTTCAATTTATCAAAGAGATGGTTATAGGTGCTGCAGATGTGGAAGAAGTGAAGAGTCTGATTATTTGGAAATAGACCATATTAAGCCAATAGCTAAAGGTGGAAAAAGTACCTATAATAATTTACAAACTCTTTGCAGAAGATGTAATAAAAATAAAGGCGACACATATTAAAACAATATAAAAAGATTAAACTTAACTGTTTAATCTTTTTTGTTTTTATTATATTCATCAACAAACTCATGTCTGTTGCCATCTTGATCTTTATAGGCAATAATTGTTGCAAGGTTAACATTTTCAACACTCTTAAAAATATTGTTTTCAATCTGTGGGTCTGTTTTGCTTAGGCTTGCAATTAATTTTTTCACTTGCTTGCGTTTAGAGGCAGATTCCATATCTTCTATTTTTTCTGCTGAGCAGCTTTCAGTAAACTTGCAGGCACACTGCAAAAACTTTAAATTGTTATAATCTCGCCAGTGAATAATATCAGTTTCTCGAATTAAATACATTGGGCGAATAAGCTCCATACCCTCAAAGTTGCTACTTTCTAGTTTTGGCATCATGGTTTGAACTTGTCCACCAAAAAGCATACCCATTAAAATAGTTTCAATAACATCATCATAGTGATGACCAAGTGCAATTTTGTTGCAACCAAGTTTTTTTGCTTCGCTATAAAGATAGCCTCTTCTCATTCTCGCACAAATATAGCAAGGGGATTTTTCAATATTGACCACGCTATCAAAAATTTCACTATCAAAAATTTTGATAGGAATATTCATAAGTTTCGCATTGTTTTCAATCGCTTTGCGATTGGCCTCGCTATAGCCAGGGTCCATAACCAAAAATTCTATACTAAATGGAACTTCTGAAAATCTTAAAAGTTCTTGAAAAAGTTTAGCCATTAAAAAAGAGTCTTTTCCACCAGACATACAAGCTGCAATTTTGTCGTTTGGCTGAATTAGGTCATAAGTCTTTATTCCCTTAATAAATTTTGTTAGCAGTTCTTTTCTAAATTTCGTCTGCAAGCTTTTTTCAAGTCTTTCAAGCTGAGATATGTTTTCTTTCATATTTTCTCCTATGCTAAATTTTAGCATTAAAAAAATATAAATTCAATTTATTTTTGTGATATTCAAAAAATAGTTTTGTTTTGGTTTGCTATTGACTGAGGCTTTTTTGTGTGATAAAATATTCAAACAAAGGGAGAGGGTTTATGAAAGGAAAAACAAAGAGCAAACTTAGCTCTTGTGTAAAAAATAGTATTTTTGGAAACACTAGGTTTGGAAAAAATAGATATGATATATATTCTCTTTACAAACTTTATTCACTTTATGAGTGCAAAGATTTAGCAGACTTGCTTTATAAATGGAATAATTTTTGTGAATTTATATTAAAGAAAAAGAATAAGATTATAGAATCTGCAATAAAAAATCAAATTTCATTCAGGGACATAAATTTTAATTTAAAATCACAAGTGAAAGATGAGATAGAAGAACAGTTATATGATTTAAAAAGAAAGATTCAATTTGTTTTTAATCCTGATAATTCTCATGAGAAAAGAATATTTTCTGGGGTTGTTGGTGAAATCATTAAGGGAACAAATTCTTCAGTTTTAGATGTGGGTTCAGGACCAGTGCCAGACACTTCTTTTATGCTAGCAGAAAAAGCAAAAAAAGTTTTTGCTATGGACGATTTTATTGTTGCACTTGAATTTATAAAAAAGAGAGGTGTTGAGCCAATTGAAGATATGTTTGATGATAAAACAAACATTGATAACTATAACATTGTTGTGGGAAAGACTCCTTGCTCAGCCATAAAATCAATTGTTAAAGTTTGCTCCAAAACAAACACTCCCTATTTTATTAAGCTTTGTGATTGTGATTTAGAAAATCAAACAATGTCAAATGGTGCAGTTCCATATAGTTGGAAAGAATTTTTGCCAGAAATAGATAGAAATATAAAGTTCTTTAGAAAATATGCTTATAATTTAGATATCTCAAAATCTCAATTAGAAAAACTTATATCAAGATATCAATATGAAGAAAATGAGAATTCGTTTTTGGAGTTTATAAGTTTTATTGAAGGAATTTCAGAGCAAGAAATTATAATGAGAATGCATGAATTTGGAGACTCATTTGATTAAAGTAGCTAATAGTAAAGCAAAATAAAAACACTGATTAATCAGTGTTTTTATTTAATTATATTTTTTTCAAGAGGATTAATCTCATCAAACTTAGAAAGTAAAAATTCATTGCACAGATTAATAATTTCATTATTGTTTTCAGGTTCATTAACACTTGCTTTAACGAGCAAACCAACCTCATTGATAGAAAGCAAATATATTAGATCTTGTGCATTAACTGAAAGCTTGACAAGTTCTTGCTTTCTTGCTTTAGAAATTATATTTGTTAAGCTTAAACTAGCTGAAGTTAAAAATTGATTAATCTTGTTGGTTGATTCGCCGCAAAGTTTTGCAATTAATTCAAGATTATTTTTTATTTCACTTTGTGTTTTTGAAATTTCCATTTTTCTTTCTTTTTCATTTTTTGAGATAAAATTATGAAAAGTGTTATAATCAGATAGCAGTGGCAAAATTTGCATTGCAAGAGTTTGTTTATTTATGCTATTTTGATTAATGGTTGTTATATCATTTAAATATTCTTTCATAACGCTGCAAATTGAAGTGAGATCACTCAAGGTGTTTTTTGCTTCAATTTTTGCATGTCTTGATTTTGCTAGTTTAAGTTTATCTGAAGCTTCAATTAGTTGAAGAGTATATAGCTCTTCAGCTTTCTCTGCGAGATGTTTACTATTTACAAACTTAAACAAAAATTCATATAGTTCACTTAGTGAATATGATGAAGATTCACCACCTAAAACTCTTTCTGGCTTAACAAATTGAACTAGTGGGATAAGGTCATAACTAAATATATCAATAGACTTATCTTTATTTTCATCTATCCAAACAGTTTTTTCGTATCTCATATTTTCTTTAGAAAAATATTTAGATATTATTTCGTTAACTTTTTCTTGCATTTGGCTATAAAGTTCTTC
>CATLBG010000022.1 GCA_949878595.1 uncultured Clostridia bacterium
GTGAGTGTGATATAATTTTTGAAAGAGGAATAAATATGAAAAAAAATAGCCTAAGACTAAGAAAAAACGAGATGATATTTTTTGTTGATTATAACAACACTATGGTTGACTATGAAAACGAATATGATATGGGTCTTAGAGGAAATCTTGATGATAGATTGGCAAATCCAAGCAGCACAAGATTTTATTTGATTAAAACTCTTAGAGAATTTGAAGAAACTACAGGGATTATTCCAAAAATATGTATTGTTACTAATGCAAGAAAACAAAATATTGATGGCAATGGATATGCTGGGATTTTTAATGATATTAAGAATACTTTTTTTCCTGTTGGAAGAGAAAAAGAATTGGAAAAATATATTAAATATTTGGTTTATAGAGAAAATGATGGATATTTTACTATAAACCCTGAGTCTGATGGTTATCTAGGTTTGTTTGATTATTTTGAATTTTCTGAAGATGTGAAAAATATTAGATATGTTGAAGAATTCAAGAAGTTAGAAACCGTTAGCAGAATGATGAGTTTGCTTGACCCAGAACTTAGTGATGGCAAGGGAGTTAGCAAATATATTTTATTTGCAGGTGATTCAATTAAAGATGATTATCCTATGATGAAGTTTCAAACTCCAGAGGGTGTGAGTAAGGTTTTTGTTAGACCCAGAAAAGTTCAAAAAATGTCCACAAATATGATGTGGAAATTTTACTCTGCCACAGGTGGAACGCTCACTAGTATTAATCCAAAAACAAATAGAAAATTTTTAAGTGTAGATGATTCTAATTTTGGCAGCCTAAGTGAAAGAGATCAAAAAATTATTCAAGATTATGCAATGGGCGGAAGAGTGTTTTTGACACAGAAAAATTCACGAGGATTTATGGACGGCGTTCGAGAACTTCAAAAAATTATTGTAAGTGAAAATGGAAATCAAAAGGGAATACTATAAATAGTTGTATTTATTTTTGACAACACTTTGCCTTTTTTGATATTATAAATATATAAGGAGCATTTATGGAAGAAAATGTTAATGCAAAAAGATTTATAAAGGCTTACAATAGATTAGATCAAGGGATTAGAGATATTTATTCAATTAAAAGAAGTTTAACTTTTTCAGATATGATTAGAAAGGTTGCAACAGTTAACACTGTGGTTGCAAAATTTGAAGAAGATCTTATTGATTATGGAAGGCTTAGAAATGCAATTATTCATAGAAGTGATGAAGAAATTATTGCTGAGCCAAATACTTCAGTTGTTGAAAAACTTGAAAAAATAGCCAGACTAATCACTACTCCTCCAAAAGTTGTTGAATGCTTAAAGGCACGTCCAGTATATTCTGTTACTGGAGATACAACGCTAAAAGAAGTTGTTTCTGAGATGGGTAAAAGT
This sequence comes from uncultured Clostridia bacterium, assembly GCA_949878595.1. Taxonomy (GTDB): domain Bacteria; phylum Bacillota; class Clostridia; order Christensenellales; family UBA1242; genus RGIG1681. The sequence goes on from CATLBG010000022.1 coordinate 1,382, forward strand.
GGATATTCAATTGTTCCTGTTTACATCTCAAACACTTTGGTTGGTGTTATTAACCGTAAAATGATTGTTGACACATTTGCTAAGATTGTTCTTCAAAACAAAGATTTAGATGATTCAATTGCAGAACCTGTTTCAAAGTGCATTGATATTTTTAATGAGACAAATCATTATGAAGTTGCACCAGCAAATATTACTGTTGAGAATATCATTTATATGTTTGCTCAAAATAGAAAACTTTCTAGTGTAATTTTAACTGAACATGGAAATTATAATGAGCCACCAAAGGCTGTTGTGGTTAATGCGGATATTATTGATTTAAATAAAGTTTTAGATAACTATTAAGGAAAATATGAAAATTGCAAGTGAATGGAAAGATTATAAGGTTATAGCCACTGGTGATGGCGAAAAACTTGAGAATTGGAATGGCATAATATTGCTTCGTCCGGACCCTCAGGTTATTTGGCATGCAGAGAAGAATCTTTCAAAGTATAACGGGCTGAATGCATGGTATCATAGAAGTGAAAGTGGTGGCGGTGGTTGGCAATTTTTGAAGAAGACTCCAGACGAGTGGACTGTTAGTTATAAAAATTTAAAGTTTGCTCTCAAAACAATGGGATTTAAACATACAGGCTTGTTTCCTGAGCAGGCATATAATTGGGATAGAATGATAGACCTTATTAAAAATGCTGGCAGACCAATAAGTGTTTTAAATCTTTTTGGTTACACTGGTGGTGCAACGGTTGCATGTAGCTATGCTGGTGCAAGTGTTTGCCATGTTGATGCTGCAAAAAACATGGTTGATAGATGCAAAGAAAACATTAGACTATCAGGGCTTGAGGATAAACCTGTTCGATATATTGTTGATGACTGCACAAAGTTTGTTACTAGGGAAATTAAAAGAGGACATAAATATGATGCAATTATAATGGATCCACCAAGTTATGGCAGGGGAACTAATGGCGAAGTTTGGAAACTTGAGGATAATCTTTTTGATTTTGTTAAACTCTGCACAGAGATTTTATCAGATAAGCCATTGTTTGTTTTGATAAACAGTTATACAACTGGGCTGGGGGCTACTGTTTTAGAGAATATCTTAAATTTAGCAATGAAAAATTATAAGGGTAAAGCAGAAGCTTATGAGTTATGTTTGCCAACGGAAGAAAAAAATGTTGTTTTGCCTTGTGGCACTTCTGCGATTTTTATAGGAGAATAAAATGGAAATACTTTATGAAGATAATCACATTATTGTTGTAAGCAAGCCTCAGGGCGTGCCTAGTCAACCAGATGAAAGTGGCGATAAAGACATGCTTACTCAGGTTAAAGAATATATCAAAGAAAAATATAACAAACCAGGCGAAGCGTTTGTTGGGCTTGTGCATAGACTTGATAGGCCAACTGGCGGTGCTATGGTTTTTGCAAAAACTAGCAAGGCGGCATCAAGACTCTCTGAACAAATGAGAGAGGGTGAGTTTGATAAAACTTATTTTGCTGTTGTATGTGGAAGACCAAGAGACGTTAAGGGAAAAATTGTAAGTTACCTTAAAAAAGATGAAAAAACAAACATGGCTGTTATTGTTCCTCAAGCAACCTCAGGAGCCAAAAGAGCAGAACTTGATTATGAAACACTTGAATATAATCCAGAAACAAATCATAGTTTAGTTAAAGTTAAGCTTTACTCTGGCAGAGGACATCAGATTCGTGTGCAAATGAAGAGCATAAAATGTCCAATTTTTGGTGATCAAAAATATGGTGGTGAAGATATGCCAAAATATATGCTAAATCTTTATGCAGTTGAGCTTTCATTTTTGCACCCAACAACAAAGCAAAAACTTATATTTAGAGTCTATCCAGCTGAGGAAGCAAAAGCTTGGAATGAGTTTAATTTAGAAAAACATTTAGGATTAAAAACATCAAATAATGATTAATGTGAAATTTAGTTTCACAATTTTAAAATAAACATAAACGCTCAAAATTACGGGTATTACGCAACGCATAATACTAGGAGAATTATGATTTTACCTCAATATTTACAAGAAAAATTAAATGAGCTTATGCACAGTGTAAATTCAATCAAAATTAAACAAACAAGAGAAAAATTGACAGAGAAGTATAAGAATAAATCTGGTACAGGAAAAACCTTGATTGATTCAATTGATGATGGCCTAACATATGCACTTTGCAGAATGCCAGCAACTTATGCTGTGTTATATTCACTTTTTAGTGTTTTAATATCACAGGGTTATTTTAGTGAAATAAAATCAATATCAGATATTGGTTCAGGAACGGGTGCTGGATATTTTGCACTGAATGAGTTTTTTACAAATTCTCAAATTAATCTTTTTGAAAGAGATAAAAATATGATAAATATTTTTAATAAACTTTCAAATGGCGAGCAATATGTAAACGAGCTTGATATTTCAATTAACAAACCAAGCAATAAGGCAGATTTGATTATGACAAGCTATATGCTTTCTGAACTTAGTGATGCACAGAGAGTTATTGCTTTTAAAAACTTGCTAGAAGCATCAAATAGATATGTGCTTATTGTTGATACTGGAACTCCAAAAACATATTTAGATTTTATGAAATTAATAGAAGTTGCAACCTCTGAAGACTTTAAAGTCATTGCACCTTGCATGGCAGAAGTTTGTCCACTAAAAAACGATTATTGTCAATTTTATGCTAGGGTGGAGAGGTCGCATGTTTTAAGGAATGCTAAGTCTGGAACTGAGTCTTTTGAAGATGAAAAGTATTTCTATTTGTTATTCGAAAAGGTTGAACAATCAAATAATGTGGATGGAGACAATGTAAGAGTTATTCGCAGACCAGTATATAAGCCTAATATGGTTGAGCTTACACTTTGCACAACTGGTGGGGTAAAAAGAAAAATTTTTACTAAGAAAGACAAAGATCAATATAAGCAGGCTAAAAAATCTAAAATTAATGGATTATTATAAAGTGATAAATATTAGAATAAAAGAATTTTTTAAAAAGTTAAATTGGTTTGAAAAAATATATCCAGTTGTTGCGATAATTGTTATTGTTGTTTCTTTTGTTATTGCTTCAGAAAAAAACTGGCTTTCACTTGTGTGTTCACTTGTTGGTATAATTGCATTTTTTTCTGTGGCAAAGGGATTTTATATTGCACCATTTTTAAGCATTACACAGGCTGTTCTATATTTAATTTTATCTATAAGTCAAAAATATTATGGCGAAATGATACTTGGTGTTGTCACTATTATTATGAGTTTGGTTACAATTATTACTTGGTTAAAAAATAGAAATAAAGAAGATAAAGACTTTGTTCAAGTAAACAAAATAACAAAGTGGGAATATATATTTATCCTGCCAATTTGTGCAGTGGTTGGAGTAGGCTGTTATTTTATGCTTAAAGCGTTTAACACTAACGAACTTTTAACCAGCACATTTTCAATGGTTGCATCACTCTCATCTGCGTATTTGGTGTTTAGAAGAAGCAGTTATTATGCAGTAGGTTATATTATTAATGACGTTATTGTTGTGGTACTTTGGTGTCTTACAATCAAAAATGTGGGACTTGAATTTTTGCCAACAATTCTTGGCTATGTGCTATATTTTGTTAATGATATTTATGGGCTTGTTAACTGGAAACTTATGGAGAGAAGACAGAATAAACAAAAAAATATAGAGGAGCAAGAATCTTATCAAAAATTATAAAAACAAGATACTATGTTATGCATAATATCCGAAATTTACTGAATTTATGAAGAGTTTGAGGGAAGAGTAATGAAAGAATTTTTTAGAAATTTAAATTGGTTTGAAAGGATATTTCCAATAATTTCAATTTTAGTTGTTATTATATCATTTTCTGTTGGGGTGGAAAAAAATTGGCTTTCACTTATATATTCACTTGTTGGTGTGATTGAAACATTTATTGTTGCAAAAGGATTGGTAATTGCTCCATTTTTTACAGTTACACTTTGTGTGTTATATTTATTTTTATCACTTAGCCAAAATTATTATGGCGAGGTTGTGATTGCAGCAATTAATATTATTATTGGAATTGCAATAATAATAAGTTGGCTTAAAAATAAAAGTAAACAAAATACATCAGAGGTTCAAGTTAATAAAATTGGTTGGCTTGAATATGTGTTGATGTTAGTGGCTGGCTTAATTTGTGGAATAGGTTGTTATTTTATGCTTAAAGCATTTAATACTGATGAATTAATTATAAGCACTATTTCTGTTGTTGTTTCTCTAATATCGGCATATTTAATGGTTAGACGTAGCAAGTTTTATGCAGCAGGTTATTTGATTAATGATATCATAGTTATTGTTTTGTGGTCTATGACGATTAAAAATATGGGGCTAGTTTTTCTTCCAACAATCTTAGGTTTTGTTATATATTTTATTAGCGATATTTATGGACTTATTAATTGGAAACTTATGGAAAGAAAACAAAATAAACAAAAAGAAATTGAAGTGCAAAAATCTGGAGAAGCAATAGAAAAAATAGATGCTATGTGACGCATAACATTTGAAATTTTCAGATGTTGTAAAGATTTTGCAGATAAAAAAGACCTCATATGAGGTCTTTTATTTTTATATGTTTTTATTATCTAGAAGCTACTGCAACACAGAGTGCTACGGTTGCACCAACCATTGGGTTGTTGCCCATACCAATTAAGCCCATCATATCTACGTGAGCTGGAACTGAAGATGATCCAGCAAACTGTGCATCTGAGTGCATTCTTCCCATGGTGTCAGTCATGCCATAGCTTGCAGGACCTGCTCCCATATTGTCTGGGTGAAGAGTTCTTCCTGTGCCACCACCAGATGCAACAGAGAAGTATGCTTTGCCTTTTTCTGTGCAGAGTTTTTTGTATGTGCCTGCAACTGGGTGTTGGAATCTTGTTGGGTTGGTTGAGTTTCCTGTGATTGAAACATCAACATCTTCGTGTTCCATAATAGCAACGCCTTCATTAACATCGTCTGAGCCATAAACTCTAACTTTGCTTCTTTCTCCGTCAGAGAATTTAACTGTTTTAACAATATTTAGTTTGGCATTTGCGTAGTCATATTCAGTTTGAACATAAGTGAATCCATTTACACGAGAAATGATATAAGCAGCATCTTTTCCAAGACCATTCAAAATAACTTGAAGAGGTTCTTTTCTAACTTTGTTTGCTGTGGTTGCAATGCCAATAGCACCTTCAGCGGCTGCAAAGCTTTCATGTCCTGCCAAAAAGCAAAAACATTTTGTTTTTTCATTTAAAAGCATTGATGCAAGGTTTCCATGGCCAAGACCAACTTTTCGATGATCTGCAACTGAACCAGGAACGCAGAATGCTTGAAGGCCAACTCCAATCCATTTGCCAGCTTCTTCAGCAGATGTAATGCCTTGTTTAATTGCTAGGGCAGTTCCAAGTGTGTAAGCCCAAACAGCATTTTCAAAACAGATTGGTTGAATTCCTTTAACAATTTTTTCAACATCAATACCTGCATTGGTGCAAATTTCTTTTGCTTCTTCTAAATTTTTGATGCCATATTTTTTAAGGCATTCATTGATAGATGATTCTCTTTTTTCTTTACCTTCAAAATTTACCATACCTTACTCCTTCCTTGGGTCAATATATTTAGCGGCTTCGCTAAATCTGCCATAAGTTTTAAGATTTGCTTTTAATGCTTCGTCAGCATTTGTTCCAGCTTTAACAGCTTCCATCATTTTGCCTAGGTTAACAAATTCATAACCAATGATTTCGTTGTTTTTGTCTAGAGCAAGTTTTGTTACATAACCTTCAGCAATTTGAAGATATCTTGGTCCTTTAAGATTTGTTGAATAGCTTGTTCCAACCTGTGAGCAAAGACCTTTGCCAAGGTCGTCCATTCCTGCACCAATTTCAAGACCATTATCAGAGAATGCTGATTGAGTTCTTCCATAAACAATTTGAAGGAATAACTCTCTCATAGCAACATTGATTGCATCACAAACAAGGTCTGTGTTTAGAGCTTCAAGAATTGTTTTGCCAGTTAAAATTTCTGATGCCATAGCAGCTGAATGTGTCATGCCTGAGCAACCAATTGTTTCAACCAATGCTTCTTCAATAACTCCGTTTTTAACATTTAGAGTGAGTTTGCAAGCACCTTGTTGTGGGGCACACCAACCAATGCCGTGGGTGAGACCAGAAATATCTTTAATTTCTCTTGCAGTAATCCATTGACCTTCTTCTGGGATAGGTGCGGATTTGTGTTTTGCACCCTTTGTTACAGGGCACATGTTTTCAATGTGTTTTGATACATTTATCATATTTCACCTCGCATAAATTTGCTTTTTTAAGCGATTTCAGTATAACACAGTGGTGTGTTATAACGCAAACTAAATTTAAACAAAAACATGCTTTTTAAGTTTGATTTTTCGCTTTATTATGTTATACTTAAACTAGCAAAAAAGTTAATCTTGGAGTAGTTTATGAGTGGATATGTAAATGTTGATACACTTTACGAAGAACAGGGCAAAGAAAAAGTAGAAATAAAGAATGATTATTATTCTATTGAAGAAACTGCCATGGTTGAACTTGATATAAAAAAGTCTAGATTTATAGGCTTAACCTTTCATGTTGAAAGTGATGATGATGTGCATAAAATTATTGGAAATTTAAAAAAGAGCAACAAGAATGCTAAGCATGTTGCTTATGCTTATGTGCTTGGCGAAAAATATAGTATTGCAAAAAATAATGATGATGGTGAGCCAGCAGGCAGTGCAGGTGCACCAATATTTGAAGCATTAAAGCAGGCAAACCTCACAAATAGCTTGGTTGCTGTTGTTAGGTATTTTGGCGGAGTAGAGCTTGGCAAGAGTAGGCTTACTAGAGTTTATAACGCCACAGCAGTCGGAGCAATTAATGAGTCTAAAAAGTTTAAGATGGTATTTTGTAATGAAGTTGAAATTAAAGTTCCTTATTCAAATTATGGAAGTGTAAGCAAATTATTTTCAGATTCAAGTGTTCATATAATTGAGCAAAAAAATGACGAGTCTATGCCATTTATCAAAATTGCAGTTCCTGTGAAATCTTCTGAAAAGATATTAGATAACATTAGGGCAAAAACAAGGGGTGCAGGTATAATTAGTAAATATGGCACTGGATTTTATAAATTTGAATATAAGGGAATAGTTTCGGAGAAGTAATTTTGGCAAAGATAACTAAAATAGAAGGTCAAAAGAATAAAAGTAGAGTTAACATTTTTGTGGACGATACTTTTTTTTGTGGATTAGAAAAAGAAACAGCAATTATTTTTGGGCTTAAGGTAGGCAAAGAAGTTGATGAAAAACAACTTTCAAGAATAATAGAAGAAAGCGAGATAAAAAGGGCTTTTGAAAAGGCGGCAGATTATCTTGCCTCTAGAATGCACTCTAAAAAAGAACTTATAGACAAACTTATAAAAAAAGGATTTCTAAAAGCTCATGCCGAAGCTGCATGTGAAAAACTTTCAGAATATGGTTATGTGAATGATGAAGCATTTGCTAAAGCTTTTGTTCAGCAAAACTCAAAATATTCAAAATTAATTTTAGAAAATAAACTTAGAGTAAAAGGGATAGATAAAAGTATAATCTCAGAAGTGATTGATTCAGTTTCTGACGACCTAGAGCTTGAGCTTTGCAAAAAACAAGCTGAAAAGTTTGCAAAAGGTAAGGATCTTTCAACTTTAAATGGAAAGCAAAAGTTATATGCTTCTCTTGCAAGAAAGGGCTTTAGTTTTGGTGTTATTAAGAGTGCGATAAGTCAAGTTTTGTCAGATTTTGACATTGATGATATGGAATAAAAAGTTATATACATATTACAATTTTTTTTCCTTTTGGGTATTGACATAAAGATATAGTTGTGATAAAATTATATCAACCATAAAATATGGGATAATTCTATAATTTTTTAAACTAATAAAACATAAAATAATTATAGATAACTTATAGTTTATGGGTTAAATTAAACTTTATTAGAGTAAGGGGAGAGTTAATTTATGGGAAAAGAAATATTAAAACAGGAAGTATTTGATTCATTTGCAATGTTCAAACAAATCTCAGAAAGAATTGATGAGCTTAATGAATATGCAAAGAATACAAGTAGGGGCGATAAGCTTCTAAACCTTTTTAGTGGATTCTATGAAACCGCTGGAAAAGTTTTTGGCAACTTTGGAATTTCTGATACAAGCACTATTGATGATCTAAAAAAACTTAGTGATGAAAATAAGAAGCTTTTGAATGGTGCATTCCAAAAGGGAAAAGCAGCAACTCCAGCGAAAGAAGCAGCAAATGGTGTTATTTTGCTTGATGCTTATACTGAAGCACATATTGGTTTCAGAAAACCAAAGACTGCTCAACCAGCAAAACCAGCAGTTCCAGATGGTGAAATGTATGCATTCACTAAGATTCTTGGTGGAAGTGATGGTTCAAAACTTTTCATAGATTCAATGTTTGATCAAATGCGTTTATTTGAATCAATTTTAGATGCTGAAAGTGAAAAAAAGAAGATGTCTGGTGCAGTTGATTTATCTGCGATTGAATCAGCTATCTATGATTTAAATAAAAACTATGAAATGATTTCTAAACAGTTTAATGATTCAATTGATGTTATGATTGAACTTGCTGATAGACAAGCAGATGTTGATGCAATTGCTGAAGGTGTCGTTGGTAAAATTTTGCAATCTGACACAATTCTTCAATTTAACAAAACATTGTTCCAAGCATTGCACCTTCATATGGCAGATCTTCACGAAGATGTAAGAGCAATCAAAAAAACAATTGCAAAAAAACCAGAAACTTCTGATTCTGAATATAAAAAACAGATTGGAGAAATTAACAATAAGTTAGTAAAAAATACAAATGATAATCTTGCAACTGCAACTAAACTTAATGAAATTGTTGGCATGGCAAGAACTTTGCAAATAAGTCTTGATACAAATAATGATAGAGCAATTGCTCAAATGCAAGCACTTGAAGCAAAACTTGATGAAGCAACAAAACTTCTTGTAGCTGAATTTAAATTAAATCAAAAAATTATTGAAGAAAAATTAGACAATCTTAGCTCTGAAGCTCAAGAAATCAAAACAATTCTTCAAAATGGTGGATTAACTTTAGATGATAAATCTATTGAAAGAATATCTGGTATGTTTAGAGATAATAGAACTCTTGCAGACTATGATGTTGTTGAATCTGCTAGACTTTATAATAGTGTTTATAAAGCAGTTACAGAAAACAAGCGTAAAGAAGCTAAGTATAGTCCAATTATTGGTGACCTTAGAGAAGATGCAGTGAGAGAAAAAAGATTAAAACCAGAAGTTGTTGAAAGAACAATAACTGAAGCTATCACTGCAGCATATCAATTTAAAAAACCTAGCAAAAAGATTATTGCAGCATTTGCTGCAATTGGCCTTGCAGCTGCAATCGCTGCAAGTGGTGGAATTGCTTCAATTGTTGATGTTGCAAATGGTGATGGACAATCATATGTTCCACCAACAGACTCAAATAGTTCATATACTCAAACTTATGATGATATTGAAAATGCTCAATACAAATATTTCTCAGACAAAGGTTCATCTTTAAGCAGTTCAAGTTCTCAAGATGGAAATAGTTTTACACAATTTGCTGAAAGCATTGTTGTTGATGGTGTAATTATTAGAATCCCAGCGTATGGTGATTATGAAGCAAAATCTTATGATATTAGCAATCTTCAAGATAAAGCAACATACACAGCAGAGATTGAAGCACAATATGCTAATGCTGAAAATAATATGGAAAACTTAGAAACATTGCTTAATCTTTATAGCTATGATGATATGGACGGAAAGCAAAACTCAACAGCGGCTATGAAATTTGTCCGTGATTTAATTAAAAATCAAGAAGTTCATTCAGCTGAAGATATTAAAAATGCACAATACTATATTTTGCTTCATGCAAAACTTGTAACAGAATATGAAGGCATTTATGGTAATGGTTCTTCAGAAGGCAAATCTGATGTTGAAATGGTTGTTGGTCTTAAGAATAGTGGTTCTTCAACAACAGATTATACAGCAGAAATCAATGATGCATATGATAAACAATTTAAAGACAAAGAAGAATATAATCCTGATTTAAGTCCAACAGAAAAGCTTGAAGCATTAAAAAATATTATTAGCGAGTCTCACGACCATGATACTATTGAAAATGCTGAAAGATATAAAGAGCTTGTTAATAATATTAAAGAAATGTATAAGAATTTCTTTAATGAACCTGCTGAAACAGATGATCCAAATGAAATGCTTGAAATAATCTATAATTCATGTGCTCAAGATAAAAACTATGTAGAATATGTAAATAGCATTTATAAAGGATTTACAAATCAAGATCCTGCAGGAGTTTCTTATGAAGAAAAGACTAAGGTAATCTCTGAATACATTGATAATCTTATTAAGAACACAGAATCAGGAAAACTTTTAGAAGTAAGTAAAGATCTTTGTGGAATGTTTGGTTTAACAGCAACAGATGATGTTGTTGCAAACCTTAAAGTTCTTTATGCAATCATGGGTGGAGAATACGAAGAAGATTCTAATGTTAAAGATGATGAACCTTCAGTTGAAGTTATCACTGGTAGTGATGGTTCAAAATATATTTATAATTCAGGTGCAGGATATGAACCTGGAAAATAATCATAATTAAAACTTTCCCAAATAACTCTATATATATTTGCCCCTAGACCCCCATAGTCTAGGGGTCTTTTTTTGTTGTTTTGTGTTGAATAAAAAAATTAGAAAAATCTAAAAAGTGCTTATTTCTTGACATTATTTATAATTGGAAATATAATATTATTATGAATAACTTTTTAGCTGTGAATAGAGTAGCTTTTAGTATTGGAAGTTTTGCAGTTTATTGGTATGGTATAATCATTTGTGCAGCTATAGCAATTGCTATTTCTTTGGCATGCTTGCTTGCAAAAAAGAGAGGATATTTGGCAGATATGCCACTCACTATTGCAATTATTGTTTTGCCTGCTGGAATATTGGTTGGTAGACTTTTTGCTGTGCTTTTTGATAGTGGACTTTCCATTACAGACTACTTTAATTTTAGAACTGGCGGAATGAGTATTATTGGTGCAATAATTGGTGGTGGTTTAGGACTTCTTATTTATTTGTTTATAAAGAAAGAACCAGATAAACTTAAATATTTTGACACACTTGTTGTTGTGCTTATTTTAGCTCAAGCTATTGGAAGATGGGGAAATTTTTTTAATGAAGAAATTTATGGAGCATTAATCGATTCTTCTTCATTTTTTGCCAGATTTCCTTTTGCAGTAAAGATTAATGGAAATTATTATCAGGCACTATTTTTCTATGAATCAGTGCTAAATTTCATTGGATTTATATTTCTTTGTCAAATTTATTTAGGAATAAAAAAATCTGGCTATAGTTCTGGTTTTTATTTAATTTATTATGGTATTGTTAGGACAGTGCTAGAGAGTTTTAGAAATGAACAATATATTCTTAGAATGTTTGGTCTTCCAATTTCTCAAATTTGCAGTGGAATTATGATTGCGGCAGGGCTTGCAATATTTATCTATACTTTAGTTAAGTCTAAAAAAGAAAAGAGGAGACTGGAGAATGGTTAGAACAGATTGGAAAGATAGTATTAGCAATATCACAGAGAATGAACTTTCTTTGGTGTCTGAAAAAGCAGAAATTGAAAAACTTAACAAAGAATTAAATAAAAATAAAAGAGCAATAGATGAATATAAAGAACGCGAAAAATCTTCAGCAAGAGCACTTATATTGTATGAAAGAAAGATTCACTATTTAAAACAGAAAAGTATTGATGAAATTTTAAATCTATGTCACAAACTTGAAAGTTCAATTGAAACAGAAAATTTTAAAAATAGCAATTTTACTTATGATAGTGTTATTGACAAACTTTATGATATTTGCAATTTAATTGAACAAAATGCAGGAATTACAAATGAGGATAGGGCGTTTATTTCAAATAAGCCTATGCCAGAAAAGTCTGTAAGTACTGATGTAAATTCAAGATTTGCGAGGTTAAAACAAGAGTTTAATCAAAAAGTTGGAGAGAGTGTTAACAGAAAACCAGGCAGGCCAAAGAAGGCAGACCAAAGCATAGTTTCTGATATTGGTCTTGGGAAAAAGATAAAAGATAAAGAAGAAATTGATATAGAAACAAAAGCAAAATTAAATGAAATATTCTATGAAACGCCGAAAAACACGAGTGTTATGTCTAACATACCACTAACAGAGGATAGCTTATTTGACTTTTCTGAGGCACTTAATCCAAATATTTCACTTAAAGATATTATGGCTGACCTTATGGAAGAAAAACAGGACGAACCTGTTAAAACTTATAGCAAGGTGAATATTTCTGAACTATCAAAGAATAATGTGAAAGAGGAGCAAAGTCATAGATCTAAAGCAGATATGCTTGAATCTGGAATAATTAGCACTATAAAATTTAAACCAATTTCAAATAATAAAGAAAATATACAAAAAGAGATTAAAACAGAAGAAGATAAGTTCTTTTCTCTTGGAAGATTTTTTACAGAAGATGATGAATAAAAAAAACACCCATTTGGGTGTTTTTATTTTGTTTCTAAAATATCTGCAACTAAAACTTCAGTTGTCAGAATTGAAGCGGCAACGCTTCCTGCATTTTCTAGTGCACATCTTGTTACTTTTGTTGGGTCAATAATGCCACTCTCAAACATGTTTTTATATTCTGCGTTTAGTGCATCATAACCATAATTTTTTGGAAGCTCTTTAATTTTATTTACAACAACACCTGCATCAACTCCAGCATTCTCTGCAATTTGTTTTATTGGAGAAGCAAGAGCTTCTTTAACAATCAAAATTCCAGATTTTTCATCTCCATTTGCTTCGTGTGCAAGTTTCTCAAGAAGATTTTCACATGCAAGAAGTGCTGAGCCACCTCCAATAACAATACCTTCTTTAGTGGCAGATTTGGTTGCTGAGAGGGCATCTTCAATTCTTAATTTTTTCTCACGCATTTCAATTTCGCTTGGTGCACCAACCTCAATAACTGCAACCCCATCAGATAATCTTGCAAGTCTATCTTCAATTTTAACAAGTTCATAGTTATCAGTTTCAGCCTCTTGAAGGTTATGTAGTTTAATTTTAAGAAGTTCAATTTTTTCAGTTTCAGCGTTTCCACCAACAATAATAGTTTTATCTTTATATACTTTTACATTAGCTGCTGTTCCAAGGTTTTCTAATGTAACATCTTTAAGTTCATGACTAAGCTCTTTTGAAACATAGCTTGCACCAGTAAGCAATGCAATATCTTCTAAGTATTCTTTTTGTTTTTCGCCAAAAGAAGGAGCTTTGATTGCTACAGAATTAAAACTTCCTCTAAGAGTGTTTATTGCTAGAGTTGAAAGTGCTTCGCCATCAACATCTTCAGCAATTATGAGAAGTGGGCGAGAAGTCTTCATAACCTCTTCCAACAGCCCAAGAATCTCATGAGTGTTAGAAATTTTTTTGTCTGTAACCAAAATAAAAGGATTATCTAAATTTGCAAAATTGCTATTTTCAGGAATCATATATGGCGATATATATCCACGGTCAAATTCTAAACCACTAGAAAGCCTCAAATTTGTTTGCGAAGTTTTTGATTCTTCGATAGTGATAATTCCATCCTTGCCAACTTTTTTGAAAGCCTCAGAAATTAGTTCTCCAACTTCTGTGCTTCCTGCAGAAATGCTTGCAACCTGCATAATCTCTTTGTCACTTGAAACTGGCTTAGACATCTTTTTAAGTTCGTTAACTGCAGTTGTAACAGCCTTTTCAATACCTCGTCTTAAAATTATAGGGTTTGCTCCACTTGCAAGATGTTTTAGTCCATTTGTAACCATAGTTGAAGCTAGCACGCACGCAGTTGTTGTTCCATCTCCAGCTAAATCATTGGTTTTTACTGAAACTTCCTTAATAAGATTTGCACCCATGTTTTTAAAGGGGTCTTTTAATTCTATTTCTTTTGCAATAGAAACACCATCGTTTGTGATAAGTGGTGTGGCGTATTTTCTGTCTAGCACTACATTTCTACCTTTTGGTCCAAGTGTAATCTTCACGCTTTCTGCAACAGCATTTATTCCTTCCATTAAAAGACTTCTGGCTTCATTGCCAAATTTTAATTCTTTTGCCATTATTTTTTCTCCTCAAATACTCCTAAAATATCACTTTGCCTAAGCACAAAAAATTGTTCGTCATCACATTTAAAGCTGGTTGCACCATATTTGTTATATAAAACTTTATCACCAATAGAAACAGCCATTTCTGTTTTAGAACCCTCAAAACAATCTCCTGAGCCAATTGCAATAACCTCGCCATATATAGGTTCATCACTTGCAATTTCAGCAAGTAATATTCCAGATTTTGTTTTATTTGTTTTTTCTAAGTTTTTAATTACAACTCTATCAAACAATGGTTTAAAATTCATTTTAATCTCCTTATGTTATTTAATTATATGTTTTTTTAAAATCTTTATAACTGAAAACCTTTATGATAATTGTCAAATTTAATAGACTCTTATCATAGATTATAAAGTAGATACTTTTATAATAAGTTATGAATTATTGAATTTCAAGAAAGGGTGACA
>CATLBG010000023.1 GCA_949878595.1 uncultured Clostridia bacterium
AATTATAATATGATTATATCATAAATTTTAAATTTTCAAATTAAAATTTTATTTGATTGACCTTTTTTGTTTTTTTCTTTATTATAAAATCATTAGGAGAAAAACTTATGCAAAATTTTGGAATGAGCATGCTGTGGTTTTGGGTTTGCTATATAATTGTTACACTAATTGGAATTCTTCATACAATTTTTAATATTGTTGTTTTACACATGAAGTCTATGAAAGATGGTCCTGGCATGGGTGAAGGCTATGAAAAAACAAAGCCTTGGCACCCACTTTATAACATAATTCTTTTTTCTCTTTTTGGTTGGCTTTATATGCGAGGGGTACCAAATCCAAGCATAATAGAAGCATTAATAACTGGTGGAATTTGGACTGGAATTTGCATTATTTTTGACCTTGTTGGCTGGGTCTTAATCAAGCATCCATGGAGCTTAAGTTTTAAAGGCTTTTATGTTGATTATCAACCTTGGATTACTTTAATCTACATTGCAATTTTTGTTGGACCAATAATTGGTTGGGCTTTCACTCTTATTTAAGATAAAAATCACTCTATTTAGAGTGATTTTTTTAATTTTCATATTCATAATCTAAGAAGCTGGAAATATGATAAGCTGGAATACCATTTCTTTCAGCTTCTCTTAAAATTTTTAAAACATCATCAACAAAAATAACATCTTCAAGATTTATTTTGTGTTCATTGCAATAGGCTATTATACTTTCATGTTTTGGAGTTTCTACAAACCTAAAAATTCTATCAGTGATTTGTGGAAAATATTTATCAAGCCAAATATTTTTATCTGCAATTTCTTTTTCACATAGCACGTGACCCATAACAATATTTTGCTTCGCACCACAAGTGTTAACCACCTTTTGCATAAACTTTGATGGTGGTCTTTTTAAAAATATGCCATCTTCAATTTCACTAAAGCTCATACCATTATCAGAGCCATTTGGATCACTTAAATGACCATTAAATCTATATGGTGCAAGAGTTCCATCTATATCCCAAAAAATATATTTTCCTTTGGTGTCTTTTTTATTTAAACTTGCTTTAAATTTCATTTATATATTTTCCTCTTAACTCTTTTTAACTAACACATGAAATTTCTTTGAGCTATGAATATCTCCTCTCTTTTCATTAAACTCTTCAATCTGATAAACATCTATTATCTCAAATTTTGAGAATAATTCTTTAACGAGTTTATAGTCAGCATAAAAATGTGGAACTTCAAACTCAGGTCCTTTTTTTAGTTTCATTTTAGTGTTTTCGTCTATCAAAGGCCAATCAGTTTTTGCAAAGCCCCATGTCTCCTTTGAACATAAGGTTACATACATTTCTCCACCTCTTTTTAATATTCTAAAAAGCTCGGATATAATTTGCTTAATTCCCTCTGTATCTGTGTGAGATATCACATCTTTTGCATAAATACATTCCATACTTTCATTAGCATAAGGCATAGCAAGCATATCACCAACTGCAAACTCAACTTTAACATTTTCAGCCTCTGCATAATGCTTTGTTTTTTCAATTGAAAGTTTACTGAGGTCAAAAGCATAAGTTTTAAACCCAGCCTTAGCAAACATAATTGTATGTCTTCCAAGACCACAACCAAGGTCAAGATAGATATTTTTGCCCTGAGCAGCCCATCTATTTAGTAGATAATATGATTCTTGTGCTGGAGATGACCAAAACTCTTTTTCTTTGCCTTTAACAATTTTCCAATCCCATTCTTTTGATTTAACCATAAACCTCTCTCTTTTTAGTTATTTATAAATAAATTATATCACACAAAATCTCGTTTGCATAATATTTTAATTTTATTATTAAAATGTGCAACAAAAAAACAGCCATATGGCTGTTTTAATATCTGATAGCACCACGGAGAATACTTGCACAAGATTAGATTTTTTAATGAGTCACAATTTTTTTTAGTTTTCTTTTATTTATTTTCTTCCATTAGCTCGTGACCCTGCCAAGCAGGCTGACGAACTTGCTCATTATATTCACAAGCTCTCATATGCTCGTAATAAATAAAAAATACCATCAAGTATTGATGGTATTTTTTTTGGTAGCACCACGGAGAATCGAACTCCGGTTTCCCGCGTGAGAGGCGGGCGTCCTAACCGCTAGACTATGATGCCATATGCTGTTCAAGCAAAATGATTATATCATAGCCATAAAATTTTTGCAACTACTTCTTTAAATATTTTTTGACGATATTCTATAAATTAATCCTCATGGATTTTGCGTATTCTCTCAGTTTTCTTTACTTCTTCGTTAAAATACTCTTCATCACTTAATTCATCTTGCCTATAATTTCCACCCTCAACATAACGCTGCTGCTCATTATATTTATCTCTTCTAGAAAGCTCATCATCAATAACATCTAAAAGCATGTCAACCTCTGCAAGCTTTGGTGAGTGCTTTTTTGCAAGTTTTTTCAACTTCCTCTCATTTGAAAAAGAATAGGGATCAAAATTTTCATTGTCAAGTTTTTTTAGTTCTTCTGTCCATATATCTGTAAGTTCCTCATGCATTTTTAAAAGTTCATCTTTAAAATATTTCATTTTTTCATCTGAAACATCAACTGGATTAAGCGTTTTAAATTGCTCTAAATCTATCATAAGTTATCCTCTTTTAATAATTTTTGTAGTATATAAATTAATATCACTTACTATTTTTATTAATCTTTTGGCTTTTCTTAATGTACTCTTTATTATGGCATTAAATGCATAAAAATAATTTATTTGATTTTCTCTGATTGCAATTTCGTAGCTAGACAAAACTATTAAAAGATCATCTTTAGAAAGTCCAATCAATTTGATTTTTTTTGAATTTAAAACCTGATTATATAAAAGAATTACTGAATTATAAAGCCTTCCATAAACTTCTTCAATAGTTTCTTCTTTAACCTCAAAAGCTTCTTTTTCTGATTCTTCTGCAAGTGGAATACCAAGCTTTTTTAAAATTAAATCTCTAAATTCAAAAATAATTTCATTACAAAATAGTTCAAATGGAGAAACTGTTTCATTTCCAGCAAAATAATGTTTTAAGAAATTTGCTAAATCTAAATTTTTATCTTCAATGTTTGAAAGCACACAAAAAATAAATGAAATCCTCTTTGCTTCATCTTCTGGCAAAACTAAAACATCATTTTTTGTAGCTTCTGCCCATTCATTTGCAAAGTTAAAATCTGCAATGCACTCAGCAATAACATCATACACCCTATCTGTGCCTGCAATAGCCTGCAAAATATGTGAAACGTCATCAGCCAGTTGCAATATATCTGAATTAGACAAATTATATATGCTGAACAAAAATTCATTTAAATCATTGTTTTTTGTTTCTTCTGCCATATTATCACCTAATAATACTATATCAAAATGGGCTTAAATATTCAACTTATTTTGGCTAGTGAGTAAAAATTTAAAATTTGACAAAAAGTCTAATAAACTATTTATTTTTTTTTAAGTTTATGTTATACTTTGCTTATTATGGATACAACAGTTAGCAAACTAATTTTGTTATATGTTTTTGACCAAATGGAAATCCCCATGACAAGTGACACCTTGATTGAAATGTGTTGCAGTCAAAACAACTGGCTTTCTTATATGACACTCACTCAAATTTTGCCAGAACTTGTTGATGCGGGGTTTATTGTGCTGTGCAGCGGGTCAGGAACTGGCTACTATAAAATCACTCAAGAAGGCAGAGATTGTTTAAACTATTTTTTCACAAAAGTGCCTGCTTCAACTAGAAATGAAATAAGTTCTTATATCAAGAAAAATAGACAATCTTATAAAAGAAACCAAGAGTATTTTAAAGACTACTACAAAAACAAAGATGAAACATATACAGTTAATCTTAAAATTATTGACCCTACTGGCTCAAAACTTGAGCTAAAGTTAAATGTAGCAAACAGAGCTGAAGCTAAAACTGTTTTCAATAAATGGAACAGCGAAGCCAGTAAAGTATATTCAGCAATATACAAAATTTTAATTGAAGGAGAATAATATGGAAACTTATAAAACTTTTGGAACCTGCTCTAGAAGCATCAACTTTGAAGTTAAAGACAACATTATAACAGCAGTTAACTTTAATGGTGGCTGCATGGGAAACACTCAAGGCGTAGCAAAACTTTGCATTGGCAGAAGTGTCGATGAAGTGATTTCTATTCTTGAAGGCATTCAGTGTAGAAATGGCACATCTTGTCCAGACCAACTTGCAAAGGCACTTAAAGAATATAAAGAAAAGCATTAATAATTAAAAAACACTGCTCTAATAGCAGTGTTTTTTTGTATAAAATTAACGCCAAATATCTTCAATTGAATATGAAATTGAAACGCTTTCAGTTACCGTGAATTTATAGTTAGCATAATAATTCACCTTAGTAGCTGCATTTCCATCTACAGGATATCGTGATTCTTCTGTTCTATTTAGTTCTGCTGAAAAAATATTTACATCTTTACCATTAATTTTTAGAGTTGCAAAACTAGTGCTGCTACCTTCTTGATTTTGAATAGTTATCAAAATCATTGACTTAAATTCTATGGTTATTTCTTCACCATAATAAATTGTAGCATAATCACTTAAAGCTACGCCATTTCTATAAACAATTATGTCTGATGGGATTTTACCTACACTATATGAAACTCTACTTCCCCTTTCCCATTCTAAGGTTGTTGATGAAGTTAAGTTTAATGTTACATCTCCCGTTACACTGAAACTTCCGCCAGATGACACACTTGACTGATTTGCAGTTAAAGAATAGGTTATTGTTTGTTTTTCTTTGTAATTATAACCTTCTTCTACTTTTGTTTTTCCCGTGTAACTTGTTTGTGGATCCGTGTAAGTGAAAGTTAAACTATCTCCATAATATATTGTTGCATGGTTTGAAAGAGTTGCTCCACTTCTCTTTACCGTTACTCCACTTGGAATTATTCCAATGCTATATTCTATTATTGAACCCTTTTCCCAAGTTTTGATTGAGTCTGAATTTAGCCTTAACGATATATTTTCTGTAACGATTATATTCCCACCACTTCTTTGTATTGTATCATTAACAGAAAGTGTGTTTGTGATATTTTCTCTCTCCAAGTAGTTATATCCTAACTCTTGTTTTGTGTTGCCTGTGAGCCTAGTTGATGATTCTGTGTAGGTGAATGTTAAGTTATCTCCCCAGTAAATCGTGCTGTTGCTAGATAGTGTTGTTCCATTTCTTTTTACTGTTACTCCGCTTGGGATTGCTCCTAACCTATATTCTATTCTTGTGCCCTTTTCCCAACTGGTATTTGTGTTGGTATTTAATGTTAAAGTTACATCGCCATAGGCTGTGTATTTTGAACCATTAGACATTGTTGTTCCGTTAACAATTAAGCTTCTAGCTATTGTCTCTTTTTCAGAATAATTATAACCCGCTTCTTGTTTTGTGTTGCCAGTGTACCTTGTTGTGCTTTCTGAATAGGTGAATGTTAATTCATCTCCCCAATAAATTATGCTATTGCTAGATAGTGTTGTTCCATTTCTTTTTACTGTTACTCCACTTGGAACTGCTCCTACCCTATACTCTATCTTTGTTCCTTGTTCCCAGTTCTTCTCTGAACTGCTAGTTAAACTTAATGTTATCTCTCCTTCTACACTCACTGAGTAGCCACTTACTATTCTCTCTCCGTTTAATGTTAAAACATTTGTTATTGTCTCTTTCTCTGTGTAGTTATATCCATTCTCCTCTTTCGTGTTTCCTGTTTCTCTTATTACTGTTTCTGCATAAGACACTGTTATTGTTTCAAAATGGTTTACTATTATGCTTCCTGTCTTTCCGTTTACACTAACTCCATCTGGTATGGCTATTGTATAGCTCTTTAGCTCTTGTCTATAGCTTGCATATACATTCACATTTCCTGTTATGTTTGTTAGGTTTACTAGGTTACCATTTGCATCTGTCCAGCCTGCGAAGCTTACGTTATATCCTTCCACTTCTTTTTCTGGAACTGCCACTATATTAATGTCTGCAGATAATCCATAATTTATTATCTGGCTGCCGAGTAGCACTTGTTTATCTTCTGAATAGAATTTTACTTCATATTGGTTTATAGCTTCTGTGTATTCAATGCTAAGGTCTCCCTTAACAATCCATACTCCACCAGCAAACTCTGCTCCATCTACATTGAATGTATCCTTATGGTAGCCTTCTGTTTCTGTATAGCTTATGCTTAGCTGATCACCATAATAAATTGCTTCATTGCTACTTAGTGTATGGCCATTTCTGGTTACTGTTACTTGAGATGGGATAGTTCCTATTGAATATTCTGATGCGGCTTCTGAATATATAATTGAAAGGTCTCCATTTCCATCTAGTTCATATTCATAGTATACCTGTCCGTTCTCTTCATGGCGATAGTCTTCTGTTAAGATGTCTTGAGTCTCACCGCTACCTACTTTTACCTTAAACTCTGTTATATCTATTCCTGTTTTTTGGGTGGCTCTTATAACTATATTCGCTCCATAGTGATATGTGCTATCTAGAGTTACTGGCTCTCCACCTATGCTTACAGAAACACTACTCTTAAAGGCTTCGTAGATAAAGCCTATGCGATAGTCTTTCATGTGGGTTTCGTAGTATGGATGGATATTTAAATCTGATGTTATTTCACTTAAATTTACAAGTTCGTTTCTTTCGTTATACCAGCCCTTAAACTCATAGGTCGCAAAGTTGTCTTCTGCTTTGGTTGGAGCAGTTAATGTGAGGCCGTCTTTGTGGTTTACTTCTTCTGTTGAAACTAGTGTTGTTCCGTCTTCTGCATAAATATTTACTGTATATGTTACTGCTACAAACTTGATATATATTTTTGTAGAACTACTTATGGTCTCATTATCTGAGTATGGGTGGTTCATGGCATCGTCTTTATATATGCCTTCTATTTTGTAGCCGTCTACACCCTTTAAAATGCTTTTGAGTTCGCTGATTTTTGTTCCGTCTGCTATGGTGAGTGAGTAATCTGGAACACCATCTATACCACTACTTACTATTACGTTATATTTATTATTTTCTGTGCTGGCACCAGCGTCATCTTTTCCACCTGTTAGCGTTAGTGCTGTTGGAACAGCTATTGCTGCAACCGCAACTATGGTTGCTACTCCTATTACTACTTTTTTTGCTTTTCCAGTTCCTCTTGTTTTATTTTCCATCTGTTTCTCCTTTGCTTTTTTACAAAAGTACTTTTTATCTTTTCTCTTGCCCGCATAGTTTCGTTATAGTAATATAATACCCCCCACCGTGCATACTTTTCAAGTCCTTTTGTTAAGATTTTAAATTTTTTTCGCAAAAAAATAGCACAAACCCAAACAAAAATTTGAATTTATGCTACTTTTAATTATTATTAATTGTCTTCTTTCATGCCAACAAGAGTTGCTTTGTCTTTTGAATCATTGCTGATTGTTATGTCCATTCTATAAAGATAAACTTTATCTGTTTCTTTTCCATCACTCCCAAGCTCTTTTGCAAAAGCATAAAGATAATTTCCAACAACTTCAGGAACCAGAAGATTTGATGGTGCAATAAACTCTGTGGTTGAGAGTTGAATTGGGTCATTTTTAGAAACCTTTCCATCTCTCATAATTTCAAGCTTATAGAGTTTTTTGTTGTTTCTGTAAATGAGATATACAACATCTTCAGTTAGCTCTGTGCCATCACCACTCTCTTCATCATCACTTTCTATCTTTTCTTTGACTGTTGTTAAAGTGATAAATGAAAGAGCATTATCATTAGTTGAAGAACTGCTTGATGATGTTCCAGCTGTTACGGTTTTAATAACCTCTGGCAAAATTTCATATTCATTTTCGCTACTTTTAACAAGAAGAACAACTTCATTGCTATCTGAATCGTGAGCAACTGCTGTGATATTGCCATAACCACTCATAAAAATTATATTTGAATATGACTTATATGAAATAATTTCACTGTTTTCTTTGCTAAGTGTTTCATCACCTTTTGAAATCATTTTTGCATAAACATTGTTAGCTTTGGTGCTGCTATCAGTAAGTGAAAAATATAGTTTTCCACCCTTGATACTTAAAATTGAAACTGTGTCACTCTCATTATAAATTCTGCGTGAATTATCATTGTTTGGTGAAACGCTATAAACTTTATTTGTCTTAACTGCATCAGTATTTGTATAGGCTTTTGTATAGAAAACAAAATTGTTTGCATCAACTCTGTTTACATTTTCAGGCTTACCATTATTATCTGAAAGGACAGCAGACTTAACACCCTCAATAACATAATTTGTTGTTGTTTTTTTATCAATCTTTATGCTAGTAAGTGTTTCTGAAACTGACTCATAAACCACAAGATCTAATTCATCACCAACTACATAATAAGCATAAGAAATTTTTTCATTGCTATCATTTTTCTTAGTTGTATATAAAGTATATGACTTTTCATTAACAAGGTCATATCTCATAAATTTTGTTTGGTTATAAAGCACTGTATCTTCATAGTTTACTGCTGCATTTGGTGTTGTGTAATACATATAATCACCAAAGAAATATAGCGAACCATAATCATATCCTGCAAGATTCTTTACAACAACTTCATATGTATTTTTGTCAATCTTGCCATCAGCATCAATTTTAACTCTGCAAATTGCAGCTCTTGTTGTCTTTTTTAAATTTGTGCCATCTTTAGATTTTGTTCCATTGATAAAATATAAGTAGCCATTATAAACAGCTGTTATTCCACCATTTGTTTGAACACCATTATAAATTGTTTTTGATGTGCTGGTTGTAGTTTCTGAAACCTTTTTTCCGCATGCAGAAAAACCAAGCAAACATACAAACGCAATGGCAAAACAAGCAATACTTTTTAAAAATTTCTTCATAGTAATCCCTTATTTAGTATTTTTACAAATTTAATTATAACTTATATATATTTTTTGTCAAGATTTTTAAAACTCAGAATTAATATATTATAACAAATTAATTATAGCTTTTTGTCGTAAATTAATTCAAATAAAGATTTAAATTCATTAAGTGACAACTCTTCTGCTCTTGATTCTTCACTATGGCCAATTGATAAGAGAAATTTTTCAATTTCAGCCTTAGATATATTTTGACAAGCAAGATTAGTTGAAAGCTTCTTTCTTCTCATTGCAAAGGCTTGTTTAACAAAGCTAATAAACTTTTCATGACTGGCAAACTCTGAATTTTTGCGGTCTATTTTAACCACAGCTGAATCTACTTTTGGCACAGGCGTGAAATATTCTCTGCCAACTCTAAGAGCTTTTTGAGGTTCACCATACATTTGACATATAACTGTAAGAACTCCATAATCTTTTGTTTTTGGCTTAGCAATAATCCTGTCAGCAACTTCTTCTTGAACCATGACAGTTAAGCTTTCCATATTTTTATTTTTCAAAAATCTAGTAATGATTGGTGAGGTTACATAATATGGTAAATTTGCAACTAATTTAAATTTTCCCCCAACTAGCTTGTTTAGCTTTTCATCAGAATAATTCATGATATCTTCAAAAACAAACTGGACATTTGTGTTTGCAAACTCATTTTCAAGAAATAAAAATAAGTCTTTGTCTATTTCAAATGAATATACCTTTTTTGCAAATCTAGACAAAACTTTAGTGAGTGCACCCTTTCCTGCACCTATCTCTACCACTACATCGTCAGACATAATACCTGAAATTTTCGCTATTTGCGTGAGTAATGCCTCATCTGACAAAAAATTTTGACCAAACTTTTTCTTAAATTCAAAACTTCCCATTTTATTTATTTTCCCATTTTATAATATAGTTTTTTTGCATTTTCTGTTGTTATTAAATCAAGTTTCGTTGGATTTATTTCAAGTTCAAATGCAATTTTATCAAGCACATACCTTACATTTTTTGGTTCATTTTTTGTGCCCCTAAGTGGCTCAGGTGAAAGATATGGAGAGTCTGTTTCAATTAAAATTCTATCTAATGGAATATTTTTCAAAAATGACCTATCAGATTTTTTATAGGTTATATTTCCAGAGAAACTTATATATAAGCCAAGCCCTAAAAATTTTTGAACCCACTCTGCACCTTCACTATAGCAATGCATGAGACCTGAGTGATTTATTAAATGTTTGTTCTCAGATAAAACATTAAACATATCCTCTGCTGCACCTCTGCAATGAATGCAAAATGGAAGCCCAAGTTCATCTGCTAACTTTAATTGCTGAACTAAAACACTTTTTTGTGTTTCGCTATCATAGCCCTCAGTATGATAATCTAAACCTATTTCACCAATGGCTACAACCTTTGGCGACTTTGCAAGCTGTTTTAGTTCTGCCAATACTTCTGGAGTTGTAGACTTTGCATATTCTGGATAAATGCCAATTGCAGCATAAATATTTTTATTAGCCTCAGCAAGCTTAACGCTTTCTCTGCAATCTTCAATTGTTGTGCCAATTGTGGTTATTGCTTCTAGCCCATCATATTTCATATTTTCTATAACTTGTTTTCCATTTTCTGGAAGCATTAATAAATGTGCATGCGTATCTATCATTTTAACCTCATAATTTAAAAAGTTGTCACATAAAATTAAACATGAATAAAATTTGGATAATTTTGTTTGTTTCTAGCATTGTGGCACTGTGTCTGTTTGACCCAGGTCAGGTTTTAACTGGCATGCTGAATGCATCTAACAGAGCAGTAACACTTTCTCTTTCACTTCTTGCAATTTATGCAATTTGGATTGGTCTTTTCACTATTCTTGAAAAAAGTGGGCTCTCTGCAAAATTATCTAAACTTCTATCTCCTATTATAAACAAATTGTTTGGCAAAAACAACCTTTCAGAAGAAAGTAAGCAATATGTATCAATGAATATCTCTGCAAATCTTCTTGGCATGAGTGGGGCTGCTACTCCTCTTGGTATTAAGGCAATTGAGTCTATGCAAAAAGATAACAAAAATAAATCAACCGTTACCTTTCCTATGATTATGCTTGTGGCAATAAGCTGTTCTAGTGTCCAATTTTTGCCAACATCAATTATTGGTATGCTTTCTA
Organism: uncultured Clostridia bacterium; assembly: GCA_949878595.1. GTDB lineage: Bacteria > Bacillota > Clostridia > Christensenellales > UBA1242 > RGIG1681. The sequence goes on from CATLBG010000023.1 coordinate 11,048, forward strand.
ATGCTGGTAGCAGCAACCCTTCAGGAATAATTTTGCCTTCAATAATTTGTTCTATCGTTTCAACTGCAATAACAATTTTGCTAGTCTATTTATTCCATTTTATTTTTGATAGAAAAAAGAAAACTAAAAAGAAAAAACAAGGATAGTTTATGGCAAATTATATTATTCCCATTTTTATTATTTTGGTGCTAATCTATAGCTTGTTTAAAAAGATTAATGCCTATGATTGTTTTGTGACTGGAGCAAGGTCTGCAGTTGATCTTTGTATAAACACTTTTCCTTATCTTGTTGCAATTTTTGCAGTAGTGGAACTTCTATCTATCAGTGGAATTTCTGCTTTTCTCACAGATATATCTGCCCCAATATTTAAATTTTTGGGCATACCAGTAGAGCTCATCGAATTTCTTATACTTAGACCTTTCACAGGTTCTGGCTCAATTGCAATGCTATCTAATCTTTTTTCAACCTATGGAGCAGACAGCTATGTGGCAAAGTGTGCCTGCGTTATTATGAGCTGCTCTGAAACCACTTTTTATGTTGTTGCACTCTATTTTTCAACCACCAAAATTAAGAAATTAAGATATGTAATTCCTGTTTGTTTGCTCTCTGCTTTTATTGGAGCAATTATTGCTTGTGCCATGTGCAGAATTTTTTAAATTAAAAAACTCAAACATTTTTGTTTGAGTTTTTATTTTCTGTTATAAATAATTTTTAATTCTTCAGTTTCTGTTCCATCTTCATTCATAAGAATTAGAGGACTCAAAACCTTTATGCCAGATTTTGCACCTTTTTTAGCTTCAATTAAAATTAGATTTGGCTCTTTTGATGCCTTTGGATAGACAACTCTTAAAACCTTTGGTTCTAAACCATGTGACTTAAGCTCAAAAATAATATCTGCAAGCCTGTCACTCCTATGAACCATGAAAAGCTTTCCACCAAACCTAAGTAGTTTGCTTGAAGTTTCTGCAATTTCAGCAAGGTTAGTTTTGATTTCATGGGTTGCAACTGCAATTTCATCTTGCTCGCTAGGTTTTCCAACTGCGTTATATGGCGGGTTCACAGTGATTACATCAACGCTCTCTGCACCTAGAGTTTTAACAGAATCTTTTAAATCTTCATTTAAAACTTGAATATAAAGATTATTATATTCCATTGAACGACGAGCCATATCTGCCATTTCACTCTGAATTTCAACTGCATAACATGTTTTAACACTATTTTTATAACTAGTGAGAATTGCAATAACTCCACTTCCTGAACAGATGTCTACATAAACATCACTTGGTTTTGCCTTTGCAAAGTTTGAAAGCAAAACAGAGTCAGTAGAAAACTTATAACCTGACTTTTTTTGAATAACTTTAAGACCATCAAGCTCTAAGTCATCTAAAACTTCATCGTTTTTTAACAAACTATTCACTTACTGGTGCACCTACTGGGCAAACTGCTGCACAAGTTCCACAAGAAATGCAAGTGTTTGGATCAATAACCATTTTTCCATCTGCATTAGCTGAAATTGCACCTACTGGGCAAGCATCTTTGCATGCTCCACAACCTACACATGTATCTGTATCTATTTTATATGCCATAAAATTTTCTCCTTTTGTTTATAGATTTTATTGTATTCATTCTTTTGAAAAATGTCAAATTACTTTTTGTTTAAATCTGGCTTTCCGTTAAATTTGTTATTTTTATGTCTAAATTTTCTATGGTTAAAATTTTTATGTTCTTTGCCATTAAAGTTAGAACTATTCCCCTGTTTATTTTCACCAGATTGAACACTTGAAGCATCAACAATCTCCATGCCAAAACTTTCTTTTTTGCTAGTATTATTTTGACCATTATGTTTGTTTTTAAATTCTCTTTTATCTTCTTTTTTGTTGTTTTGATAATTTTGTTTTTCGCCATTTGATTTTGAGTTTAAATTCTCATTATCCTTATTTATATTAGGCTTATTGTCTTCTTGAACCTGCTTATTTTCTTCAGCTAATCTTTGAGCTTTTTTAGCCTCATAGCTTCCATTTTTAACATCATTTATGTCTTCAAGAGAAAAGTCTTCAACAATATACGTATCACCATCAGCTTGGCGTTTTACAGAAACTCTTTCTCTTAAAATATCATTATAAACAACCGTTCCTGAGCCATTTGGAGTTTTGATTGTAGTTCCTAGCTTTGGCATTTTTGATAAAATTTCTTCATACATATCAGACTCATAACCAAGACAACACATAAGCCTGCCACATATTCCATTAATTTTAGTTGGAGCAAGAGAAAGGCCTTGAACTTTTGCCATTTTGACAGTCACATGATCAAAATTTTTCAAAAATCTTGCACAGCAACATTGTTCACCACAAGGGCCTACACCACCACAAATTTTAACTTCATCTCTTTGTCCGACTTGTTTAAGTTCAATTCGTGTTTTAAACATTGTAGCAAGTTCTTTGAGAAGCCCCCTAAAATCAACCCTTTCTTCACTCGAAAAAGTGATTAACACCTTTGATTCATTTAAACTATATTCTGCCGAAATAAACTTCATCATAAGCCCAAGTTCAAGTGATTTTCTTTTTATTTCAGGAAGTTTTGATTTCGCTTTTTTTGTAAGTTCCTCAAATTTTTGAATATCTTTTTCAGTCGCCTTTCTAGTTAGACATTTAAGTTCATAAGCTTTAACATCTTCAGCTTTGCATCCAAGTTTTGTTACCATTGCAACAGTTTCATATTCATCAAACTGAACAACAACCCTATCGTTTAGTTCTAAATCTTCTATATTTTGCAAAAAGAAATATGTGTCTTTATCACCAAATCTTTTTACCCCTACGATCTTCTGCATTTAACTTTTACCTCCGCTAGTTTAAACAAAAATTCATCAACAACAGCTGTTGGATTAGCATTAAAAGATAAATCCTTTTTAGCCTGCATAGCAGTTTTTATCAAAACTGATGTTGCATTTAAATTTAATGATGAAGCAATTACCTTTAGTTTTGTTAATACATTTTTGCAAATAACAAGTTCCTCTTTACCTGAAATAATAAATGAAATGTCACGAGAAATTAGCATTGCAATGTCAAAAAACTCTTGTTTATCTATATTTTTTGCTGTGAAATTACTTGAAAATTTAAGCACATCACGGCTTCCATTTATCTCGAAAAAACATGAAACAATGTCATTAAAAAATCCAACAAAACTGCCATCAAGTGCTAGTTTTTCTGCAAAACTTGCATTTCCATTAGAACAACTTGCGTAAACTTCTGCCTTATCTTTTTGAACGCCTGTAGCCTCAAGCATAATTGCTATTTCTGAACTAAGAATAGTATCAAGTTCAATATGCTTCACTCTAGACAAAATTGTTGGCAGAATTTTTGAAGTTCCAGTTGTACACAAAATAAAATATGTGTTTTTTGGAGGCTCTTCAATTGTTTTTAATATTTTGTTTTGAGCCGCCTCATTCATATCATTAATACCTAAAAGCACAAAAACTTTTTTGTCCGCCTCAAATGGACAAACATCACTCGCCTGAACAATTTCACTGACAACAGAAACATCGATTTTGCTGCTGTTAAGTCCATAAAATTTAACATCTGGGTGAATATGTTTTTTTATTCTGAGCGAATTTTTTTCTGACATGGTTTTATCTTGCATATTAATTAGCATTATAGCTATCTTTTCAGCAAAAGCATATAAATAGTTCTCATCTGCTGATACAAACATATATGCATGAGAAATTCGAGATAGTTCTATATCTCGTTTAACCATGCTATATGACATAGACCTTAATATAACATTTTCATATTCTAGCATAATTCACCTAATATCATGGTAATAAAATTTTGACTTAATGTCAAGTTATCGCCTATGATAAATTCGCAAAAAAAATATAGCGTTTTATCGCTATATTAAAAGATTTTTAATATCTTCATTTTAACACTGCCACCAGGAGTTTCAACAGTAACCTCGTCACCTACTCTTTTATCAAGAAGTGCCATGCCGATTGGCGATTCGTTTGAAACATAATTTTTGTCTGGATCACTTTCAATTATTCCAACAACTTTATATGTGTCTTCTTCTTTAAAATCTGAATCATAAACAGTTACAAAGTTTCCAACACCAACAGTGTCCATAGTAACTTTGTCTTCAGTTATTATTGTTGCCTTTCTTAAAGTTTCTTCAATTGAAGAAATTTCTGTTTCAACAATAGACTGTTCTTTTTTTGCTGCATCATATTCTGAATTTTCACTAAGGTCTCCAAAATCTCTAGCAATTTTAAGTTTTTCAAGAACCTCTGGTCTTTTAACATTTTTTAAAAATCTAAGTCTTTCTTCTTTTTCGGCTTTTCCTTCTGCCGTGATAAATAATTCTGCCATAATTTGCCTCCTTTCTAGCAATGTATGTTAAATTTTTAACGAATTAATTATATAATATTTGAGTTCAAAAGTCAAATAATTTGAATTTGTTTGCTTGTCTTTTGGGGCTATTTTTGATATTATGTTTATAGTTTTTAATAGAGGTGCTTATGATAAGAATTTGGGCAAGAACT
>CATLBG010000024.1 GCA_949878595.1 uncultured Clostridia bacterium
TAGGGTAAATGCTTATAAGTTTAAAATACCGCTTGTAAGTAATAGCATTATAAGTTATGAAATGCCCGTTAATGTTCAAGGGAATTTTGCATATAGTCCAATTATTTACGGTGTAGAGCAAAAGAAAGTTGGAAGTTACCCCATAGTTTACACCGTAGAACTAAGTAATGATGTTCCGTATATTATAGACTCAAGTATAGTAATGCAAAGGAATGGATTGAGTTATACGGCAGAAACTGCGGACGATTTTTCGTTTGTGGTTAGTGCGTCGGACAAGCCTATCAATAGCTCGGTAGGGAACAACAATGTGGAAACAAACAGAACGGTGATAATTGTGTGTAGTATTGTTGGAAGCATAGTGTTTATAGGAATAGTAGTTTTTATAGGTGTTACAATAAATCGCCGTAGAACTAAATAATACGACGAAAGGAGATATTATGATAAATATAAAAGATGGTAAGCTGTATGGTTCAAATTTTTCATTTGCTTTTCCGCAAGGGTTTAATCGCGTAGAGGGATTAGATAGTTTTAGCGATGATGATTTGGTGTTTGTGTCAGCAGACAACGATTATTTGAGTATTGTAATTTATTTAAAAAAAGAAAATCAGTCTGCAAAAAATCATATACAAGAAATGTTTGATAAAGATAGCTGTCTTATCAAATTAAGTGATTGCTTTTCAATTAAACGTGGGGAAGGTGAAGCTGTTGGAATTTTTTATGAAAACACGTTTGGTGCTACGCAGCATTACATAGAACTGTACGATTTCAAAAAGAATAAAGATGGTGAAACACAGATTTATATTGATATAAGTTTGTGGTCGGGTAGAGAGAAAGATAGGCAAACGATACAAGAAGTGTTGGAGTCGCCGACAATTAAAGCGTTTTTGGAAAGTATAAAGTACTTTTAAATACTCAATTAAGGTAAGCGCTGAGGTGTAATTCCAAATATTGAATATTGACAATTTTTGGTAATAATGATATAATTATACTTGGAATAAAACAATTTTTACTCGGGTTATAAATGAAATTAAAAACTATAATATTAAATTTAATAATATCTGTTTGCTTATTGTTTGTGTGTTGTATTCAAACGGTTGATTTAAACTTTAAATATGATTTAGATAATATTGCTTTTAATGCAAAATCTTGCGATATTGTTAGTGAGCGGGATTTAACAAAAGATAATGTACAGCTCGAAAGTGATATTGAATATGAAGTAGGAACAAAACATTTTTTTGTTGAACAATATATCAATAATGATGAACTAGAATTTTTTTTAGCGACAATCGGTGAGAATTGTGTTGTTTGGGTACAATATGAGATTTGGTACGATAATTATTTATCGGAAACAGATTATGAGTTAATAAAAGAACATACCGACAGTGTTTATCAAAAAATGACTACTGCCATTTATCCGCATTCACAAACGTGGGGAGATGTAGATAATGACGGGAAAATAAATATTCTATTATGTGACCTAAATAAAGGTGATATCAAAGGTTATTATCAAAAAAATGATTTGTTAGATGTTGCGGGTTCTAACAAATTAGACATAATTTATATTGATTTGTCGTACGAAACTGCTCAAGTTAATTTTAAAACTGATAGTGGTAAAGAATTATGGGCAACTATAGCACATGAATTCCAACATATGTTAAGTGATATTGCATGTGAGGGCGCAACAAACGAATTATGGTTAAATGAGAGTTTAAGCGCTTTAAGTTCTTATCTATATAGCACCGATTCGCATTATATTGATACATCATATTTTCAATATTCTTTAAGCGATTATGGAACGAATGAAGGGTTTTTATTTAAAAGATTAGGAGTAAACAGAGGGAAGGAATATTTAATGACTACTCTGTTTGGAATTTATCTATATAAAAATTACGGAGAGAATGTACTAAATCAAATATACAAAGAATACGAAAAAAATATTTACGGACAAGCAGCGGTTGAAAATATATTGAATGAAAAATTTGATGATTTTAAAAGTTTATTTTTATCATTTATTTTAGCAACGGTTTGTGATATAAATTTGGATGACAAAACTAGTTTACTCTATAGTGAACCTATCGTTTTTAATGAAAAATCTTATAATAGTTTTTATGAATTGAAATTAGAAAATGGTCTATTAAACTCTTCAATAAAAAATCTAGAAACAGCTACATATACGGAAAGTAAGTGGAGCGAGAAATTGTTTTACTATGAAAAGGAATTCTTCAGTAAAGCAGGGGATGTGAAAATTAATTCCAATGCGGACTATATTTTTTATTCCGTTGAACAACCATTGAAACTACAACGAACTAATGAATTTAATATGCATAATAGTTCCGATGTGGTTGTTTTGTTGATAAATTGCGAAAACAACGAATTGTCATATGAAATTAATTTGTATAAAGACACTTATGTTGTGAGAACAGTTTTCATAAGTATAGGTGCAGTAATATTAGGTTGTTCCGTTATATTTGGAGTGATTTATATATTAAAAAATAAGAGGGATAAAAAAAATGAAGTTGTTGAGTAAGAAAATTTTAATATCACTATTGATATGCGTTACGTTGGTTTGTTCTATTGTGGCGATTTGTTTAGCGGTCTGTATCCCTGATCAAATAATAGAAAACAATGTTGATGCTCCGTCAACGCAATCAATTGATTGCGAAACTGATGATGTGCAATTTTTAACAGACCAAGATAAATATGTGCAATTTGGTGTTAAATCCGATAATTCCATCACGTCAGCAAATATGAAAGATTATGTTACCGTTACAGATGTAAGCGGTAATCTCGTTTCTGTTTCTTACTCAAATGGTAATGTTTGTGCGCCGTCCAAAGGGTATAATGAGGGTGGCGCATATACTATTTCTTTAAAAAATGGAGCTAAATTCGTTGATTCTCGTTTTCGTGAAAAACAAGAGTTAGTTTTTTTGATACATAAAGATGAAATCTTTAATGCGGTTGTTTCAGAAAATACGAATGAATTGTCAAATGATGAGTACATAAGTTTTAATGGAACAGATAGGCTTGTTTTGACTACAAATAAATACAAACAAGGCGATATTGTCAAATTTGAGAGGTCGGATTATTACAATCAACCTGCTGCGGTAAAGGTCGTGTCTTCCCATCAAGTGTATGGTGGCACAGAATATGTTGTAGAGCAACCTTATATGGAAGAAGTTTTCGATGAATTAGAAGTGTCGGAAAATTATGATGTTCATGAAGAAGATTTTGAAATAAATGAGGAAGGTATAAAAGAACTTTTAGGAGAACTTGAAAATGTTCCCGCAATGAGCGATAATGGCTTTTTGAACTTTTTACCTGAAATTAAATTAGAAGTTGAACCTTGTAATGGTGGTATAAATGTTGGCTTGACCATTCGATATAATATTGCAAATATTTGGAAATGCAAGGACGGTATCGGCAAAGCTATTGCTGATAAGATAATTAATCAGTCAAATGGGGCATTGACGGGTAGTTTAAATGTCTACCTTATCTTTAAATTACAATTTATTAATGAATTTAACGTTTATCAAGATTTGGACTTGGCAACAGGGAATTTTTCAACTGTTGCCACGAAAACGACTACAACCAAAATAGGTTTCTATTTAGAAGTTGAAGGAGGAATTCTTGGTGCTTCTGATGATAATATACCTAAAACCAAAGGCAAGGACGAGTATGGAGATCTAAATAAATTATTTGATGAGTTTAAAGAAAAATACGATCTTCGTAAAGAAATTAAAATAGCGAGTTTACACGCTACTTATATGGGACTCGTTGGCGTAGGACTAGATGTAAATCTTGTTTTTGGTTTTTCTTTTAATGGTCAAATTGGTATAGAAAATACAATGACAACAGTTCAACAAGAGGGAATGATTGTTACAACTGATGGAGAAAAGCCTGTTGAAAACAAAAAAACAAGTTACAGCAATTGGGGACTTAGTGCGTATGGTGTTGCTCGTGCGGAATTTGGTATAAAAGTAGATATTTATATTGATTTTTTAGTAGTTTTTAAAGCAGGCGTTAGTATAGAAGCTGGAATTTATGCTGAAATAGGTGGTGCTTTTGCTGTAGAGTGGGGAGATGGCTATGTACCTACGACAAAGGGGGATGAAGTAAGTTCATATGAGCAATCTGTTTATACAGCCATGTACTTTGAAACAGGTGTTTATATAAGAGCATCATTTTTTGCTGAAGTAAATTTATTCATAACGAAATTTGAATTTAGGTATACGTTTTTAGATATTGAAATTAAGTTGATTGAAGTGGGTAATAAGGAATGTGTTTCTTTCATTCTTCCCGAAGATGACAAGACTTTGGTAATGGAAAATAATAAAGTTGACTTCCCTCAAATTTATGTTCAGCGTTATAATTTGTTTGAAGGGAAAAAATCAATAGAGCCTGTTAATTTTGATGATATAGAAATGGTATATGACACCAATGCCTTAAAAAGCTCGGAGAACGGTGGCTTTGTAGATGTTAGTGGTCAAACCGAAGCAGAATATAAAGTGGGTATAGGCTTATATGATTATAAGTTTGTTAATAACGGTACAGGTGTTGAACTTGAGTGGTTTAGCAAGTCGGTTATAACTCGTCAAAAGGAAGCATACATAGCTGACTCCATAGAATTAACCATAATAAAAGAACCTAAAGATATAGCAAGTTTTGAATTATCTGTTGTCGGTGATGTGAACACTATCGAAATAGGAACAAGTCTAGTCTTAACTCCTATAAATATACTGCCTTATAATGCAACGTTTTCAGCAATAGAATGTTCTTTAAAAAATCCTATAGACGGTGTTGAAATATCTGATAATGTTTTATCTGTATCACTTGATGCTGTACCCGACCAAAAAATTGTTATTTCAGCATGCACCGTAAAAAATAAAAAAGTACAGGTCTATTCAAATGAAATAGAAATTACTATTAAAGATGCTGTATTAAGCGATATAAGCATTTATCCTTATAATGCATTCGATATGTCTGAATTTAAAGGCGGTACAATAATACCTCTAGGTTCAGATATTAAGTTGAATGTAATAAAATATCCGGAAAATGCTAAATATACAAATTTATATTACGAGATTATAGATGGTGAGCAATATTTAAAAAATGCGTATACGGCCGATGTAATTACCTCTGACGGCGAATTGAGCGTATTGGACGATTTATCGGGAAATTGTAAGATAGCTATTGTGGCACATGCCATAAACACAAATGGTGAGGAGATAATTTCAAGAACTTTAACATTAAATGTTCAAGTAAGGGCAATTAAGGAAGTTGAGATAGTAACAAAAAGTGATATCGTTCATCAAGGTGAAACGATAAGGCTTTCTGTATCTTTAAAACCTTATACTGCAGAAGCTGATGAAGTACAGTATGCAATAATAAGTGGACAATCCCTCGCAAAAATAGATAAAGATACTGGCATCTTAACTGTCAATAATAGTGCTGACATTGGAGGCAAAATCAGTGTTATTGCTATTGCCGATGGCGTAGAAAGTAAACCCTATGTATTTACAATAACTGAAATTTTTGCAGAAAATTTGACTCTTGTTGATTCAAATGGAACATTAGAAACTGAACTACATTATGGAGAAACTGTTAAATTAAATGTAAGAATTTATCCGAATGATGTTACATATAAGAATTATGAGTATGAAATCTTAAGTGGTAGAGAAAACATTTATCTTGATTCAATAAACGATTTGATATCATTAAAATATAATTTTGACCCTACAAATCAAATTAGATTACGAGTCAAAAAAGTTCTTAATGATGGTAAAGACACTACAATTTATAGTAATGTCTATACTATTAACGTGTTAACAGAAAGTTTAACGGATTTTTATTTGTTGCCTAACATTGATAATATTTTGCCGGGCGAAGAATATAAATTTGAATATTCATTTAAAGAAGATGTAATAGACAAAAATTCAACGGATTATATTACAGACTGCAAATATGAATTAATTGAAGGTGCAGATTATGCATATATTGATGATTTAGGGAATTTAAGAATAGATGAAGAAGTTGCTCAACAAAATTATTGCGTAGTTTTAAGATGTACGCTTACTACTTATAATGGTATTTACACTAAAGAAGTAAAATTAAATTGTAAGATGGTTGCGAAAGAGATTATTGTTAGTTCAGAATCCCTTCAAATAATGACTTCGGAAAGCATGAAACTCAATGTCGCAATTCAGCCGCTTAGTGCCTATATTAAAACAGTTGAATATCAGTTCGTACAAGGCGATACATACGGTTCTATTGATGACGACGGAGTTTTAACTGTTTATGACGCACAAAATGTGGGCAAAACGATAAGTGTTAGAGCTGTAGTTACTAGTATTGGTATCGATCCTGTAAGTGGCAAAGAAATTGAAACTGTAGGGTATAGTATGCCTTATATGATGACAATTATTGAAAAACCTGTAGAATCGGTTGAATTTATAGATACAATTTTAACATTGCAACAAAATGAAAGTTATATGTTCGTTGCTAATGTTACACCTACAACAGCAACCTATAAAAATGTTTCATATTCATTAATTGACCCCAACAATTGCGCAAACATATCTTTTGACGGAACAGTAACCGTTAAACAAAATGCAAAGGTTGGAAGTGTCGTTACAGTAGTTGCAACTTCTCAAGCAGATTCATCCATAACTGCACAATATGAATTTACAGTAACAAAGGCAACTTTGAATTCTTTTGACATTTATATTCAAGATAGTACAGAGCTTTTGATTGCACCGAGCAGCGAAGTAAGGTTGATGACTAAAAATCCTTCACCTTCTTACTATCAATTTGATGATGGTGAAGTTGTTTATTCTGTTGTTTCGGGGGATGCAACAATAATAGGAGATAGATTAACTGTTGGCAAAAATGCTAAGGCTGATACAATAATTAAAGTAAAGGCAGTAGCGAACGATATCGTTTCATATTTTGAATTTGGAATAACGGTTTTAAGTTGGACTACTGCACCTAAGCAAGTAGAACGTGGTAGTGATATCATTATTTTAGCCGAATACGAAGGCGAAAATAAAGGTTATACTATTGAATACTACTTTGCAGCGACGGATGCTTTAACAAGCATATACGGTGAAATAATTAATAATAACTCTGTCCATATTTATGACAGAGTTACTGGTGGTACAGAAATTGAATTAATTGCTAGGCTTGGCAATATTGAAATTAAGTACACTTGTACAGTAAAGAAAATTACTTCTATAGTACTTGATACTATAAAAGACAGTAAAAACAATTTAATAACTAGTATCATTGAAGATGGAATAAATACAACTTCAATGTTGCATCCAAATTATAGATTAAATAGTAGTCCAGATACAATACAACTTTCTGTTAAGGCTTATTTAAGTGATAAATCAGAGGCTGATGTATCAAGCTATAGTGTTAATTATTCAAAAGGGGAGAATCCAACCTATTTGAATGTTGTTAGTAATACTGGAGTTGTATCTTTAACATCAAATTCATATTCGGGTAGATATGCAACGGTAAATGTTGAAATTGAAGGTAAAACAGTTACGATTTTGCGAATCTATGTATTTGTTCCGGCAGGTACAGATAGTGACTATGGAAAGGATGAATATTTAGAGTTGACAAATTTGACAGATGGGGCATCAATGTTAACTGTTCCCCAAGATGTTAGTAATGATGAGTATACTACATTTAAAAAAGGTGATAGCTATAATATAGGGAGATATTTAATTCCTCGAAATTATACAAATAATGAAGCTATAAGACCAACAAACTTAACTTATATAACTTCAAGCGGTAGTATTGATAATATGGGTTATTGGCAAGCGTCAGCCAATGCAGTTGGGGGATCATCTTTTATTGTGACCTTGTCTTCAAGTGGTTCTTACAAGGGTAGAGTCTATCATTCTGATATCTCTAAAGATGTTTCATTTACAATGCCTATTTATATTTATAATCAAAGTGGATTGAGTTCATTAAATAATAAAGACGGCGAGTACTATTTGAGAAACGATATAACGCTTTCTGGTTACTGGACGCCCATTGAAACATTTTCAGGGACATTTGATGGTGGTTGGCATACGATATCGAATATGCAAATTAATGTGTCTGATGATGGGGTTTTTGGTGATATATATGTAGGGTTGTTTAAACAGAACAACGGAACTATTAGAGATGTTTCGATGAAAGACTTTAATATATCTTATGTTTTAACATACTATAAAAATATACAGTGGGGAACTTTAGCGGCAATTAACAAAGGAACAATATCAAGGTGTTATACAAGTGGTTCACTATACACAGAAAGTAATGCAATGGCTTCTTTAGGTGGCATTGTTTATTCCAATAGTGGCACATTGTCTAAATGTGTTAATTCTGCGAACCTCACGGGTGAATCTGCTAATGGATTATATATTTTGAATACTGGGGATGTAAAAGAGTGCCAAAATACTGGTTCGATAGTTTCTTTATCGTAAATTGTAATTTTTTAAATTAAATTTTGAAATCATATTGACTTTTAAAATTTTTGTTATATAATTATACATATAGAATATAAAGGAGAAAAAATTATGACTAAAGTTATTAAAAAATGTGTTTTTATGATGCTTATGGTTGCGATGCTTGTTGGCACGTTGGTGTGTTTCAGTGCATGCGGTGATTCACGCTTGGGGACATATGAATATAAAGACTCTAATGGTAATGTTCTTTCTTCTATTAATGCTAAGTCAGAACATAAAGCTGATGTAACAAACCTCTACTATAATGGTGGAACTACAGCAGCAAAAACTGGAAGTTGGAAGGATTGCTATTTTAATTTAGATGATGACGGTGTGGTAACGTTAAAGGTTAAGGGCGTAGGTTATTTTGGTCAGCTGAATGGCACCACATTGTCAATGTCTAGTGAATATGGCGTTAACCCTTCTAGTGATTACCAAAAAAAGTAAATAACTAATATATTATGTATAAATATTTAAACAAACGAGTTGCAATAAGCATATTGTTGCTTTGCATATCGTTGATTGTGGTAAGCTTCTGTGCATGTGATAGGACGAATGAGAAAACAATATCGTTAGGTCGGTATGTATTGAATGACGGTGTGATCGAAATTAAATCAGATAGTATATTAACTATTGAAAACATTGATTTTTCTTCGCTCCAAGCTGAAATAGATACTGGAACCATAAATTTTAATGTTTCAGAATATTTGCAAGGTGATTTGGAGTATATAACTCTAAAAAATGATCCTACACAAATATTTATTCACATGCATCAGGGATTATATGCAACAATGGTTTATGATTACGATAATCAAACCATAGAGTTTTTAGAAAAAATCTATTATTTTGAAGCATAATTAAGTTTTAATTTATTATAAAATAGTCGGGATTAATGCCCGACTATTTTAAGTAATAGCTATGATAAAAGTATTAAAATTGTTTATTAACGAGCTTTTAAATATTTCTAAGTATGCGATAGCGTTTGTTGTTGTTGCTGTGTTTCTGTATACGCTTTCAATTAGTTTATGGTGCTTTTCTATAGGTATAGTTGATGGCTATAAAAGATTTTTAGATGATACAAATCCGACAGGAATAGAACTTAGCTTACATAATTATAACATAGATGATTATAAAAAATTAAATGCGCTTGGTGGTTATGTAGAAGCAATAATGAATGGGGTTACATATTATCCTACAATTTCTTTTAACGGAAAGATTTCACAAGAATTAAGCGGAACTTCGTTATACTTTCGTGATGAGCTTTTAAATTCGTATCAACAAACAGTATTTATTGGTAGAGCATGGAACAATAGTGATAATACTAATGACAATGGAGGCTATTCGATATTTTTAAGTGATGAAGTCGCCAATGAAATTGATGTGAACGTAAACGATATTGTTGTTTTAAACTATGTCGGTGGACAAGAAGAATTTAAAGTAGTAGGAATTTATGTGCAAACAGATAAAATATATGATTCGTTTGTTATTCCATTCAATTTCTTATATGATTTAAATACACAAGTTTCAAAAGATATTACTTTAGTATTTCATTTGGATATGGCTTCAGATGTTTTAACAATTTGCCCTGCGCTTCAAAAAATGGGAATAACATATAGTTCTTTGTATTTGACTGTTGAAGAAGTTGATCTTATGAATACTACAAAAATAATTCTATATGTTTTGGCAATTATTGTAATTATAATTACTTTTTTTGTTTTAAATAATGTCTTGACTTTAATATTGCAAGGGCGACAGAAATATATGGCGAGATTAAAAATACTTGGAGCCTCAAGTGCTATGGTCGCTATAATTTACTATACGACTTTAATTTTATCATTTTTAGTTGCATTTATATTAGCTGTTGCATTAAGTAGTTTGTTTTGTGGCTATTTTACTACTGTTGCAAATTCTTTGTTATCATTTGAAAGTGCTATAGTATTGCGTTGGGAAGCAGTAGTAGTTTTATTTTGTATCGGTTTAGTCTTTTTATCGATTTTCTATTTATTATTTTATAGGAAAATGAAGAAGATTTCTCCGTTATCTTATATAAGGTCATTATAATGAAGATTAGTAACATCTTATTTGTTTCTATTCAAAATATTTTACATAAAAAAAGAGCCTATTTTAAAGTTTTGGTAGGTTTCTTTTTGGTATTTTTAATAAACTTTACTATAATTTTTTATGCAGGTAGTCTGTCAAATGCTTATAAAGCATTTGAAAATGGTAACGCCAATTATGCAATGATACGAGCATTATACAATTTTTCCGACGAACAATTATCTGAATTAATATCTGATAGCAGAATAAAAAGCATTAGGTATGGTAACAGACAATATCTTGACAACGATTTAGATATAGACATAGCTTTTGGGAAAAATAATCTTTCAATTACTATTGAGGAGAGTAATTTTAATGTATTCTATGTTAATAAAAACGGAACAGTTTTACCAGAAAATATATCATTAGCATTTAAAGAAAAAACAGCTGCTGAACCAATTAAATATGGTAGGAATATTCAAAATACTGAAGATGTAATCATAAGTGAACAAATAGCAGAATCATTGGGGATTTTACCGGATGATATTATTGGTGAAAGAATAAAAATAGTTTGCGGTGAATATGAATTAAATGGAGTAGTGTGTGGTGTCTTAGACAAGCGTATTATGTATACATATAATTGGTGTTCTTCAGACATAATATGTTATCAATCGGATGAGATTGAAAGCAATGTTTATGAAATAAGCTTAAAAAATTTTATTGGAAATGAAGAGCTAATAGAAAATATCGCTAAAATGATTCCTGAAGGTAAAGGCGTTAGCTATTGGTTTGGAGATTATATTATTAATAAGATACAGGTTGTTGAAGCTCAGGAAGAGTTATGTTCCAAATTCCTTAGCTTCATGTCTGTGATTGTATTTTTTGTTATGTGTGTTTATGTTGGGTGCAATCAATTTTATCTTATGCGTAAAAACAGTGTGTTCTATGGTTTATTGAAATCTAATGGTGTAAGTAATAAAAATATATTCATAATCCATTTTTTAGAGTTGTTCCTATTATGTCTATTTTCTTTGGCTTTAGGCGTACTATGTAGTGTAGGTATATTATTTGTTTTACAGTATGCAATGGCAAATGCCTTTAGTATAAGCATATCATTTCCGTTTTTATCATTAATTTGGAGCATTCCATTATTTATATTTGTAGGGGCAGTATTATCTTGTCTTTTAACGCTTTATATTTATTTGCACATTTTAAAAAAGCCACCCATACATCTATTGAATACCGGACGTTAATTCATTGAAAGGAAATTATTATGATAACTGTAAATAATCTAACAAAAACTTATGGGAAATTCAATGCTTTGAGAAATATATCACTTGAAATAAATGATGGTGAGTTTGTCGCTATTATAGGTGAAAGCGGAAGTGGAAAATCTACACTTCTTAATATAATAGGACAAATAGATTTTCCTAGTTCGGGTGAAATTATTGTTGATGGGGAAAACACAGTTGGCTTAGATGATAAAGAAACTGCGAAACTTCGTAACAGCACATTCGGTTTTGTTTTTCAGGCTTTCTATTTAGAGCCCACATATACCGTTTACCGCAATGTGGAAATTCCTCTTATTTTAAAAGGTATGAAAAGAAAAGATAGAAAACAACGCATAGAGGAAGTTTTAAATTCAGTAGATATGCAAGACAAGCTGAAGAACAAAGCCTCAAATCTAAGCGGTGGAGAGATGCAGCGTGTGGCAATTGCAAGAGCTATTGCAAATAATCCTCCGATTATTATTGCAGATGAGCCTTGTGGTAACCTTGACACAAAAAATGGTGATGTAGTTATGCGGCTTTTAAGGGATTTACATGAGCAAGGGAAAACTATTCTGATGGTAACTCATAGTTATGAACATTCAAAATGGGCAGACAGGGTAATAAAATTATGCGATGGTAAGATAGTTTCCGATGAAAAGAATAATTAAACTATTTTTAAAAGAAATAAAACATATATATATTCATTCATTGATTTTTATTTTAATATCTACGATAATGTTTACACTTTCAATAAGTCTATTTTGTTTTTCGTTGGATATTGTTAAGGATTATAAAAATTATCTTGATGAGAGTTTTGAATATTTAAGCATCACATTGAGGGTTAACGATTTAGAGCAATATGACTCCTTTGTTAATATAGGTGACTATCTCGAAGTAGATTATGGTGGTTTAACTTACTATCCTACAATGAAGTTTGGGGATAAAGAAAATTCAAATACAATGGGGACATCGTTTATCTTTGATGATGAGTTACATGCCAATTTTAGAAAATGTAAGTTTATTGGTGCGCAGTGGTCTAAAAAAGATAATTTCAAAGAAGATAGCTATTATAACATTTTTCTAAGTAGCGAATTAGCTGAGAACTTAAATATAGCAATAGGCGGAAAACTTATTTTTAAATATTGGGCAGATAATGAATTAAGAGAGAATCAATTTAATGTAAAGGGTATATATAGCAAAGAAGATGGAGTTGTTAACGATTTTATAATTCCATTTGCTTTTATTTACGATGTGTATTCGAAACTTAATGATAAGGATTCAGCAAAGGTTAGTTTCTATGTGGGAATGGATAGACCATCAGATATTTTAAATGTTCTGCCAAAATTGCAGAGGTTGGGGATTGATTTTTATGCAGCTTATCCGTCAGTTGATGAAGTTAATTTGATGAATTTAACTCGTACAATTCTTTATGTACTTTCAAGTATTGTATTTATATTAACGCTCTTAATCCTAAACAATATTTTATCAATTACTGTAAAGAAAAGACAACAATATATGGCAAGACTCAAACTTTTGGGTGCGTCAACCGGAACAGTTGCTAATCTATATTATGTACTGCTTGTTGTTTCATTTTTAATAGCGTTTGTGCTGTCGATAATTTTAAGTATCCTATCTTGTAATTATTTTACTTATATAGCAAATATAATTTTAGATTTTAAGACAACTATTTCAATCCATTGGAGTGCTGTAGGTATTTTATTAGTTTTTGGCATCATTTTAATAGCAATACGATATTTATTTTTCTATAAAAAAGTTAAAAATATAACACCGCTAGCATTTATCAAGGCAGAGTGATGAAATTTAAAAGTCTTATCTATTTATCATTTAATAATATTCTTCACAAAAAAATGGCTTATGCTAAAGTTATTATTGGCTTTTTTTTGGCATTCCTTGTAAATTTTTTAGTGCTTTTTTACTCAAACAGTCTCACTAACGGATATGAAGATTATGAGAATAGCAGTGCGGATCTAAAAATGATAAGTGTTTTTGGGAACTTAACAGATGAGAATATGAGCGACATAAAATCATTTAGTCAGGTCGGTGGAGTAACCTATGGAACAAGTATTTATTTTGATTTTGAACAGAAATTAAAAATAAATTTTGGAGATAATGAATATGAATTGGATGACAACAACATAATTTATAGTTTGTTTTATCTTAATAAGAGTAGCGATAGCGGTATTCCATTAAACTA
>CATLBG010000025.1 GCA_949878595.1 uncultured Clostridia bacterium
CTATGTTCAAGTTTTTTAATTTAAACACTTAAAAATAAACGAATTTGATTAAAAATTCATTAAAAAGTGTTTATTTTATAACAAATTTAAAAAAATTTATAACAACAAGAGGCAAAAGATGAAAAAAATAATAGCATTATTTTTAGTTTTTATAGCCCTAGGTATTGGTGTTGCAGTAACTTCTTGCAAAAAAGAGGAAACTGTTGTGATTTACACCTCGACTGAAGACTATAATATGGAACTCATGCAAAAAAGATTAAATGAAAGATTCCCTAACTATAAAATTGAAATTGAATATATGTCTACAAGCAATGTTGCAACAAAAGTTTTGGAAGAAGGCGAAAAGTGCGAGGCAGATATTGTTTATGCCCTTGAATATGGCTATCTTGAAAAATTAATTGTAAATGACAGACTCGCCGACCTTAAAGGAGAATATACAACAAACATCTTTGAAAAGTTTGAAGAAGACGCAATCTTGGAAGGTGCAGAAAACTATATTATTCCTTCAATGAGAACTGGTGGCGGAATTATTATTAATAATAAAGTGTTAAGAGAAAGAGGCATTGCAAAACCAACATGTTATGCTGATTTGCTTAAGCCAGAATTTAAGAACTTGCTTTCAATGCCATCACCAAAGGCGTCAGGAACTGGATATACATTCTATTTGTCACTAGTTAATTGCTGGGGCGAACAGGCTGCTCTTAACTATTTTGATGGATTTGCAAAAAATGCCATATCTTTCACTTCTTCTGGCTCAGGACCTGTTAATGCATTAGTTGCTGGTGAAGCTGCCGTTGGTTTTGGTATGATTTCACAAGCTGCAGAAAAAATAACTTCAGGTCTCACAGACCTTGAAATTTTGGTTTTTGAAGAAGGTGCACCTTTTGGTATGTATGGTGCAGCAGTTGTTAAAGGTAAAGAAACAAAAACTGCTGTTATGGAAGTTATGGACTATCTATATGCTGACTATCTTGAAGAGTCTTGCAAACTATTCTATCCTGAACCAGTTTTTAAGGGTATAACCTATGAGGTTGCTAACTTCCCTGCAAATATCGTTTATAGCGATATGAGTGGAAACACAATTTCAAGAAAAGAAGATTTATTAAGGAAATGGAAATACTAATGGAAAAGAAAACTAAAGTAACAAATGAAATTAAAAAAGTTAAAAAATCTAAAGAAAATGAAACTACAGAAATAAAAGTTGTTGAAGAAAAACCAAAAGATGTTAAACTCTTAATTGAAAATTTAACAAAAAATTTTGTTGAAAGCAATGGACTTGCTGTTGACAATGTATCTTTTAGCGTTTTTGACGGCGAATTTTTATCAATACTTGGACCATCTGGCTGCGGAAAAACCACAATTCTTAGAATGCTAATCGGTTTGATTGAGCCAACTTCTGGAAAAATATACAAAAATGGCAAAGATATTACATCTCTCAGAATTTCTCAAAGAGGAATGGGTATTGTTTTTCAAAACTATGCTCTTTTTGAAAACATGACAGTATTAGGCAACGTTGAATATGCTCTTAAAATTAAAAAACCTAAAAAGACTGAAAGAGAAAAAACATATAATCCAATAAAATTAATCAAGTTTATGCTTGAAGATAGAAAAAAACATAATGAAAACACAAGAGAGCAAGCTATGACTCTTTTGAAGAAAATGCACCTTGAGCAGTTTGCAGACAAAAAACCTGTTGACCTCTCTGGTGGTCAACAACAAAGAGTTGCCATTGCAAGAACACTTGCCTTGCACCCAGACATTATTTTGTTTGATGAACCAATGTCTGCACTTGATGTTGCAACCAGACTTGAACTTTGTGCAGAAATTAAAAGAGTTCAAAAAGAATTTAAAACTACTATTATCTATATCACTCACGACCAAGAAGAAGCCTTCACAATTTCTGACAGAATTATGGTTATGAGCGTAGCAAAAATAGCACAAATTGGAACGCCTGAAGAAATTCTTTCACACCCTGAAAATGACTATGTTAAAAGTTTTGTTTGTGACAACCTTACAAACAAAATCAACACACTAAAAAATTTCGTGGAGATTGCTAATGGAAAAAAATAATGAATCTTCAAATGAAAAATTAAGTGTTGAAAGAAAAATCAGATTTCCAAAAACTAAAACTAGAGGAATTTATTTTGAAATATTTCTAGGAGCTGTGCTTTTAACATTTGTAGTTATTCCACTAATTACTCTTCTTTGCAAAATTGACGGCGAATCATTCAAAACAGTTTTCACTGGTGGAATGTTTGCCAAAGCTCTTGGAAACTCGGTTTTGACAACTTTGATTTCAACAATTATTTCAGTTACTTTAGCCTATGGACTTGCTTGGGCAATTTCTAGAACAAACATTAAATTTAAAGCTCTATTTAGCATTCTGCTTGTGCTTCCAATGCTTATTCCATCAATTTCGCATGGTATGGGCCTAATAATCCTCTTTGGTAACAATGGTTTGTTCACATTTACTGGAACCTCTCACCTTTATGGCTACATCGGAATAATTTTAGGCTCAATTCTATATTCATTTCCTGTTGCATTCTTGATGTTTGTTGACATATTAAAATATGAAGACTCAACAACCTATGATGCAGCAGATGTGCTTGGAATTTCTAAGCCTAGACAATTTATGTGCATTACCCTTCCTTATATGAGAAAGGCATTAATTTCTATCTTTTTCACTGTTTTTACACTTATTATCACTGACTATGGTGTTCCACTTGCAGTTGGTGGAAAAGTTAAAACACTACCTGTGCTTCTCTATGAAAACGCAGTTGGTCAGCTAGACTATTCTGCTGGTGCACTTATTGGCATATTCTTACTTGTGCCTGCTGTTGTAGCATTTTTAATTGATTTATTTAACAAAGATAGAGCTAAATCAACATTCACTACTCGCGAATTTAAACCTAAGAAAAACAAATCAAAAGAAGCTGGTGCATACATTATTTGTCTATTAACATCAGCATTCGTTCTTTTAGTTATAATTTCATTCTGCTTGCAAGCTTTTTCTACATCTTATCCAACAAACATGGCATTTACACTTGAACACTTTAAAAATACTTTCCATAAAAATGGTTTGACATATCTTTATAATTCAGTAATAATGTCATTGTTTACAGCATTTATTGGTATGGTTGTTTCTTTTGCAACAGCTTACTGCACTGCAAGATTAAAAACAAAGATGTCTAAGATTTTACACATCATTTCAATCATCAGTCTATCTATTCCTGGCTTGGTGCTTGGTTTATCTTACATCATCATGTTTAAATCATCTGCTTTATATGGCACACTTGTTATTTTGATTTTGGTTAACGTTGTTCACTTCTTTGCTTCACCTTATCAAATGCTATACAATGCCCTATTTAAAATGAATGAAAATCTTGAGTCTGTTGGAAAGGTTTTAGGAGTTTGTAGATTCCGAGTGATTACTGACTGCATTATTCCTGGTTGCAAAGATACACTAATTGAAGCATTTTCATACTTTTTTGTGAATAGCATGATTACAATTTCTGCAGTATCTTTCCTTGCCACAAGAAACAACAAACCACTATCACTTATGATTAACCAATTTGAAGCATTTAATATGCTTGAATGTGCTGCGGTTGTCGCAATTTTGATTCTTGCCGTAAACATTTTGATGAAATTTATATTCTATTCAATAAGAAATAAAGACAAAATAATTTATTTTGTTAAATCACGAGGGAAAAAGAATGTTAACAAAAAAACAGTTTGATATTTTAGATTTAATCATTGAAGAAAAAGAGCCACTTTCTCAAAGAAAAATGGCTAAAAAGGCAGACCTTTCTGTTGGAACAATAAATAAAATTTTAGCAGAACTAACAAGCCTTGGATTAATTGAAAACAATAAAGCCACTGAAAAAGGCATTGAAGCTATGGAGCCATATAAAGTTAAAAGAGCTGTTGTTATGGCTGCTGGCTTTGGCTCTAGAATGATGCCAATAACCTTGAACACTCCAAAGCCTCTTGTTAGAGTAAATGGGGTTAGAATTATTGAACCACTACTTGACACATTAATTGAAAATGGTATTGAAGAAATTTATCTTGTTCGTGGATATTTAGCAACTCAATTTGATGATTTGCTATATAAATATCCAAATATAAAGTTTATTGAAAACCCTCACTATAACGAAGGCAACAACATTGTTTCTGTTATGTGTGCAAGAGAACACCTTGCTAGTGCATATCTGCTTGAGGCAGACCTGCTACTTTACAATAAATCTTTAATCAAAAAATATCAATACTCTTCAAACTATCTTGCTATTCCTGTTGATGAAACAGATGATTGGTGTTTTTATATGAAAGACAACTATATCTCAAAAGTTGCAATTGGTGGAGTTAATTGTTACAAAATGGTTGGTATCACCTATTGGACTGAAGAGGATGGTAAAAAACTTTCACAAGACGTTGAAAAAACACTGAAATCTCCAGGTGGTAAAGAAAGATATTGGGACGAAGTTCCTCTTAAATATTGCAAAGAAAACTATAAAATTTCTGTTAGACCTTGCAAACAAGAAGATATTATTGAAATTGATACCTTTAATGAACTTAAAGCTATAGATAAAGCTTATGATACCTAAACACTGACAATTGTCAGTGTTTTTTTAATTCAAATCTTATCAAACATTGACAAAGTTTATGAAAATGATATAATTATTTTATTAGGAATAATATTTTTGGAGGAAATTAAATGGCTGAAAAAATCAAATATAATCACAAGATTATGGGAAGCGAATATGAACAATACCTATCAAGTTCAAATTCTAAACCAGAACAAAATATTATTAAAAAAGGTGCAACAATAGAAACTCTTCTTAGATTGACAAATCATTCTGAAACTGAAACATTAAAGAGTGGCGAAAATGTTGAATTTGATTATTCTTTTATTCAGCAAAGACAAAAAGAAGGCGAATTTACTGTGGTTGTTAGCAATCCTTTATATCATATAACAGCAAAAGTTAATGGAACCAAAGTTGCTGACTGCTACTACAATTTGTCTGAAGCAGGATACCCTGGTGAACTTGGTTTTGGAATTAATCTTCTTGATAAGAATTTTGCTGGAAAAGGCATTGAAGAAAAACTTGTAGCAAAAATTGAAAATGTTGCTGATAGTTTGAAAGTTAATTCAATGAACACTGTTTATGGTGCTTTTGAAGGAACTAGCATAGATGGAAATGCTTTAGAATTGATTGGTTATAAAAGTGAGGTTAACCATGGAGACCATGCAACATACTTCATTAAACTCTTAAATGAAAAATCACTTGAATCTAACCCAAATGCCCCACAAGGTCCAAATCAATAATAAACATAAAAAACCAGCCCTTTTCAGGACTGGTTTTTTATTTGCGAACTTCAATTCTTATTCCTCACCTTTTTCACTATATTGCACAAGACTTCCATTGTTTAATGTTTTAACCTCTTCACTTGCCTTAAATTTAAGTTTATCTAAATCTAATAAAATTAGTTTGCCTGATGCAATATTTTGCATTGAATTTTCAACTGAACCTTGAAGCACACTAGACATGCCCTTTGCAACATAAAAGCCAACATTTGTTGCCCTTTCTGCCTTTTTGTTTCCTTTGTTTACTCTTGCAAAATAAAGTGAATGGTCATCACCAAGATTATCTACTGGATATGAAAAACAAAATACAAGTGCATTTTCACCATTATTAACTACATATACCCTTTCATTTTCCTTAAAAAAATCTGGAAGTGTTTTGCCCTTAATTTTTCCATCATTAAGTTTTTTTAGTGCAACTTTATCTTCTGCATTAATTTCTATATCGTCTAAACTTTGCATTAAAGCTGACAAAGGATAAAATCTATCTCTAACCTCGCCATCGTTTAGTGAACAAATATAAACTTGACTAAAATCAAGTGGCACATATTCAGAGCCATAAGAAATTTCAAGGATTTGCGACATAATTAGCCTTGCTTCTGCCTCGCTATAACCAAGTTCATTTAACCTTTTTTTGAATATGCTATTTATATTATAAACAACCTCATGCCCCATGCAATGAGTTTTAAAGGTTATGTTCCTCAAATTTTTGCATGCCTTATCAACATTTAAATTTCCATTTTCGTCTAATGAAAGAGGAACTAAAAGTTTTTCAATAAACTCCTTGCTATATTCAACAGCTTTTCTTACTATTTGAACATAAAATTCACTTGCATTATAATCTATGCCTATAATGTTAACCTTGTCGCTATATTCCCCAAGCTGTGACTCTGTATTTTTTAAGTGCCCATTAACTGCACCTGCACCAACAGCTCCTGAACCAGTAAAATCTATAACAGTTGGGCGACTTATGTCTAGCTCAGACAAATTTATTTGCTTGATATGATAAGGCACAGAATCGTCTTGAACCCTTTGATAATAAATAAATCCATTTTCTCTTTCCATAATTTAATTTTATCATAAATTAACCCAAAATTCAATACTTAACACCAAATAAAAAAATCACTCTTCCCAAGTGATTTCTTTGGCTCATCAGATATGCATTGCTCACAGTCGAGCCTATCTACCTGTGTTCGCCAATAAAAAAATCACTCTTCCCAAGTGATTTCTTTGGCTCCCCAGATATGCGTTGCTCACAGTCGAGCCTATCTTCCTGTGTTCGCCAATAAAAAAATCACTCTTTCGAGTGATTTCTTTGGCTCCCCAGGTAGGGTTCGAACCTACGGCCTATCGATTAACAGTCGAGTGCTCCACCACTGAGCTACTGGGGAATATTAAATTGTTTGCAACAAGCTTTTTTGCTTGCAACAATAGTATTATATAACACCAATAAAAAATATGCAACACTTTTTTTGATTTTTTCAAAAATTTTTAATTCTTGTTTTATTTTACTTGAAACTTATTTTAGTATATAATAAATATTATAGAAGAATACTTATGAGCTGGCAATGGTTTGTTTCACAAGGCTTTGCTCTTATTGGTTTAATTTTTGTTGTTATTTCTACTCAGCAAAAAACAACTAAGGGCATTATGATTCACAGAAATATTGCAACTATTTCTGTTTTTATTGGATTATGTTTCCTTGGAAACCTCTCTAGCATAATTCTATGCGGTGTTGGCATTTTGAGAAACTTGATTGGACTAATTTTTTCTATCAAGAAAAATACAAAACAATATGTTAAAATAATATCAGGCGTTTGCTTGGTTGCATTGCTAATTACACTAAACATTATTTTCTGGAAAGATTGGCTAAATATTTTAAGTATTGTGCTTGGAACAATGCTAATTATAACCTTTCTTCAAAAAAGTCCAAAAGCCGTTAGAATTTGGACAGTTGCATCTGAAGTAGTTTCTATAACCTATTATGGACTTTTGCTTTCACCAATAAATGTTGGTATTGAAGTTTTTGGACTAGTGAGTGCAATTGTTGGAATTATTAGACTTGACATAAATAGAAAGCCAAAAAATTTAACAGAAGAAAACGTAGACGCTCAAAACAACTTAAAAGAAGATGAAACAATTTTAATTGAAGAAGAAAATAAATAAAATTATTTTGGGGGAAAATATGAAAGTTTTGCTTATTAATGGAAGCCCACATACAAACGGCTCAACATTCACCGCCCTATCAGAGGTTTCAAGCGAACTAAATAAAGAAGGCATTGAAACTGAGATTATCCAAATTGGAGGTCAAGATATTCATGGTTGCATTGCATGTGAGTTTTGCCACAAGAGTGGAGAAAAAAGATGTGTGTTCGATGACGCCGTGAATGAAATTGCCAAAAAGTTTGAAGAAGCTGACGGGCTTGTTGTTGGCTCACCAGTATACTATGCAAGTGCAAATGGAACACTCATTTCATTTTTAGACAGACTATTTTATAGCACAGCTTTTGACAAACGAATGAAAGTAGGAGCAAGTGTTGTTTCTGCAAGACGCGGTGGGCTTTCTGCAACCTTTGACGAACTAAATAAATATTTCACTATCTGTGGAATGCCTGTTGCATCAAGCCAATATTGGAACAGCATTCATGGCAACAATAGCGAAGAATCAAAAGAAGACGGTGAGGGTCTACAAACTATGCGAACTCTTGGAAAAAACATGGCTTTCCTTATTAAAAGTATTGCTCTTGGAAAGGAAAAATATGGTCTTCCAGAAAAAGAAAAAAGAATTTCAACCAATTTTATAAGAAAATAAAAAACACAAAATGTGTTTTTTATTTTGAATTTTATCTTTTAAAATAATAAAATCTATGATATAATACTCTTACATTCATAAACCAAAGAGGAATAGCTATGATAAAAAATGTTATATTTGATTTAGATGGAGTGCTTAGAGTTGCAAAAGATGATAATCTTAAAGACATTTTGCCAAAAGAAATATTGTTAAAGATGAAGCTTGAAGACCTTGGCCTTTCACTTAAGCAGTTCTATAAAAAATATATTACTGGATCTGAATTCATTAAAGAATTTGACCTTGGAAACCTATCAGATGAAAAACTAACTGAAATTGTTTGCAAAAAATTTAACTTAGACAAAGATGTTTTTGAATTTCTTTTAAAGCTAAGACTAAGAGATGATTTTAACATTTACTTTCTAGAGTGTTTTGAGCTTATTCATAAACTAAAAAAAAATGGCTTTAATGTTTATATTTTATCTAACATGAACACTGAGATGTCTAAAGTTTTGAAAAACCATCTTGAAAACGAACCTTTTGATGATATTTTATTTTCATGTGACACAAAACATGTGAAGCCAGACCTTGAAACATATGTTGCAGCACTTGAAAAATGGAATGCAGATGCAAAGGAATCAATTTTTATTGACGACAATGCTGTTAACCTTGTTCCTTTTGAAAATTTGGGTGGAAAGACATTCTTGTTTGATAGGTTTAACATTGATAATTCTGTTAAAAAACTAAAAAAAGCAATTTATGGAAAAAAATCAATAGGAAGAGAAATATCTCAAGCTGATAGCGTAATATTTGAAAAATAATAAAAAATCACCTTTTTGGTGATTTTTTTTGTGATTTTTAATTATTTATATGGCTTGAAATCAAAATCTAAGCAGCCATATTTATCAAACTTTTGTGAAAGAAAATTATCTATATCTGACTTGGCTTCTAAGGAAACTTGGCTAACTCTAACTGGAGTTTCATTGCATAAAACAAGCGGATTAATATATCTTATTTTCCCTCTCATTTTAACTGAATATCTACCCTCTATTGGCGTGTCTGATATAATTACGTCTTTTCCATTTGTAAAATTTTTCATGGCTTTAGCAAGATAAGCATCTTCACAATTTAATATTTTATCAACCACCTCTTGGTCAGAAAGTTTATAGAGGTCATCAATTGAAAGATAACCTTTTTTATTCATGCTGCTGCAAATATCTGCTAAAAACTGCATAAATGCCTTGTCTTTTTCATCTGTCCAAAGAGGCCAAAGCTTGCTTGCTGTATGCACAAAATATTCTGCCTTCTCTTTTGTTTTGAAACAAATTTCAGAAACGCCCTCTTCATTTTTGCAAAGTGTTAAATCGTTATAACATTCTGCAATTTTATCAAGTGACCAAACTCTTTTTTCAACAAGTCCTGTTGAAAAAGTATACTCAAGTCTATCAGCTGAAAGCCTTGGAAGATCATTGTCTGCAACTGGATAAATATGGTAGTCTGCAACCTCTTCTATTTTTATTCCATCTCTTTTAAGCAGAGCCATTATCTCTTTAGAATTATTAATTATCTCAAAAGTTTTATCTTCAGTAGATTCTTGAGTTTCAGCATCACCATTCATAAAGTCTATACAATGCTTAAATGCTGGTGTGGCAATGTCATGAAACAATCCTGCCAAAGTTTGCTTTTTGTCGTGCGTAAAATGCCACACTATAAGAGCAACTCCAACACTATGATGAAGATTAGACAAAAAATATTCTGTGCCATAATAGGTTGAATAATCCCAACCACAAGCAATGCTGATTTTGTTTATTCGCTGCATTTGGGGAGTGGAAATATATTCTTCTAAAAAATCAGGAAATTCAGGAGATAAAATTTTTAGATATGATTGCATTTCTGCATTAAGTGTTTCAATAAACTTCATAAACCTATTATATAACAATTCTGTTATTTTGGCAAATACATTGTAACCTCACCTTTCTATTTTGAATAGAATGAAATAACGGAGAATTTTTTATGAGCTTACCATACTTAATTTTTCTTGCACTTGGAGTTTCTCTTGATTCATTTGCCATTGCTGTTTGCAAAGGCATTGGCGAAAAAAAACCTTTTAAACTTGGCACTATGTGTGCAATTAGTTTCACTATCTTTCAATTAATTATGCTTACGCTTGGCTATTTTTTGGGACAAACTCTTGAAAACTATATAGATAAATTTGATCATTATATTGTTTTTGCTGTGCTATTAATTTTTGGGTTAAACATGATTAAAGAGGCTTTTTCTAAAGATAATAAAAAACAAAATAACAGTATTTTAGGGATAATTTTGCTAGCATTCTTTTCTAGTTTTGACTCTCTTGGTGTGGGCATTACACTTGCGATTTTTGATACAAATCTATGGATATGTGCAGGATTAGTTTGCGTGTTCACAATATCTTTTAGTTTTGCGGGAATTTATATTGGAAAATATTTTGGAGAAAAGCATAAAAAAATTGCCTGCATAATAGGAGGAGTAATTTTAATTGCACTTGGTATTAAAATTTTGTGCGACCACTTAATTTAGCTCACCTGCCCCTATTTGGTTGAGAAATTTTGATAAATATGCTACAATATTGTGGATAGGAAAAAGTATATGGATACAAAATTATTAAAAGCAAATGAAGAAAGCATTGATCTTGCATGTGAACTGCTTAAAAATGGTGAAGTTGTTGCTGTTCCAACAGAAACGGTTTATGGACTTGCTGGAGATGCAACTAATAGTGAAGCAATTAAAAAGATTTTTGAAGCAAAAGGCAGACCTTCTGACAACCCTTTAATTGTGCATATTTCAAACTTAAATATGCTTGATAAGATTGTTAGCAAAATTCCTGAAGATGCAAAAAAACTTGCAAAAGTGTTTTGGCCTGGTCCACTGACAATAATCATGCCAAAAAGTAAAGAAGTTTGCAGTGAAGTTTGTGCTGGGCTCGACAGCGTTGGTGTTAGAATGCCATCAAACCCTATTGCGAGAGAAATTATTGAAAAATCAGAAATTGCATTTGCTGCACCAAGTGCAAATATTTCAGGAAGTCCAAGCCCAACAATTGCAACTGATGTTTTTGCAGATATGAATGAGCGTATCCCACTTGTGATTGATGGTGGCGAATGTGAGGCTGGAGTAGAATCTACTGTTATTTCAGTTTTAGATGATAAACCAGTAATACTAAGACCTGGAATTGTCACTAAAGAAGAAATTGAAAAAGTTCTTAATAAAGAAGTTGTGATAGACAAACATATAACTGAAAATATTGATGCTAAGGGCGAAGTTTTATCCCCTGGCATGAAATATAAGCACTATAGTCCAAAGGCAAATGTTGTGGTTGTTAAAGGCTCACTTGAAAACTTTGTTGCATTTATTGAAGCACATGAGCTTGAAAACGCTTTCGCAATGTGCTTTGATGGCGAAGAAGATGAAATTAGTATTCCTGCACTATCATATGGAAAAATTGATGACCCAGAATCTCAAGCACATAACCTTTTTGCAGTGCTAAGAGATTTAGATAGAATGGGTGCTGAATATATTATTGCAAGATGTCCAGAAAAAGAAGGTGTTGGGCTTGCAGTTTATAACAGACTTATTCGTGCCGCTGGCTTCAAACTTTATGAAGTTTAATATTTAGATTTAATTTGAAACATAATATAAAAACACTGCTAAATTAGCAGTGTTTTTGTTTATTGATTTCTTGTGTAAATCCAATAACCAGCACCACTGGTTTTTGTGTAGTTATCATTTAAGTAAGCGTTAGAACCATCATCTATAGTTTTAAGAACACGAATTTCAGTTACTTCTGTAGTAGATCCATAAACTATTGAAAAATAAGAAGAATTTAAAGTAGAATAAAATGCTTCGCTTTCAATTACTATAGTTTTTAGATTTGTGCAACTTACAAAACAATAAATACCCATACTTTTTACACTACTTGGAATAGTAATAGATGTTAAATTGGTACAACCATTAAAAACAGATGTACTTAAACTTTCAACAGTATGAGGAAGTGTTATCGAAGACAAACCGCTGCACCCAACAAATACACTTGAGCCTATAGTTTTAATCGTGCCTAATGTTACATTTTTCAATTGTAAACAATTATAAAAAGCACAATCTCCAATATATTCAACACCCTCAGAAAGTTTAACTGATGTTATATTTGAATTTAAGAAAACTGATTCAGATGGTCCCCTAGATGATGCTTTTATTCCTAAGACTTTCTTCCCTGCATACATTGAAGGAATTATAACTTCAGTTACTGAACCATCAAAAGCACTAACCTCACAGCCACCATCTACATCACTAAAAGTAAGATATGAAAACTCTCTTACTGGCACAAACACATAATAATCACCATCAGTGTATGCAGCAAAGTCTCTACCCATTAAATATGAGTTTGTGTTATTGTTAACAATCTCTTTTGGAACTCTAACTTCTGTGGCATTTCTAAGAATGCCTCCTGCACATATAGAAGTATTTCCTGTCATTGTATTGTAAACACTTATACTCTCTATTGTTACTAATTTTAAATTAGAACAATCAAATGCATTACTCCCCAAATCAATAACGCTTGATGGGATAGTTATTGAACTTAAACTGGAACAATTATTAAATGCATTCATACCTATACTTGTAACTTTTTCCCCAATTGTAACTGAAGTTAAATTATTGCATCCTGAAAAAGCTGCATTCCCTATACTAGTAATACTATCTGGAATTGTAACTGAAATTAAATCACTGCACATATAAAACGCAGACATATATATACTTATAACAGAACCATCTGATGGAATTTCAGTTGTAGAACAACCAACAATTAAAGTTTTTGTTTCCTTATCTATTAATGCACTTACTTCTTTACCTAATATATTTTTGCTTGTATATTTATTGTTTCCATCTTCAACTTTTATTGAATATAATTTGTCACACCTTGAAAATGCAGAATTTCCTATACTTGTAACGCTTTCTGGAATTTCTATTGCAGTTAGATTTTTACAACCAAAAAATGCATAATCACTAATACTTGTAATACTATTTGGAATAGTTACACTCGTTAAACCCTTACAAGCATTAAATGCACCTTTTCCTATATTGGTTACACCATTTCGTATTTTTACTGAAGTTATGTTTGAATTATAAAATACACCCATTGAGGATGAGCCACTTTTAATGCCAATAACCGGTTGACCTTTATATGTTGCTGGAATAACAACATCTGTTACTCCTGAACTTTTATCAAAAGCAGTAACTTCATAACCTCCTTCACACTCTGTAAATGTTAAGTATGAATAGTCAGGAGCTTCTTGAGTTAAATCGTAAACATTATACTCGCCATCAGTTGTAACTTCATAATTTAATAAATATTCATTTGAATAATCATCAATACTTGATAAAATCCAAACCTCTTTAGCATTTTCAAGAATGCCACCTGCCTGATTCCATTCAATACCTAAAAGAGCACTATAAATTTCACTATTTTTTATTGTGA
>CATLBG010000026.1 GCA_949878595.1 uncultured Clostridia bacterium
TATTTGTCAGATTAATTATTTTAATATATAATGAATTTTGGAGATAAATGACTAATGAAGAACTCTATTTTTTTGAGTGAGAAAGTTAAAACAATAATCTTTAGTGGGCTTCTGATTATTTTTGGAATTTTATTTTGTGTGATGCCACAAAGATTTGTTGGGGTGTTAGAAATTATTGTTTCTATTTTTTTGATACTTTTTGGACTTATTAACTTGTTTGGATTTTGTTGCTCTCCAACATTTTTAAGAGACCCATTTATGCTTTTTGAAAGTATAGTTCTAATTGTTGCAGGGTTTTTAATTGATTTAATTTCAAATATGTTTGTGCTTATTTTAGGGCTTATTATTATTGTTTTTGGAATTAAGAAGATTTTTGCAGCAGTAAACATAAAGAAAACTTTGAAAAAAGATTGGTGGATTGATTTAATATTTGGCATCGTTATTTTAATTCTTGGATTAATTATTGCGATTTTATGTGGAACAAAAATAGTTCAGAGTGCGGTAATAATACTTCTTGGCTGTAGTTTGATTTTTAACGGAATAATTAATTTGATAACACTTTTTGTTCTTCATAGAGAATTAAAAAACAATAAAAAAACAGAAGAAACTATTGAAGTTTCTGTAGAGATTAAAGAGTAGTCACAAAGGATTTTTATGTGGTTTGATATTACTTGGACTTGGGAATTTATAGTTTCTCAGATTTGTGTTTTAGTAGCCGTGCTTTCGCTGGCACTTTCATGTTGCACAAAAAATCGTATATTGATTCTAATTTTGGCATTGCTCAATTCAATTTTTTACGGGTTACAGTATTTATTTTTAAAAGAATATAGTGGTGCAGTCTTAAATTTTATTGGTATTGTTCGTGCAATTTGGTTCTTTATAAATGACAAACTTAAAGTCAGAAGAAATTATACACTTATTTCATTATTTGTTTGTTTAGCATGTTTAATAGCTGCAGAAATTTGGACATTTTCTGCATGGTATAGCATTTTGCCACTTCTTGCAACAGTAACTTACACACTGGCTGTTTGGCAAAAAAATATAAAAATTTATAGATGGGCAATTGTTCCAATTGAAATTTGCGGCGTTGCATATAATATAATGTGTCAATCTTTGTTTGGAATTATATTTGAAAGTATTTTGCTTATTGTGGCGATTGTTTCAGTTATAAGATATTATACGCATAGCGAACCTCCAAAACAAAATTATAAGCAAAATTTGCAAATCAATGATGAAAAC
The DNA here is from genome assembly GCA_949878595.1 of uncultured Clostridia bacterium. Classification (GTDB taxonomy): domain Bacteria; phylum Bacillota; class Clostridia; order Christensenellales; family UBA1242; genus RGIG1681. The sequence goes on from CATLBG010000026.1 coordinate 1,240, forward strand.
TTAGAGAATAAGAATGAAGAAACACCAGTTTAGGTGTTTTTTTATTTTGATTGAATAACTATTTTCTTTTTGAAAAACATTATATACAAGGAGAAATAATATGAAAAAAGTGAACCCATTTAAAGAAGAAGATGCAGTGGAAGTTGATGGCACATTCAAAGAGTTGAAGGCACTTAACTCTAAGCCATACAACAAAGAAACTGCAGACCCATACACAAAAGTTAGAGTAATCTTAATGAATGGAACAGAGTTTGAAAGCAATTGGTTTTTGCATCAATTTAATCGTCATTGCAACAATAATGAGCTTAGGCGTGAAATTGCAGCGGTTAGAAGACACGAACAGCAACAGCAAAAAATTATATCTTCACTTCGCCCACTAGATGAAACTGACTTAGAGACAACAATTTCTTATGAGCAACTTGCTGTGGACTTAACTGCTATACTTGCAAGGCATGTTAAAGATGAAAATGTTAAAAATGCACTCAACTTTGCTCTTCTTGAAGACTTTGATCATCTTTACAGATTTTCTAATCTTTTAGAAATGGAAGAAGGAAAATCAGCTAAAGATATTGTTGGAAAGTATACTGAAATTATGCCAGGCAGACCAACAATTGCAGAGCATAGACACCCATATGACAGTATAAACAAGTTTATATGCAACATGCTTAGTGATCCATTTACAAGGCTCACAACACACATTATAACTGCAGCAGAGCAGCAAACCATGAACTATTATATGAATGTCGCAAATCTTCACAAAAGTGAAATGGGCAGAAAACTCTATAGTGAAATTGCTATGATTGAAGAACAGCACGTAACAGAATATGGCAGCTTGATAGACACAAATTGCACTTGGCTAGAAGGCTGGGTTATGCATGAATACACAGAATGTTATCTATATTATTCTTGCTATAATGATGAACCAGATAAAGACATAAAAGCAATTTATGGAGCACTATATAAGGAAGAGTGCGGACATCTCAAAAAAGCAGCTGAAATGCTAGAAAAGCATGAAGGAAAAAACTGGAAATGTCTATTTCCTGATGGAGGGGATTTTCCTGAACTCTTAAAGTTTGAGGGCAATATTGAATATATCCGTGATGTTATTGCTAAAACAGTGCTGCTCACAAAAGATAAAGAAAATTATAAAGAGGCTAGCAAAATGAGTGAGAAATCAGACTACAAAAAATATAATGGAAAAGTGTGCAAAAATGCCAACACAGTTCCAAGCCATGAAGTTATGGCAAATTATATTAAACGAAATGGGGAAGATTTTAGGTTTGAAACTTCTCAACACCCAATAGAAGAACTTAGAAATAGAAAAGAAGACAACACAACTCTTGCAAGATAATAAAAGCACGAATTATTCGTGCTTTTTTATTTTATATTTTTGTATCAAAAAAATAATGCTTATCATAATATAGATTAGGCGAACAAAATCGCCTAAAAATTTCTAAGGAGAAAATGTGGCAAAAAGCTACTAAAAAAAAGAAATTTGATAATAGTTTATCAAACAATACACAGATTAAAAAATATTATGTTTTCAAATTAGAATTTAGATATAGCTTAGTCTTTGGTTTTTGAAGGCATAATAAAAAAGAAAGGAGGAATTTAATGCCAAATACAATAAATAATCAAGCATCAACATCTTATCAGTTTAGTGGTTCTTCAACTCCATCAACTGCAATTTCAAACGAAAACTCAATTGTTTTGCAAGATGGTGATGGACTTGATATTGTTAAAACTGCAACTCCAGGAGAATATACAGCTGGGGATATAATTGCTTATAATGTAACGATCACAAATAATACAGGCAGTTTTTTATCTGGAGTTAGACTAATTGACGACCTTGGTGGTGGCAATCTTGCATTTGTTACTGGAAGTGGAAGTTTAAATACACTCACAACCACATATCCAGTTTCACCAGTTAGCACAAATCCATTAACATTCACACTTCAAGAGCTCAATCCTGGTCAAACGATGACACTTTCATATAGGTCTCAAGTTATCTTTAACTTGCCAGGCACAGTAACTTCAATCACAAACAACGTTCATGGTATTGGTTACACTTCAACAAGTACTGTTGATGGTTACGCTAGTAGTACCATTCAAAAAAAAAATAGTGTAGGTTTTTCAATTACAAAAAGTGCAAGTGTAACAGATGTTTTGCCAAATGAGTCATTTAACTATTATTTGACTTTGTCAAATAGTGGAAGCACTTCAGCTAGCATATTAAATGTAACAGACCAACTTCCAACAAATTATACTTTGACTGGCATAACCTATCAAATTGGATCAAATCCACCAGTAACTTTATCACCATCTGACTATACTCTTACTCCTGGCAATCTACTCACCATTCCATCTTCAATTTCTTTGCCTGCGGGTGAAAGTGGTGTTATAACTTTAACTGGTCATTTTTAAAAATTAAGCAGTTACAAAAGTAACTGCTTTTTTTGTGAAAAAAGTTTATTTATTTTTTTGACAAAATTTTTCATTATGCTACAATAGTATTAGAAAAATTCAAAGGAGAAAAAATATGGACTTTAAAGCGATTTGGGAAAGTATTAAAAATTTCTTTGTGACTAATGTTTGGAATATTGTTTTATTTATTGCAGTTCTTATTCTTGGAATAATAATTATTAAAATATTCTTAAACATTATAAAGAGAATTTTAAACAAAACCAAGATGGAAAAAATAACACAAAACTTTTTATGTGCAAGTTTGAAGTTTGTGTTATACTTAATTTTAGTGCTAGTTCTATTCAGCATAATTGGAATCAATGTAACCGGAATTATAACTGCTCTTAGTGCAATTCTTCTTGCTGTTGGTATGGCTCTTGAATCAAACATTGCAAACCTTGCAAACGGTATTGTTATCGTTTCAACTCATATGTTTAAAAAAGGAGATTATATCACTGTTGATGGCAAAGAGGGAAGCATTGTTGAAATTAACTTTTTGTTTACAACACTTGTTACTCCAGACAACAAAAGAATCACTCTTCCAAACTCAATAGTTGTGAATAGTTCAGTTGTAAACGCTGGTGCAAACAACAAAAGAAGAGTTGATTTCACATTCTCTGTTGCATATGAAACAGATGTTGAGCTTGTTAAAAAGATAGTAACTGATGTTATGAAGAGCAATGGAAAAATTGACCTAGAACCAACTCCATTCTGCAGATTAAAAGTTTTAAATTCAAGCAGCATAGATTTCTTTGCAAATTGTTGGTGTGATACTTCAGATTATTGGGATGTTTATTATTATGTGATTGAAAATGTTTATAACGAATTTAAACGTAACAAAATTTCTATTCCATACAATCAACTTGAAGTTAGAAATAGAACAGACAAGGTTGTTATGCCTTTTGAAAAAGCAAAACTTCAAGCAAGAGTTGAAAAAGAGAGACCAGCTGAAAAAACTCATATTGATTTAGAAACTGCAGATTTTACTAAAATCTTCAAGAAAAACAACAAAAAAGATAGCAAAAATGCAGAAAAACAACCAAAAACTAAAGAAACTGCAGCACAAAAAGTTGAAGAAACTAAAGAAACAAAACCTGCAAAAAAATCAAAAGCTAACAAAAAATAATTATGCATAAAAATAAAAACGAGCCTTTATGGTTCGTTTTTTATTTTTATAATTCTCTTAAAAATTCGTCTGTATAATCTTGTCCAAGCTTATATAAATCAATTTGGTCATTATTTTTTTTAATTCCTGTTTCAATAGAAACTTCGTCAGCAAGTTTGTCATAATTAACACTCAAAGTGCTGTTTAATAAATTTTTGTGAGAAGAATCCAACAACCCTTTTTCAAATAAATCTCTCAAAGTTTTTATTCTTGTTCTAATTGTTCCTCCGCCTAGCACAGTGTCACAAAATTCATCAAGGTCACAAATTTTTTGTTTAATGCTATCTAGGCTTTCACCTTGGGCAAGCAAAAAGTTAAACAGTGTAGATTCTTTGTCAAAAACAAAAATATTTTCAAATTTATCTGAGCCTTTATTTTTTGCAAACATAAGGTTATTATTACCTTCGTCATCAGTAAATTCAAATGTAGACATAAGATAATAGTTTACAAGTTGATTATAGCAATGTAATGTCATAAATTTTAAAAATTGCTCTTTTTTCTTAAGAATCCTTTTTAGGTTATAACTGCTTGTATTTAGTGCATGCTTAAAAATTTCATCATTTTTAGTAATGCTTGATGGTTCAAAAAATTCTGCATTTTTATCTAAGCCATCAAGGTCAGCAGCTTCAACTTCATTAAAAAACATATTTGGTGACATAATCATAAATTCTCTTCCAACAGGAAGTGAAAAATGTTTAGCACTCAAAAATTTATAAGCTCTATATTTTTTCTCAGAAATAAGTTCACTCATTGTTGCAAGTTCGTTGTCACGAATTGCGAGTTCTCTATCTACTTTTTTATTAATAAAAATTAAATTATTTTCGGTTTCTTTAAATTTTGCTGTGTGTGGTTTTTTTAACAAAAATTGAATGCCCTCAAAAATATATGTGTCAACAGAAAAATAGTTTGTGCACCAAAACATGCCACCATTAATAACGTCATTAGCACCCATTTTAAGTGATTCAGTTTTTTGTGTATACCAATCAAAAAGATTTTTTATCATAAAATCATTTTAACATAATTTTAAATTAGTTTCAAGATGCTTTAGAATTTTCGTTTATAGTTTTTTTATAATTATTGCATTTTTTATGACTAAGCGATATAATTAAATAAATTTAGGAGGGCAGTGTGAAATCACTCAATTTATATTTTTTAACTAGATTGTCAGAATTTGATTTAGATCTATTTATTCAGTCTGATTATGTGATGTCAAAAAAGGGTGAAAATTCAATAATAAGAGAGCATGAAAAACAAAATCTCAAACAATTCGTAGATACAATTTTTAGCCTTTGTGATAATGTTAGTTTTTTTGATAACTTTTATTATTCATATAGCATACCTCAAATTAGTGAAGAATTTGATCTTCTCAAATTTACAGATACAAAAATTTTAAATATAGAAATTAAAGATGAATTAATCAAACTAGAAGATATTTGTTATCAGCTTGATAAAAATAGATATTATCTTTCACATTTAGAAAAAGAAATTGTGTCAGTATGTTATATTGCTAAAGAAGACTTATTTTTTATCAAATCAGATGAGCAATTGCTTGAAATAGATAAAAATGAAATAAAAAATATTTTAGATGCATTTGAACCAAGTTTAAAAGTTGATATAGATGATATGTTTAAAGCATCAAAATTTTTAATTTCACCTCTTAATACTCCTAAAAAATTTCTTGATGGAAATTACTTTTTAACAAATCACCAAAATGAAATTAAAATTAAAATTGAAAAGGAAATAAATCTTCCTCAAAATAAATATTTTGAGATTAAAGGAATAGCTGGAACAGGAAAAACTTTATTGTTATATGATATTGCGAAAAATTTAAGTAATAAAGGAAGGGTTTGTGTTATTCATGGTGGAATTTTATGTGATGGACATCAATATATAAATGATAATTCTAATATAGTTGTTATATCTGCTAAAGAAGCAATGAATACAGACTATTCAGTTTATGATTTTATTTTTATTGATGAAAGCCATAGAATTTATAAATCATTATTTGAGTTACTGATAGCTTCAAATAAAAAATTGATATTTTCATTGGATAGCAACCAAATTTTATCAAAAGCAGAGAATTATCGAAACATACCACAATTAATAGCTAATTTACCAAATCTTCAATCTTTTGTACTAACAAAAAAGATAAGAACAAATAAAGAGTTATCTACTTTCATAATCAGAATGTTTGACTTAAGTAAAAGAGATCCTAATATTGTTTATAAAAACGTAGATTTATTTTATGCTAACAATATTGATGAAGCACGTAAGGTTATTTCCTATTTAAGAGCTCATGATTATGAATTTATAAATTATACTCCTTCAAAAGTCAACGATGACAAGCTAGATTATTTTAAGTTTTTATCTGATTCAAATACACATAGAGTAATTGGGCAAGAGTTTGATAAAGTTGCTATGTTTATTGATTATAACTTTTATTATGAAGATGGTATGCTGAATTGCAAAACTCATCCAAATCCTGATTATATCTATAATAAGTTGTTATATCAAGGGGTTACAAGAGTCAGAGAAAAACTTGCAATAATAGTTTTAGATAATTTGGACGTATATGAAAAACTTGTAAAAATTGCCATAAATAAAGAATAAAGGAGATAATCCAATGAACAATTGGGAAGAATTTGAAGTTATTTGCACAAGTTATTTAACAGAGCAGTTTGGCGAATATGCAACATTTACACATCAAGGAAAAAGTTACTCAACTGTTCCAGATATAAAAGTTGAAACAAAGAAAAATAAACAATTTTATATTGAGGCAAAGCATACTCCTGCACAATGTGGACAGTTTGTTTTGTTGCCAAATATTGAGACAAAAAAATTTGAATATAGCAAATTGAATTCAACAGAGGTTAATGAATTTTCAAATGCCATTATTGAACATATGAATAATTATTTTGAAGATTTTAAAGAAGCAGGGACTACCGGAAAATTTATAGAGTTTAATAACTGTCAAAACATCTTTAGTCAATGGATAATTAAAACTTATAAAGATAAAGGCGTTAAATTTTTTATAACAAACAATAATTTAATATTTCAAGTAGAACAATTTGCAGAATATTTTAATGTGACTGCTAAATATAGAATAAAAAGAAGTGGTTCAAGTTCAGTTGGAAGGGGGAGTATTGATAGTGTAAAAAAATACATTAAATCAATTATTCCAAATGTTGAACTAAAAACCACTAATGATAAGATATTTGTTGTTTCTGATGAAAATTTGCACAATAAACGTTTTATTATTGGTAAAAATGAATTTATGATTTCAAAGCGGGAAAGTGACTTTGAAATTCGTAAATTGTCTAACACATTTAATGCAAATGTAATATTTTCTATAGAGCTAAAATCTAATAAAGATGGAATTTCTACATCTAAGTTTATAGATGTTCTTGTTGATTAAATTTTAAAAATTCAAGATATTTATTGATTGCGTATTTATATGATGCAATATGATATTTTCCAATAGGCAAGTTTCCAATGTGGCGACTTGCCATTTTTTCATTTTGTCCACTTTTATAAAATAATTCTAATAAAGTTTTACATTTGTCTTTTAAATATTCATCATCAATATCACAATCAGAAAGTGAATGTTCTAATCTTTTAAGTCTTGAAATATAATCGCTACACAGCTTTTTAGGGATACTTTTATTTGTTAGCCAATTATAAAAATCTAATTCTCTCATTTTTATATTCCTGCCAGTTTTTTTCCTATTTCAATTCCAATATATTGAAGAACATCAATAACTACAGAATTTCCAAATTGTTTATACGCTTGACTTTTGTTTGTTGACATAATGTAAGTGTCAGGAAATCCCATTAAGCGAGCACATTCTCTTTGATGTAATCTTCGAGGTTTTCCATTAACAAGATAACCACCAGTTTTTGAAAAAACGCCACCACCATTTGCTGAAATTGTTATTGCAATTCCTTTTGTGCTGTATATTCTTTCGCCTTGGCCACCTTTGTTTACTATTCCTAAACGAATTGATTTATTGCTTGTTTTGTTATCTATTACATTGGTAAAATAGATATCTGGTCTACTGATATATAATTCAGAAACTTGTTTTTCGTCCTTTAAAAGAAAATCTTCCACATGACTTTGTAATGGGAAAGATTTTGGAAAATAAAAGTTATTAATACCTAAATCCTTTCTAAAACAAACCATATAAATCCTTTCTCTTTTTTGAGGAATTCCAAAATCAGTTGCATTTAAAACTTTATAATTAAAACTATATCCCAATTCTTCCATGGTTGCTTTAACAACTTCAAGCGTTTTTCCATTATTGTGAGTAGCAAAGTTTTTTACATTTTCCATAAAAACGATTTTCGGTTGTTTAGCTTTAACTATTCTTGCTACATCAAAAAATAAAGTTCCACGACTATCTTCAAATCCGCGTTGTTTGCCACTTATGGAAAATGCTTGGCAAGGGAAGCCAGCACAAATTATATCATGTTCAGGAATTTTATTTTCATCTACTTTTGTAATGTCTCCGTCAGGTGTTTCTCCAAAATTTGCTTTATATACCTCTTGAGCAGACTTATCCCATTCATTTGAATATACACATTTTGCACCCAAAGACTCCAGTGCTAATCTAAATCCACCAAGCCCAGCAAATAAATCAATAAAAGTATAATTTTTTAAATATTTATCTGAAATATTAATCATGCTTTATTATCCTATAAACATAAATATTATAGCGCATAGTGCATAACAGGGCAATTATTTTAATAGCAAAATCCACATTTTTATTGATGCATTTAAGAAATATTTTCAATTTTCAATTTTGTAGAAAAACATAAAAGCGACTCAAATAGCAATAATAATGATATAAATAATGTTTGAAAAATAACAGGTTCCTACAGCCTTCACATTAAGAAGTAAGTGTTCAGATAGTGAACTTGCCATAAACAATGACGAACTCTATGCCAAAAGAATTTTAGAAAAATTTGAGAAAAAATCTTCAAGCGAAAATGAAAATAACAACAAAAATGGGAGTACCGAAAATTCGGACTCCCATTTTCATAAAAATAATGAAATTTTCAAAGAAAAAGAGACTGATTTAGACATTTCTGTCGGGCAGCCTCCCCGTGGCGGAGTGGTTGTAACCTAAAACGAATTTTCTATGCTAAATTGAAATTTATATTATTCTCTGAGTTTTTTTAGGGAATAATTTTTCAGGTTCTTAGCAATAGGTACGGACAACGTTTCCGCAATCGCGGCAGACCGTAGCAAAAAGTCGAACGTCGCACGTCTTGTGTCCCATGTATACTCCGCCGTAAGAAGTCATATGGCATTCAATCATTTCTTCGCCGCCACAAAATGTCTATTTTTCTATTTTAACTTTTTTCATATGGTTACCTCGCTAAATTGCGACTTCACGAGTTCATCAAAACGCTTTAATTGTGAGCGCGTATTTTCAATCAATATCCTCACTATTTTGTTGTAAAAAGAAATGTAATTATACTTCACAGAAAATGATACATAATTCTATGATTGCATCGGAAGGGATTGACTTAAATTCTTTGGTTTGCTCAACTTTTGAAAAAAATTCTTCAAAATCGTTGTCCGACCAAAAACTTTCTATTTTTTCTCCGTCAAATGATTGATTAAATTTCATATCAATATCCATGTACAGTTGCTCCATATAATCGTAGTTTCCGCTATTGTCTTCGTGGCAGAACTGTCGAGCAATATGAATTGAATTATGAATTGGATCCGGCTCCCATAACAAATCGTCCGCAGAGCAGTCATATTTGCACTCCAACGCAAATGACTTAAACGTATCCCAAAACGCAGAAAATGCAATTTTATTTTTTGTCGTGCAGCCGTTTTCTTTTAACATTTGCTTAAAGTCTGTTTTTGTGCGTTTGGTTTTAGGCAATCCCGTAGGGGCTTTCGACTTTTTCAGGAAGATAGTTTTGTATTGCCATTCTTTTAGGCTCATTTCGTCTATTTGTTCAAGTTTACAGCTGTTATATATCAACTTATATACCAAAGTGTCAACGGGTGATAGTTTTTCGGTTACGGGCAGGTTTATATTTTCCAATTTTATGTTCTCCAGCTTTGATAATCGACAACTTTCGGGAACATTGTCGTCGGCTAATATCTGCGCTGTACAGTAATCTTTACCGTCTACTGTATAATATATTTCGCTGTAATAAATGCCCGGAGAAAGATACCATCTCGCGTATTCTTCATATTGAATCAGTTTATCGTTTTCATATTTTATACGGCTGACGTAACAATAGGCGTTATGATCGGAAATATCTTCGGAAAAACGGTCAACATTAAAAACGTATCTGTAACCGTCAAAATCAAGTAAATATAAAATCTCTTTCGTTTCTTGATGACGTACAGATATAGTTTTAATCATTAAAAGATTGTCGTCCACATCGTAAACGTATTCTTTATAATCTTCTTGATATTTTTCTACAATTTTAGGAACTTGCCTATACATTCTAGGATTCTTCCACCCCAATGACACATAGCGGACAAGCGAAGGAAATATTGCGTCTAACGTAAGATGACTTATTGAATATTTGGAATACGCGGCTCTTTTCTCGTATTCTTCCGGCATATTCGGGTTAGCGGCTAAAATGTGCTCTCGCATCTGAAACAAATCATCTTTTAACGCAAGCATTTCTTCTCCTGTTTTATATGATAAAACGTAATGAAAAGTTTTTTGTTCTGTATCCTTGTTGTCCAAAATATACTCCATAAATTTTTTATTGATATTTTACAACTATTACTAATTGAAATTTATAGTTAATTTCTATTTTTCAAACTAATAGTTATATGTCCTATTCCGAAGATTACCGCCAAAATGATAAGCGGAACGGATAAAAGCATAACTCTGCTAAATAAAATTGCAAATGACAAATTTTGCCACCAATCTTTTAGGAATATTGCGCCTAATAAAGATAAAATAGATATTGCTAGGGATACTCTAATTCCCCATTTATTAGTCTTCATAAATTACTTCTAGTTATTTATATTATAACAAAAAAACAAACCCAAATCAAACTTTTTGAGTGTTCGATTTAGGTTTTGCTTGGCGGCGGTAGAGAACCTCAATTCGAACCTGCCAAGAAATTTTCAAACCATATCGAATTTGTTGACTACATTCCAACCCACGAAGTAATCACATATCGCCACCTGTTTGCCTATGGGTTTTATGTGGTGTAAGTATTGAGACTAATATGGACATTTTAATAAAAATATGATATAATATGAAAGTAAGTAAATTTGCTATGGGATTTATTTACTCCCTGATTGTCGTTATGACAATCCCCCTCCAGTTCAAACTTTAAGGAGGTAAAATATGTCGTTTGAATATGTGCCGAAAGGCAAATATCAACCTTTTAAGTTGGAGGTTGATGAAATATTAAGAAAAGTTCAAAGATTTTTTAAAGAAAATAAAATCTTAACTTTTCAATTCAACTTAATTGGAAGTGCTGGAAGAAAGTTTATTACTAGAGTTAAAAACGGTAATAAGGGTTTTGACTTAGACTATAATATCGTAATTCAAAAGATATTTGATGAAAAATATGAAAACCCAAAACTATTAAAAGAAACATTTATTAAATTGTTTAATGATTGTTTTGATAATAGTTATGAATATGCTGAAGATTCAACTTCTGTAATTACAGTTAAGAAATTAAATGCTAATAGAAATAAAATTTTACATAGTGTTGATTTTGCAATTGTTAGTTATTACGAAGATGAAGACGGCAAAGAGAGGCGAGAGTATGTTAGATTTGATAAAAATACAAACACATATTCTTGGGCTTTAAGGAAAGTCGCAACAGACCATAGATATGTTGAGAACTTAATTAAAGAAAACAATTTGTGGCAAGATTTAAAACATTTATATCTTGAGAACAAGAATAAAGAGCCAGAAAAGAAATCAAGAATAGTTTACTATCAGACTTTAGAAATAATCTACCAAAGAAATTTCCAATAAAATAGAGAGGGTAAACCTCTCTTTTTTGTGGTGCAAATATTTTAATATATACTGGATAAGATTTATATAATTTGCCGTTATCGGCAATTTTTGTTTCCAAATCGATTGATTTAATTGCCGATATCGGCTATAATTAAAATAGAACAAAAAATGAGGTATTAAGTCAATGGGAGTTTTAACAGCCAGCGAAATTGCTAAAAAATGGAATATCAGTGAAAGGTCTGTTCGTAACTACTGCAAACAAGGCAGGGTAAAAGGAGCAGAACTAAAAGGTAAATTGTGGCTAATTCCTGAGGATGCTGAAAAACCAGAAAGAGTAGAGCGCAAAACCAACTAAAACCATTGATGACATAATTGAATTTCACTCATAATAGATGATAAATTCAATCTTTATTATGATGGTTTCGAAGAGTGAAACATGGGTAGCTATTTAACCGACACATGCCTCGCTGTTAAAACGAATACAAAAAACGGTTGAAATATTTTGGATTTTAAAATAAAGGGAATTAAAATGAATATTGG